>JBIKSY010000079.1:0-15260 GCA_044348365.1 Chthoniobacteraceae bacterium
TGCCCAACAAGCCGCTCATCCAAATCCCCCAGGGACATGAGTTGTTTCGCCAGCCGCGCAATGTGAGTTCGGTCAAGGCGCGTCCGGCCCTGGCCGCGGCGCGCGGCAACCAGCTGCAGCAACCGCCCGAACTTTACGGCGTGGAGGTCAACGGAGCGCTCGCGATCATCTACACTCCTTACGACTGGAGTGCGGGCTGGGAGAAGGCCGATGCGCCCTACGCACTGGGCTACGAACCGCAGGATTCGACCGCTCTCGGACTGAACGTGCTCTACTACGCGGTGACGCACTAACCACCCGATGGAATTCCAGGGCGCGGGCAGATGCAGTTTTGGGGCGGCGGTTTTGCTGGGGCTTTTCGCGGCGACGGCGGGTCCGGCGAGGGCGGTCGCGCCGCCTTATTTTGAGGCGTTCAATGCGGTTGGAAGGGCGGAGTTCAGTAGGCTTGGGGTGCCTGCGGAGGCGCTTCCTGCATTGGAGTTGGAGGGGCTCCTCGCCAAGGCGCGGGCGGGCGAGGACCCGCAGCAGTGGGTGCTGGGCCTGAAGCGCTTCAGCGGGGTGGAGTCACCCAAGGGGCCGGCGGTGGCGCTCAAGCTGGTGGCCCTGTGTTGGGAGGCAAGGGCGCAGGTGTTGGAATGGGACAAGATGCTGCGCGGGGTTTACCGCAAAAAGGCGCGTTTCCCCGAGCGCCTCGACGAGCTGCTCTCCACCGCCCCCGAGGCGCTGCAAAAGGATCCGTGGGGCGAGGCCTGGGCCTACAGCGCTGTTGCGCCGGCTCATTCCCCCAACCTGGTCGGCCAACGCTACCAGCTCGGACCAGCCCGCTATCCGGAGCTGGCCCCATTGGCTGGGCCGGGCAAGATGCCGCCGCCGCGACTGCCCGTGGGTGTGGTGCTTGAACTGTTGAGTCTGAGTTCGGGTGAGGGGAGCTCCAAGGGAGGCGAGGCCGCGTTGGTTTCGATAAAGGTCAAAGACAACCGGCCGGCGGTGCCCCAGGCGCAGCGCTTGAGCGGCGCCTACCAGGTGGGGGAGCACTTCGGGAACTACTGGGTGGTGTGGATCCAGCGGGGCGGGGTTCTTCTCGGACACCCGGACGGGTTGCTGGCGGTGCCCTTCTAATTCTGCCATGGCATCCATCTCAGACTTCCTTACCCCGGAGGCGCTCCGCAAGCTGGAGAGTCTTGCGATCCGTTCGCGTTATGTCGCCGAGGGGGCGCAGTCGGGCGGGCACAAGAGCAAGCTCAAGGGCCAGAGTGTCGAGTTCGCCGACCGGCGTGAATACGTCAAGGGTGACAACCTGCGGCACCTGGACTGGAAGGTTTTCGGTCGGACTGAGAAGTATTTCATCCGGCAGTTTGAAGAAGAGACGAGCCTCCGGGTGCACATTCTTTTGGACGCCTCGGCCTCGATGGGTTTCAGCGGGGGACACGGCCGGCCGACAAAGTACGAGTACTGCGGGCGTCTCGCGGCGGCGCTTGCCTATCTGGTGACGCGGCAGCAGGATTCGGTGAGTCTGACGCTTTACGACAGCGAGATTCGGGACCGGTTGCCCTGTCGCGGCGGGGCGCGGCACCTGCGCCTGGTTGTGGAGCGGCTCGCCGCGAATTCGCCGCGCAATGTCACCGATACGGGACACGCGCTCCATTCGCTGGCGGGGCAGTTGTCGCGCCGGGGACTCATCGTGCTCATGAGTGACTGCTTTGACAGTCCGGAGGCGATCTTCAGCGCGATCGCCCACTTTCGAAAGCGCATGAACGACGTGGTGCTCCTGCAGGTTTTGGACCCGGTGGAACTGGAGCTTTCGCTGGAGTCGGTTTCCGAGTTTGTCGACATGGAGACCGGGGAGCGGGTGGAAGTCGACCCGGCCCATGCTCGCAAGGCTTACAAGGAGGAGTTGCAGCGCTTCATTGATGGAATCAAGGAGCGCTGTGGGGTGATGAACGTTGACTACCGGTTGGTTTCCACCGCCGAAGGGTTCGACGATTTCATCCAGCAGTATTTACAGGACCGCAGGAGGATGGCGCTGTGAGGGCTTGGGAGCCGAAGGTCTCCGTTGCCGCCCGCGTGAACGGCTTGGGAGGAAGGACGACGCCGTGACTTTTCTTGCCACCCCGATGCTCTGGGCGCTGTCTGCGCTGGCCGTGCCGCTTCTGATTCATTTGTGGCAGAGGCGGCGAGTGGTGGAGGTACCCTTCAGCACGCTGCGGTTTTTGAAGGTGGTGGCCGCCCGCACAAGCCGCAGCGCGAAGGTGGAGCACCTGCTTCTGTTGTTGCTGCGTAGCGGGATTGTGGCCCTGGTGGCCCTGGCTGCGGCGCGTCCGGTTGCCTCCCAGTTGTCGGCGCAGCTCTTCGGCGGGCAGGTGGCCAGGGCGGTGGTGCTGGTGGTGGACCAGTCCTTTTCAATGGGGTACGAGGTCAACGGCGCTACGCGGCTGCAAACTGCCCTGGAGCAGGCAAGCGCGGTGATCGACGACCTGCGCCCCGGCGACTCGGTCGCGGTCCTCGGGGCCACCGACCGCGTCAAACCCGTACTCCCGGAGCTCACCGTGGACCACGCGGTCGCACGCAAGGCGCTTTCCAGCATCGTGCTCACGGAGGGGCGTTCGGATTTTGGCCCGGTGTTGCTCGAGGCGCGCAAGACGCTTTCCAGAAACGCGGGCGGCGAGCGCCAGATCATCGTGCTCACCGATCCCCAGGCACAGGGTTGGATGTTCGACGCCAAGGGCGTGCTCGACTCGGAGTGGGCCGCCTCCGGAGTGACGCTGATCGTTGTGCGGACCGACGACACGGCCTCCCCAAACACCTCCCTTCTGGGGATGCAGTTTGATTCCCCGTACGCCTCCGCTGGCGGCACGATGCGGGGGATGGTCTCGGTTGCAAACTTTTCGACCGTGCCCGTGCAGGAACTGTTTGAGCTCAAGACCGGCGGGGAACGGTTGGTGCAACGCGCGGTGGATGTGGCCGCGGGAACCCGCCTGGAGGTGCCTTTTGAGTTTCAGATTCCCTCCTCCATTTCGGGGAAGTGGCTTCCTCTGGCTGGCGCACTCAGCGGCGACCGACTTGCTCCCGACGACAAGCGCTACGCCGTGGTGAACCTCACCCAACCGCCCCGGATACTGGTGGTGGAGGCCGGCGATGCGCCCGAGCGCGCCAAACCGGGCTTTTTTATACGCAAAGCCTTTCTTGCAGGCACTTCTCCGGCGCCCGTCAAGACGGTCAAGCCCGCGGAGCTGGACGAGCTGAATCTGGACGCGTTCTCCGCCGTGTTTGTGCTTGGGGTGTCCTCGCTTTCTGACAGGGCGTCCGTCCGTTTGGACCGCTATCTGGAGGGGGGCGGTTGCGTGGCGGTCTTTCCGGGGGAGGCCTTTCAAAACGCGGCCTGGGAAAAGGTGGAGTGGATGCCGGCCGTGGCCGGGGAACGCAGGGATTTGCCTGCTGAGCGTCTGCCTTCACTGCTGCTCGAGCCGCAGCATCCCCTCTTTAACTCGTGGGACGCCAGCACGCCGTTTCCCCCGCTTCCGCAAAAGCGCGTGCTGGCGTGGAAGCCCCGGCCGAACGCGCGCGCGCTGGTGGCCATGGGACAGGGCATTCCCTTCCTCATGTACGGAGAGCGTGGCGCGGGCAAGGTGGTCGTCGTCAACGCGACCGCGGATCTTGCTTGGGGAGGTTTCCCTGTCTCACCCGCCTTTTTGCCGGTGGTTCAGGAGATTGGACGGCTCTCGAGCGCGCGTTCAGTTGGGGGCAAGGCGTTTTCAGTAGGCGATCCGGTGCCGGTTCCCGGAGGGATTGCCAAGGACCAGGCGCTCAATGTCCGGCTGCCTTCGGGGGAAACGGTGGTGGCGCCGGTGGGGCAACCCCTGCTGGATGAAGCGCCCCTGGCGGGTTTGTACGAGGCCACCTCTGCCAAGGATGGGGTGGTTGCGCGGTTTGCCGTCAACGTTGACGGGGCGGAAGGGGATCTCACCAGCGAGTCGCCGGAGGCGTTGGAAAAGCGACTGCCGCACACGGCTCTGACGGGAATGGAGGAGTTGCGGGGTTGGCTGGAGCGCAGCCGCGGGGTGGCGCCCCTGTGGCCCCTTTTGCTGGTTTTGGCGGCGGTTTTGTTTGGGGTGGAGTGTGTGTATTCCAATCTGCTGGCACGCCACCGCGGTCAGGGTGAGGAGGGGGCGATCCAGACGGGACGGCTGGCGAAGAGGCGGTTTGGACAGGGCAGGGCCGCTGCTTCCGAGGGGGTGGCGCCATGATCGCGATGACGTTTTCGCCGGTGTATTCGTGGGTACTGGTGCTTCTGTTTGGCTGCGTTCTGGGCGGTTGTATCCTGTGGAGCGGACGCGCCGGGCTCAAACGGTTGGACCGCCGCCACGCGCTGGGCGGGCTCCGGTTCGGGGCGCTGGCGCTGCTGTTGGTGCTCCTGTTCCAGCCGCAAAGGCGAGTGGATGAGGTCACCGTGCTGCGGCCGCAGTTGGCCGTGCTGGTGGACGATTCCGAAAGCATGGAGGACCGCGCCGACCCGCGACAGACCGCCCGAGCGCAGCGCGTGCGCGAGTGGCTGGCATCCCCGACGTTTGCCGCGGCGCGGGAACACTTTGAAATGCGGACCTTCCGGTTTGATCTGCGGCCGAGTGAATGGGGCGGAGATGCCGGAGGACTGGCGTTTAAGGGGGCGGGTTCAAACGTGGTGGCGGCGTTGCAACAGGCGCGCGAGCGCTTCGTGGGACAGCCCCTCGCTGCGATGCTCGTCCTGAGCGACGGACTGGACACCTCGGGAGTCGGGGGTGGTTTCACGCTGCCGGGCGGACTGCCCGTGCATACCTTCGAGCTGGAAAAGCCCTTTGAATTGCCGACCAAGGCCAAGCGGGTGTGGATTTCAGCGGTGGACCCGCCCGGCCGCATCGTGGTGGGCTGGGACGCGGAGGTACGCGGAGCGGTGTCCGCCAGCGGAATGTCGGGCCGTACGCTCAACGCCGAGCTTTGGCGCGATGGCGTCAAGGCGGCCGAGTCGGCGGTGACCTTCAACGAGGCCGAACAGACGCGCCCCGTGGTGTTTCCCGTCTCGGGTACGGAACCGGGCGTATTGCAGTTTGAGCTGCGCTTGAGCGATCCGGCGGCGGATCCGGATGCGAAGACGCGGCACTTTGCGATCGAGGTGGTGGCCCCGGGAAAGCGGGTGCTGTACGTGCAGAACTCGTTTGGCTTTGAGTTTAAGTTCCTGCGTCGTGCGGTGGCCGGGGACCGGAATCTGCAACTACAGGCGTTTGTGCGTTCCGGGGATGGAAAGCTCGTTGCGATGGGCGACCGCGGCACAATGGACAGCGCAAAGGCGCCCAAGCTGGAGTTTTCACAGGCGGGCCTGTCCTCCTACGCGGTGGTGGTGCTCGGCGACCTGCCCCCGGAGGCGCTCACGGCGGACCAGTACAAGGCGTTGCGCGAGTTTGTGGACCGCGGCGGTGGATTGGTGTTGCTGGGTGGGGCGGCCGGAATGGCTTCGGCGGAGGTGGCCAAGACGCCGTTGGTGGAGATGAGCCCTGCAAAACTTCCTGCGGAATACCGGGAGGGGCGGTTCCCAGTGAGGATCACCGATGCGGGTTTGCGGCATCCCGTGTTTGGGCCACTTTTTGCCAACGTGAAGGAGTTCCCCGCGCTCTTGTCGGTGAACATTGCACGTTCGAGTTCCCCGGCGGCCGAGGTCCTGATTGAGGCGGAAGAGGGGGGCAACAAGTTTCCCGTGGTGGTGGCCGCGCGGTTTGGAGCGGGACGGGTGGTGAACGTGTTGACCGACTCGGTGTGGCACTGGCGGATGGGGGCCAAGACCTGGTCGGCGGAACGCTCTCCGTACGACGTTT
The DNA here is from genome assembly GCA_044348365.1 of Chthoniobacteraceae bacterium. Classification (GTDB taxonomy): domain Bacteria; phylum Verrucomicrobiota; class Verrucomicrobiia; order Chthoniobacterales; family Chthoniobacteraceae; genus Chth-196. The sequence continues at coordinate 5,844 of JBIKSY010000079.1, forward strand.
TTTGGAGTCAGTTGATGGAGTGGCTTATCCCCAAGGAGCAGGACAAGCAGGGGGTTGCAAAGTTGGAGTTGGTGACCGAACGGCCTGCCTACACCCTCGGGGAGCAACCGGAGGTACGTGCGGTTTTGGAGCTGGGAGGGGCCGAGGGGAAGCCGCCCGCGACGCTGCCTCTCAGCGTGCGGACCCCGGATGGAAAGGTCTTTGAATATACGATGAAGCAGGGACAGTTTCCGGCCGGAGGCAGAACGATCAACGGCTTTGTGGCGGCGGTGGAGCCCAACGTGCCGGGGATGTTCACAGCGCGCGCCCGCTGGGAGTCCGGCAAGACAAAGCTGGAGGCGGAGACCCGGTTTTCCGTGTCCAAGCCCGCCACCGAAAAGACAGGCCGCCCGATAGACAGGGAGTTGCTCGAACGGGTGGCGCAACAGACCGGGGGACGTTTCTTCAAATGGGAGGAACGGGACGAGTGGCCCGGGTTTGTCCACGCCAAGGAGCAGCAGATCGCCCGAGTCCGCGTCCAGGAGCTTTGGAACCACCCCTTGTTGCTGCTGCTTCTGCTGGGATTTCTCTCCGCGGATTGGGTGTTGCGAAAGCGCTGGAACCTACCCTGAGACCCAAACTGCCGGCTCGCTCTTTTACCCCGTTTTCCTCAATGTCATTTCGCATGAAAGCCCCCCTCCTTGCTTTTTGCCTCTGTTTGGGCGCCCCTGGTTTTGCACACGCGGACAAGCTGGTCCCGGTTCCAGTCCCGAACGGGGACTGTGCGGACGAGTCGCTGGTGGGATTCCGTTTTCGGTACGACGTCGAACCCGTCAAGCAGGACCAGTATGTGGAGAACCACAAGTGGATCAAAGCGGGGGTTGTTGCCGGCAAAAAGTGCGTGATGATCCAGGCGCCGGTCTCGGTGTTGGTGACCCAAACCGCCAAGGTGGAGACCGCGTTTCTTCCGGTCCAGCCGGGTGCGACCTACAAGTTTCTCGTCGACTACTACCTGGACGGCACCGGCACCAAGATGTGGGCGGAAACCTGCGTGGTGGATCCTCGACCGGACTCCGTCCGGGAGGACGAGGAGTCCAAGGGAAAGCGGACCACCATCTTCCGGTTCAAACCGTTCAAGGGCCTGCCTGCGCTGCTGATGGTGCACCGCGCCGCGGCTCCGGAATTGGGAAAGGACGAACCCCAGAACTGGTACACGGCGGAGCGGGAGTTCACCATTCCGGCCGAATGGCCGGTGACCCTGCCCTTCACCATCCGCGGGGATGGCGTGGGCACGACCTTCCCGGTGAAGGCGGAACGCAAGGACGATGACGCGACTTTTGAGGTGGTGGAGGTCCGGTTGCGCACGGCGGACCAGAAGCTGCCTTACCGCCAGAACAAGGGTCAGGACTACACAATCGCCGGCGGCTCCATCGCCTTTGTAAAACCGCCCCCGGTCGGCTCCGAGGCGACGGTGAATGTGAAGTGGAAGCTCAAGCCCCGCTACATGTCGCTTAAGACCATCGCACTTGGCGGTGGCGAAAACTCCACCGCAGCCTTCACCAACTATCGCCTTTTTAAGACCAAGGAGACCGGCGAGGCGCCCGCCCCTGTCGACGGCGTCGTCCGCTGAGTCCCCGGTTTTTGAGCCCGCAGTCCGGAGCCTCTACCCGCAACTTCCATCTCCCCACACTATGGCACTCAATCCCAAAACGGTTACGCACCGTCTCGAACAGGCCACCCGCCGGTGGAAGGCTTCCCAGGGGGCGAAGTTTCTCCTGGCCGGAGGCGGCGCGGGCCTCGCGCAGTTGGTGGTGTTTCTGGGGCTGGACACCTGGTTTCACTTTGGGGCGGCGGCGCGCTGGACAACATTTTCGCTCATTGTCGGCTCGCTGCTGGCAGGTGCACTGCTCGCCTGGAGGGTTTGGGCGCCAAAGGTTTCGTTGGCAAGCATGGCCCGGCGGCTGGAGATCGCCTCCGGTGACCGTTCCAACACGCTCATTAACGCCGTTCATTTCGAGCAGGCGCTTCCGAGCGGCTCGCCGCTGCGGTCGGCGATTTTTGCCGAAATGAGCGACCCCTTCCCGCAGGTGCGCTGGGACGTGGTGTTGGATCGCGGGCAGCTACAGCGGCTCGCTTTGGGACTGGGTGGCGCGGCGCTCGCCCTCTTTGTTTTCGCAGCACTCATGCCGTTGAATGTCTTTAATTCGGCCCTCCGGATTCTGCTGCCGGCCAGCAACATTCAGCCGCTCACCCGGACGCGGATTGAGTCCCTCCATCCCGGAAATGATTCCGTGCCGCACGGCCGGGACGTGCACCTGCAGGTCACCCTCGCAGGGGAGGTGCCCAAGAGTGCGTGGGTGCGTTATCGGGAGGCGGGCGGGAGCTGGCAGCGCTCGCTGTTGGAGCACGAGGCGGGGCAGGCCGCTTTCAGTTTTACCTGGAAGGAGGTCAAGCAACCTCTCGAGTACGAGGTGCAGGCGGGGGATGTGGAATCGCCCCTGCACCGGATTGGCGTCCGGCCGAGGACCGTCCTGAAGAGGGGGGAGGCGGAGGTCCTTCCGCCGGCCTACACGGGGCTTCCCGCCAGCAAGGTGGAGGTGACAAATGCGTTGCAGGGTGTGCCGGCAGGTTCACGGGTGCGGGTGAGGCTTTCCTTCAACAACCCGTTGGTGGAACTCAAGGCAACGGCTGAGGGCGACCAGGTTTTCGCAGTGGAATTGGTGAGCCCCACGGAGTGGAGCTTTGGGTTTGATTCCAAGACGGTGCGGACGTTGCGAATCGCGTTCAAGGACGAGTCGGGCACGCCCGAGTCGCTCAACCTGCCGGTGGAGGTGCGTCCTGACGCCCCCCCAAAGGTGGAGGTGCTTGCACCCGAGGAGGGCAGGGAACTGTTCGCCGAAAAAGGGGCGCGGCTGGCCTTGAAGTTTACGGCGTCGGACTCCCTGGGGTTGGGTTTTGTGGGGCTTTATCAGGAAGGCGACGATCCGGAGCACGCCACGCTGCTGCAGGAGTTTGGCGCGGCGGTGGGCGCCAAAAGCTGGGAGGGCAGCGCTACGGTGACCGTCGCGCCGCTGGCGGAGGAAAGCCGGGTGACCTACAAGATCGTGGCGCGCGACGCCAACGACGTGACCGGTCCGGGCACGACACATTCGCGGCCCGTCGTGGTCCAACTCAAGTCAGCCGAGAAGGTGGCCGAGGCAAAGCAGGAGGCGCAGAAGAAGATCGAGGCGGGCATGGAGGCGCTCATCGGACTGCAAGCAAAGAACCTGGATGAGACCCGGGCCTTGCTCCTCAAAAAGGGTGCGGCCACGGTGGATGCGCTTTTGGAGCGGCAAATGAAAGTGTCGGTCATGGCGGGCGAACTTTCCGTGGCCACGGGCGGGGTGTCTCCCGAGGTGCATGCGACGCTGGAGCACCTGATGGATAAGGAAATGAAGGAAGCCGTACTTGCGCTGCGCGAGGCGGGCAGCCTGGAGGGGGAGTCGCGTACCAAACAACTGGTGCATGCTTCCGGATTGGAGGCTGCAATTCTGGGCCGCCTCAAGGGGACGCCGGACGCGCTGCAGGAGGAGGCCAAGCGCGCGGAGGTGACGGCTGCCATTTCCGGGCTGGAGAGCCTGTTCAAGGAACAGCGCGACCTCTTCAAGGACACCAAGGCCAAGGGAGGCACGGAGAGTGGGCCCCTCGCAAAACGCCAGGACACGCTGGCCGAGCGGGTACCGCTGGTGCGGCAGGGGCTTCTGGCCGACAGCAAGAACGCGGGGATTGGAGACGCGGATTTGCGCAAGCGCTTCGAGGAGGTTTCCGGGCTGCTGGGGGAAATGAAGGTGTATGAATGCATGCTGGGGGCGGTGGAACACCTCGAAGCGGCAAGGGTTCCCGAGTCGCTTAAGAAGCAGGAGGAGGTGCTTGTGGCGCTGGCGAAGTTGGTGACGCTGCTAAACGACTGGCAGAAAAAGGAGGCGCAGGAGAAGCGCGACGAACTGAAAGAAAAGCTGGCCGAGTTTGACGAACGCCTCCGGAACCTCGCCGACGTGCAGAAGGACATTGTAGAAAAAACCAAGGAGATGGCCCGTAAAACGGAGCTGCGTCCTGACGACGTTGCGCAGATGGACGAACTCAAGAAGACCAAGGATCTGGTCAAGGAGGCCGTCGAGCAGATGACCACCGACATGCAGGCCTTCCCCGATACAAAGGCCGGCAATGAGATGAAGGACGCCCTGATGCAGGTCTTCGAGGACGTCGAACAGGAGGATTTGGAGGACGTGCTCGCCGGGGACAAAAAGCCCACAGAGGTCGCGGTTCAAAAAGAGCAGGGGATGCTGGATGCGCTCGAGAAGGCCAAGGAGATCTCGGCCGACATGGAACACTGGCTTGCCACCAAAATGGACACCACCAAGTGGCTCATGGAAAACTTCGACAAATCCGAGATGCCCGAAATCCCGATGCTCCCGCTTGCGGACGCCTTCGAGGATTTGGTGGGTGAGTTGCTCGAGCAGCAGCAGAACATCGCCGAGGACGCGAAAAGCTCCGCCTCTAATCAGGCACTCGCCGAGATTCCCGCCGGCTGGGACGTGATGGACGGCGTGATGCCCGCCTTCGGCGCACAGGGCAAGTCCGGCAATCAGGCGCCCAAGCACAACGAACAGATGGGCCGCTCCTCCGGCGGGCGGGAAGGGATGTCCGATGGGGAAATGGCGGGCACCGAGACCCAGTTGCTCAAGGGGGACACGCCGGATGCGCGGCGCACCAACGACGCCATGCAGCAGGGGCAGGTGCGCGACAACGGCGAGGTGGGGCAGACCAGGGCCACCGGCGGCGGCAAGGCCGGCGGCTTCAGCGATCGCAATGGCATGGAAGGAAACGCCCCCGTGCGCTCGGTTCAGTCCGACAAAAAACCGGCGGACGCCCTGGCCGTGCAGCAGGCGATGCTCGCGGAGAAGACCGCTCAAAAAACGGCGGAAGCGGCGATGCTTTATATCAAGTCGGACGGTCTGCGCGAGGTCTCCAAGGTGATGGCGCAGGCGGCACAGGCGCTCAAGGAAGGTCGGGGACAGGACGCAACGGCCCTACACCAGCGGGTGGTGCGCCAGCTCAGGGAACTCAAGGGCGGGGTGCAGGGCAACGAAGTCGTTGCGCGTGCCTCTGCCGCCGGCAAGGGGGAGGAGCGCAAGCTGCAGGGCGGAAACGAGGGTGAGGCGCCGGCAGCCTACAAGGCGATGGTGGCGGATTACTTCAAGGCACTGGGACAGGAGAAATGAAGCGACCCTCTTTTGGTCTCGTTGCGGCAGCCCTGTTTTTGGCTGGGGTGCCCGCGTCGCTCGCAGCGCCCGCCGTGCCGGCGGGGTGGGCGATTGCGGATGCGACCTTCCGTTTCACCTGCGTTGCCAAGACGCCGCCTTCGCTGCCCGAGGCGGGCTGGGTGCTGGAGGTGCCCGAGTTGGGGCACACCATGCCCAACGCCGTGGACGTCCTGCTGCTGGATCCGGCGGGGAAACCTGTCCCGGTGGAGCGGGGCTTCCGCTCGGACGGGATGAAAGTGTGCCTGGTGGCAAAGGGACTCCAAGCCGGCCAGGAGTACGCCGTCTACTACGGCGGCGTACGGACGCGTGCCGTTCCCACCTGGACACCAAAGCCGGGCCTCTTTCTGGAGGTGCGCCGGATGGCGCCGGGTACTTCGCTGGACTCGCCCGACTCGTTGGAGACGGCGTGGAAAGCCTCCCCCGGGGTGGACGGGGCAGAGTACGTCTCCTCCATCGCCCTCAACGACAATCCGTACGGGGAGGGGAGTAACTTCCTGAGCCGTTACCGGGGCTGGCTCAAGCCGGGGGCGATGAATTTGCCACTGCTTGTGGCCTCCAGCGACGCGAGTTTTCTCTGGCTCAACAGGAAGCTCGAGATCGCGGCGCCCGGTTTGCATGACCCGGTGCTGACGCTTTCGAAGGCGGCGAAAAAGCAGGTCGCGATTCCGGAGCAGGGGGTGTTGGTGGATTTTCTGCATGCCAAATCGAGCAGCGGCCTTGCCTCGGCGCGGTTCGGCTACATCAAGGAAGGCAACCAGGTGGGGCTGTTTGAAAAGGACCAGTGGGTTACTCCCGGAACCACGGAGCGGGTGAAGTTGGAGCACATCCAGTTTGGCGTCATTCCTCCGCTGCTGGTCAACCACCGGGACTACATCGGCTGGGACGGATTGTGGCTTTTTGACAGCGAGTTGAAGTTCGCTCCGGGCCTTCCGGCAGATTGCAGCCTGAGTTGGGAATTCACCGACGGGGGGAAAAGCGACAAGCCGGTTGCCGAGCGGTTGCTTGCCGGACTGCATCCGGTCGGGGTCATTGTGACGCTTAAACGCGGTGCAGATTCACTGCGGATTGCCTTTCGGTTTTCCCTCGGCGGGCGAGTCAAGGAGGCCTCCATCAATAATCCCTCCGACTTGGAGAGGTACTTAAAGAAGCTCACGGCCGAGGATCTTTCCAAGGCGGATCCCGAGGTGTTGAAGGGATTTTTTCGCTTCGCCCGCGAGTTTGGAACCGAGCAGCAAACCGGCAAGGTGGCGGCGGCGTGGATCGCCCGGAATCCGGATCCTTCCGATCCAAACTGGATTGTGGGGTTGCTGGCCCGCCTGCGTGGCACGGCGCAGGTGGAGCCCAAGGCGGCGTTGGCAGAGTTGGCGAAGCTGCCTCCGGCGTTGGCGAAACGGTTTATGCGGGAGTTGGCCCTCTTCGAGTTGGAGACGCGTGTTGTGCTGCTTAGGGACGACTCGGCGGTGGCCTTCGCCCAGCAACTGCTGCCAGCCTTCGCCCAGCAAGCCGAGGTGGTGCAACTGGTCCGGACCCGCATCGGCGATCTCTACCGGTTGCAGGGCCGACTCAAGGAGGCGGAGGAAATCTATGTGGCGGTCCAAAGGACCGTGCAGGACGAAAGCGCGGGTAGGAAGTTTGCGGCCCAGGACCGCGCCAATGCGGTGGCTGTGGGCAACCTAATCGAGGGCGGGTACCGGGTGGAGGCCGAGGCGAGGCTGCAGCTCTGGGAACTCGCCCATCCGATGGCCAAGCTCCAGAGCGACTTTTTGTTGCTGCGGGCGCAGGCGCACATGCTGTTTGGGCGCTGGGGGGAGGCACTTCAGGAGGTGGATTCCTTCAAGGCGCTGAATCCGGAAAGCCCCTTCCAGATACCTGCGGACTTTCACCGGGCGCGTGCGCTTGCAGGGCTGGGGCGCGGCGAGGAGGCCAGGAAGATTTGGAGTTCCATCGTTACGCAGTACCCAAAACACCCGCTCGCCGAGAGCGCGCTGCGGCTCAAGAACACGCCATGAAAGCCAGATTTCTGCTCTGTTTCTTCGCCCTGACGCTCAGTGCTGCCGCTCAGAACGCCAAGGGCTTTTACACCCAGACCAGTCCGGGCGCCGGCGGCGGCATCACGGCCAAGGTCGACGCGGTCCTGACTTACGCCATCGCGCTGGAGCGCGATCGCACCTCCGCGTACAAGGGGACGCTGAGCGAGGAAAACACCCGCTTTCACTTCGCCAACCTGCCCACGGGAAAATACGACCTGCTGCTTTTCACCAAGGGACGGCTTGTTTTTGAAGGACTGCAACTCGGGGAACCTGCCGACCTCGGCGAAGGGGCGGGCCGCAAAAACCTGGAGGAGCGCATCGCTAAGGCGGACGGCTTCTTCAACAAATACAAACTCCACCGCATGGGACTCATCGAGCAGGGGGCCAAACTTCTGACGCTGGTTGAAAGGGTGCGCGACAAGGAAACCCTCACTGGTGGCGGGGAAAAGCTCAAAGGCCCGGTGCGCCGGTTTGAGTTGGCCCAGTTTGACAAGGCCGCCGACACCTGGTCCTTCATGCTCAACCGCCACCTCTACAGGGAGGAGGACGCAGCGGGAGAAGTGGAGTTTCTCGACTCGAAGTTTGTGTCCTCACTGGGCAACATCCGTGTGATTGAGTCGCTTAAGGATTTGGGTGCCATCACTCTCAAACCGTAGCTTTTTTCGCGCGTCTGGCTTTTCCTCTGCTCCTGTCCCGTTCCAATCCCTCCGCACATGCCCTCCCTTACCTCGACCAAAGGCTCCCTCACGGGCGCTGTTTTTGAACTGGTGCCGCCAGCGTTTTCGCTGGGACGCGATCCGGGCAACGCGCTGCTGCTCCCAAACGAGTCCGGCGCGTCCCGGAAGCACGCTTTGCTTTTTGAAAAGGACGGCGCCTGGTGGGTGGAGGATCTGGGCAGCAGTAACGGCACCTCGGTCAATGGCAAGGAACTCGATCAGGCTGCCCAACTCCGGGAGGGCGACCTTATCGCAGTGGGGATTGAGGAACTCCAGTTCAGCCTCTTGTCGGCAAAGGCGACCTTGGAGGACGCCCCTTCCGGGGCAGATGCTGCCGGCGAGGATCCGGCGGTGCCGCCCGTGGCAGGTGCTTCCGCGCCGGAGGTTGCCCCCGCCAAGCCTGCGGAAAGGGCGCCCGAATTCTCCTCCGACGTGCAGGAGTTGGTGACCCGCATGAGCGCCCTCACCGTGGAGATCCGCAAGGAGATCGGCAAAGCCATCGTCGGGCAGGTGGACATCGTCATGGACATGCTTACGGCGATCATTTCGCGAGGGCATGTGCTTTTGATCGGGATGCCCGGACTGGCCAAAACCACCCTCGTGCGGACCATCTCGGAGGTGCTGGACCTGGAGTTCCGGCGGATCCAGTTCACCCCCGACTTGATGCCCTCCGACATCACCGGCACGGACATCCTCGAAGTCGATGAGGAAACAGGGAAGAAGGCCTACCGCTTCATTAAAGGGCCCATCTTCACCCAGATTCTGCTGGCCGACGAAATCAACCGGACCCCGCCCAAGACGCAGGCTGCGTTGTTGGAGGCGATGCAGGAGTACCGGGTGACGGCCTCGGGCCAGACCTTCGACCTGGCCGCCCCCTTCTTTGTACTGGCGACACAAAACCCTCTGGAGCAGGAAGGTACGTATCCGCTGCCTGAGGCGCAGTTGGACCGCTTCATGTTCTCCATCTACATCGACTACCCAAGTGAGGAGGAAGAGGAACTCATCGCAAAGTTTACAACGAGCACCCTCAAAACCGTGCTCAACAAGGTCATGGATGGTGCCCAGATTTTGGAGCTGCAAAAAACCGTGCGGGATTTGCCGGTGAGCGACCACGTTTTGAAGTACGCGGTGCGGTTGGTGCGGGCCACCCGTCCTGGGGACAGGCGGGCGCCGGAATTCATCCAGAAATGGATCCAGTGCGGTTCGGGTCCGCGGGCCGCCCAGAACATCATTGTTGCGGCGAAGGCGCGTGCCGTCATCGCGGGGCGGTTGTTGGTGACTACGGCGGACGTGCGTTCCGTGGCGCGCCCGGTGCTGCGTCACCGGATTTTCACAAACTTTACGGCAGACAGCGAGGGCATGGACACCGACAAGATCGTCAACAAACTC
>JBIKSY010000298.1:0-4643 GCA_044348365.1 Chthoniobacteraceae bacterium
CGGACCTTCCCGGTGGCAGACCGCTCCAACAAAGTCGCAGTGGAAAGTTTTGCCATCCCCCATGTGGCCGGCTCCGGAATGGCAGCCTTCCTGAAAAGCCTGCCCGCTTTTCTGGCTGTGGAGGATCTGCGCGCGGTCGCTGACGCCATGGCCGCTGCGGTGCGCGCGGGGCGGCCCGTCGTGTTGATGATGGGCGCCCACCCGATCAAGGTGGGACTCAATCCTATTCTGATCGACGCGATGCGGCGCGGCATCCTTTCGGCGGTTGCCTTCAACGGTGCGGCCGCGGTGCACGACTTTGAACTCTGCTTCCAAGGGGAAACCAGCGAGGACGTCCAACGAGGGCTTAATGACGGCAGCTTTGGAATGGCCGAAGAGACGGGACTCCTCATGAACGAGGCCCTTCGGGCGGGCGCAACCTTGGGACTGGGCGCGGGCACCGCACTGGGCCGGGCGATGGACCAGTTCCCAAACCGCTCGCTTTCCCTGCTGGCCACAGGAGCGGAGCTGGGGCTCCCAGTGACCGTGCATATCGCAGTTGGTACCGACATCATCCACCAACACCCACGCTGTGATGGCGCTGCGCTGGGTGCCACCAGTTATGCGGACTTCCAGAGATTTGCCGCCATCTGCGCGCAACTCGAGGGCGGGGTGGTCCTCAACGTCGGCAGCGCAGTCATCATGCCGGAGGTCTTCCTCAAAGCCCTGACCGTGGCACGCAATCTGGGCCATCCGGTGGAAAAATTCACCACGGCCACCCTTGATATGACCCGTCACTACCGTCCCTCCGAAAATGTACAACGCCGCCCGACCGCTCTCGGGGGCAAAGGCTACTATTTGATCGGGCATCACGAAATCAACGTACCGCTGCTGTTTGCTGCAGTGACAGAAGCCCTCCACGCCTAAACGCCATGGACCGTCAACGAGTCAACCAACTGCTCCCCTCCTCCTCCCGAATATTGGTCATCGGGGAAATGATCCTCGACGAGTTTATCTGGGGCAAGGTCTCTCGGATCTCGCCGGAGGCTCCCGTGCCGGTGGTGGAGGTTGTGAGGGAAAGCTATCACGCCGGGGGCGCGGCGAACGTTGCGCGCAACCTTCGTGAACTGGTCGACCACGTCCGTATGCTAGGCCCCTCGGGCGACGGTCCAGACGGCGACAGGCTCCGCTCTTTGCTGACAGGTGCAGGAATCGAGCTCCAAAGCGTGCTGCATGACCCAGGTTACCAAACTATCCGCAAAACGCGCATAGTCGCCCGCACCCAGCAGATGGTGCGGGTGGACCGGGAGCGTCGCCACAGCCTCACCGCGGAAACCCGCCTGAGGCTCATTGCCCACCTCAGGGAGCAACTCCCCAGCCTGCAGGCAGTCATTCTGGAGGACTACGACAAGGGACTTTTCGACCAGACCCTTGCAGACGGCCTGATCCAGGCCGCCCAGGAAGCTGGAGTCCTTGTGCTGGTGGATCCAAAGCCTTCGAACCCGGTTTTATGGCGGGACGTCACTGGAATCACCCCGAACCGGGGCGAAGCCTTCCGCGCCGCGGGAATGCCTTGGACCGACCCGGTGGATCCCCCGCTTGCAGACGAGGCACTGCTCACCGTGGGCCGCCGCCTGCTGGAGCGCCTCAACTGCAAGCTGGTGCTCGTGACGCTGAGCGAGCACGGGATGATGTTGTTCCAACCGGACGCCCCGCCTTACCACACGCCCACGCGCGCCCAGGAAGTTTTCGATGTCTCGGGCGCCGGCGACACCGCCATTGCAGCCTTTACAGCGGCCTTGGCCGGTGGAGCCACTCCGGTGGAGGCCGCCGAAATCAGCAACCATGCGGCCGGCATCGTCGTGGGCAAGTTGGGAACCGCCATTGTCTCGCGCGCCGAATTACTCTCCAGCTTTCCCGCCTGAACCCATGGCAAACCAGGAGCCAAAAGCGGCTGTTTTTCTCGACCGGGACGGCACCTTGATGGAAGAGGTACACTACTGCGCGGACCCGGACCAGGTGCGGGTTTTCGAGGGGGTGGCGGACTCCTTGCGGGCGCTTCGCTCGGCGGGGTTCCGGACCATTCTTGTGACGAATCAAAGCGGCATTGCCCGGGGGCTCATCACGCCTGCCGCTTACGAAAGCGTGCACGCTCGGTTGCTGGAATTGCTGGGACCCGACACTCTGGACGCCGCTTACATGAGTCCCGATGCAGCCGACTCCCCCTCGTTGCGACGCAAGCCGCAGCCTGGGATGCTTTGGGAGGCTGCCCAAGATTGGAATCTGGCGTTGGAGCGGTCCTGGATCATTGGAGACAAGGCCATTGATCTGGCCTGCGGCAGGAACGCAGCTCTTGCAGGGACAATTTTGGTTCGCACCGGATATGGAAGGGCGGAGGAGGCACGGGCGGCTCCTCTTTCGACCCACGTGGCGGAGGGATTGGCCGAGGCAGTTAAATGGCTTCTAGATGGAAGGAATGAGGACGCGCTCAATTAGAGGGGGCCTTCCTTGACGCTCGGGGTTGCCTGAATTAGGTTTAGGGGCGATGCATCGTTCCATCCCCATTACAGCCTCCGGCGCGACGACGCCGGTTTTGACGCGCCTCAATTTTCGGGCCCTTAAGGGTTTTACCGGCGCGGGCCTTGCTGGTTTCCTGTGTCTCTGCGCGGCGAGCACCACGCATGCAGATTTGGTATATCGACCGAACGAGGGGTGGAAACAAGAGGGCGGCGGTCTTTTTGGAGGGATCACTGGCAGCGTGCCCGTCGCCAAAACCGCGGACCTTCAGCTGCAGTATGCGGACGATCTGACCAAGAAAAACAAGCTTTCAGAGGCATGTGAGGCCCTGCGCGCCCTGTTGCGTGCCTTTCCGCATTCGCAGCAAACAGCAGAGACCCGGCTGAGACTGGGAGACTTGCTGGAGCGCCGAGGCAAGTTTGAAGACGCGTTTGAAACCTACGACCAACTGCTCGTCAAAAACCCTGAAAGCAAGCAGTTCACCAACGCCTTGGACGGCATGTTTGCCATCGGGAAGCGTTACATGAACGGCGAAAAACGCCGGCTTTTCGGCGTGAAAACCTTCTCCTCCAACCGGCGTGCCGAGGAAATGTTTGACACGATCCTCAAGCGAGCACCCTACGCCCGCTCCGCCCCGCAGGTGATGCTTTTTCGGGGCATGGTGTTGGAGCGCCAAGGCAAGGACGCGGAGGCACTCGCCTCCTACCAGCAGATCATCGAACGCTTCCCCTCTGACTCCGTCGCCGACGATGCCCAGTACCAGATGGGATATATCCGGTTGCGCAACGTCAAAAGCGGCTCCTACGATTCAGTAGACCGTGTGCGCGCCCAAGAATCCTTCGAAGACTATCTCAACCGTGCACCGCAAAACGGCAAGATCCCGCAGGCCCGCGAAAACCTGCAGCTTCTGGAATCCAACCGCCGCAAAGCCACCTTGGATGCTGCAAAATTTTATGAAAAAACCGGCAAAACAAAGTCCGCCGCAATTTATTACAAGGAAATCCTGACAAACCACCCCGGCACGGAGGAGGCCGGTATTGCGAAGAAACGCCTCGAGACCCTCAAAGTGGACCTGGGAGTCGACGCAGTGGAAACACGGCGCGAACCGGTGGACGACGGCAAGAAGGCAGAGGCGCGCCGGGAAATGCAGTCGAAGGTCAACACGGTTTCACGGCCTGACTACGTGGGCCCAAAACTCAAACCAACCCCAAAGGAGGCAAAGCCTGCAGGAGCAAAACTGCAGTTGCGCCCGGACGACGATCTTGTGACCCCGCCCAGGCCGGACGGGTCTTCTGCAGGACAACTCCAACTGCAGGTTCCCGCGCCGCGCTTGACGCCGCCCTCTCCACAAAATCCTTAGGATTCTCTCTGCAACCTCCGAGGCGAACTGTTCTTCGCGCACGATGCCCTTGAAAAATACACATCCGACGTGGGCCTCGCCCCTAATCGCGGGGTTCCTCGCAGCGCCAGTGCTTCTGGGCGGGTGCTCCGGTTACCGTCTGGGGCCTGCGAAGCCCTCCAGCATGAAGGATGTCCACACGTTGGCGGTGCCAGCTTTCAAAAACAATACACTGGAGCCCAGAGTTGAGGTGATGCTGGCCAATTGTGTCATCAAACAACTTCAGCAGGACGGCACCTATAAGATCTCTTCGGAAAACGAGTCCGACGCCATCGTCCAAGGTACCATCGAAAGAATTGAACGCACTCCGGCCCGGGGAGTTCAGACAGATTTCTATCAAACTAGCGAGTACACCCTCTCCCTGCTTTTGAAAGTAAAGGTGGTCCAACGCTCGACTGGCAAAACGCTGTCCGAACGCGATGTGCGTGGAAACTCGAGCTTCTTTGTCACCTCCTCCAACTCAATGTCTGCCCAGATAAATTCGAGGGTGGCCAACGTCAACAGGGACGAGCGCCAAGCCATCCCGCAGGCAGCCGAGGAGGCCGCAATCCGCCTGACAAGTTATCTGAGCGAAGGCTGGTAGCCCTGAGTCGCCGCGCACCCGCGTATCAGACCTGTTTCCTGGTCTTTTCCTCAGGCGTTTCGCTGCATCCCTTTCCCCCCATCCGCCTTCCTGTACCGTGCTGTTTCTCGTCGCCACCCCCATCGGAAACTTGGGCGACATGTCTGCGCGCGCTCTGGAAATCCT
>JBIKSY010000299.1:0-4639 GCA_044348365.1 Chthoniobacteraceae bacterium
GCCCGCGGGAGCGTATCTGGACCCCCAGGCCTTGGGCGGAACCGGCACAAGGAGCAGACTCACCCCGGCAGCCTTCAGCTGCCTGTTAAAATCCACGATGGCCGGCAGCGCTCCACCTCCTGCAGGAAGGGTCGTTGCTGCTGTTGCTTTTTTTTGAGTCCCTGTGACCCACAGTTTCTCAAATGCAAGGAACCGCAGTTCTGCGCCAAGAAAAAGCCATCCCTCACGCCCTTCGACCACAGCCGCTTGGAGCGGCGCTGCCGCAGGAGCCTTCGCATGGCACCTGCCGGAAAGACCCAAAAAAAGTGTAAGCAGGCAACAAGCCTCCAGCAACGCAGAGCGCACCGGAGAAAAAAGCACGCCTTGGAGATGTCTGGGAACGCCTGTCTTCATTGAATATTCGTTATCTAGCAATATAAGGCGGACGTGAGATAAGCATACAATCCCGTTTTCCGGGGCGTCAAAGGTTAGGCTGTCCATGGTCTTTAGTTCGCACTTGTTCCTCTTTTATTTTCTGCCCCTCGCCCTGAGCGGGCACTGTCTTCTGCTGCGCGCGCCACAGCGCTGGCGCAACCTCTGGCTGGTGCTGACTGGATACGCTTTTTACGGCTGGGCGGAGCCACGGTTTCTCGCGCTGATGTGGGTCACCACGACGCTAGACTGGGTTCTGAGCCTTGTGATCGCCCGCGATCGCTGGGACTTTTGGGAGGCCAAAGCACCGGACCATACACTCCCACCACAATCCACAGTGGTGCGCCGGTCGCGTTCCCAGAAGACCGCTCTGGGGATTTCCATTCTCAGCAACCTTTGCGCGCTGGGATTCTTCAAGTATTTCCACTTTGGCGTCGATACATGGAACACTCTGATGGGGGCCCTCGGACTGGATTCTGCGGCGGTCCACACCACGTTGCACGTGGTGCTTCCCCTTGGGATCAGCTTTTACACATTTCAAGCCCTCAGCTACATCATCGACGTTTATCGGGGAGACGCGGAAGCAATGGAAAACTTCATCGACTTTTCGTGCTTTGTTTCCATGTTCCCGCACCTGGTTGCCGGTCCAATTCTGAAGTTTTCGTTTCTTGCCGAACAACTCCGCCAGCGCACGCTCACCCTCGACAAGTTTGCCCGTGGCATCGCCTTTTTCCTCTTGGGCCTCAGTAAAAAAGTGCTCCTCGCGAACGCCTGCGGGAAGATTGCGGATGCCACCTTCGGGGCGGCCTCGCGCAGCCTTGGCGAGGCCTGGGCCGGGGTGACGGCTTACGCACTCCAGATTTATTTTGATTTCAGCGGCTACTCGGACATGGCCATCGGCCTCGGCCTGATGTTCGGATTTGTATTCGCCCGCAACTTCAACGCGCCCTACTCCGCCAGTTCGCTCACCGACTTCTGGCGCCGCTGGCACATCTCCCTTTCGAGCTGGTTGCGTGACTATCTTTACATTCCCCTCGGAGGAAACCGGCTAGGGAGCACGCGCACCTATTTGAACCTGTTTCTCACCATGCTTCTGGGCGGGCTCTGGCACGGCGCTTCCTGGAACTTTGTCGCATGGGGCACGCTCCACGGTGGCGCCCTGGCCCTTGAGCGGGCCTTCGCCAGAAACGCTCCGTTACTTCGCCCGCCGCCCTTTCTTGCAAGGTCTATGACCCTCTTGGTGGTACTGGTCGGATGGGTGTTTTTTCGCGCCCAAACCCTGCCTGATGCGTTGTCCTACCTGCGCTCCATGGTGGACGTCTCCTCCGCCCAATGGGCAACCCAAATTGTCGGCTCCCCCCTCCATCAACCCTTTGCTCTCGCCTGCCTCGCACTCGCACTGGGGGTAGTTACTCTGGGACGCCAAACTTGGGACTGGACCCAATCCCTTTCGCCGGCCAAGGCAGCACTCTCGCTCGCGCTTGGGGGATTAGCCGTAGTCGCACTTCTGACGCAGGACTACAATCCCTTCATTTATTTCCTCTTTTAAATGAGCCATCGGTCTCCCCAAGCCGCTCCGTTGCCAACCCCGCCCGCACGCCCTTCACGCGAGGAAGAAGCGGCGTTTGCGCTGAATTCGACCAAGTTCTGCCGGGGAGCACGCGCCCTGCTTCTGGCCGGATTTGTGGCACTCTCACTCTCGGGCATTGCGGCCTCCTGCCTGGAATCGTTTTCAAGACGGGGTGCAGGGAGCAGCCCATCCACCCTGAGTCCCCTGCTCCAACTGCTCCCCAACCGGGCCGCACTTGCAAAAGTGGCAGGCCCGCTGGACTTGTGGCGACTGCTCCCCTCGCCCGAGTCGACACGCTCGGCGGAAAAAGCTCTTGGGGAGCGCTCCAGCATCGCAAACGCTCTGCGCCCCCGCCTTCAGGCTCTCCTGTACCAGGCGGCGGGTGCCGGTAACGAACAGGCGGTGCCCGCACCCGGAGGCTGGCTTTTTTTCCGCAAGGACCTCGACTATCTCAACGGCAAACCCTTCCTGAACCCGGCAGTTCAGGCAGAAAGAGCCCGAACCGAATTGGTCAGCCCCGACCCAATCTCTGCCATTGTCGATTTCGAAAGGCACCTCGCCTCTCGAGGCATCCGGCTTCTGTTAGTCCCTGTTCCCGTGAAGCCTTGTCTGGAAGCACACCGCTTTCCTTCCGGGGCTAAGCCCGCTGGGACGCCTCTGCAGAACGCCTCCTATTCCGCGTGGCTCAGCGCACTGGAAGGACGTGGCGTATCGGTGTTTGACCCGACGCCCCTGCTTCAGGAGCGCGCGCGACGCACCGGCGAACCCCAGTTCCTGCGCACCGACACCCACTGGACACCCGGGGCCATGGAGGCCGTGGCCAAAGCCGTGGCCCGCAAAATCCAGCCAGGAGCGGTTTCCACACACGCCGAAGGCCCGCCCCAGAATTCCATGCAGATCACTGCGCACGGGGACACGGTCGCGCTGCTTGGATTGCCTGAAAACCAGTCCCTCATCCCGCCCCAAACGATCACCATCCGTCCGGTCTTTCATAACGGCTCCCGCTGGCTCCCAGCGAAGGAGGCTGATGTGCTGCTTTTAGGCGACAGCTTCTCAAACATTTATTCCCTCGGCGCCATGGGCTGGGGTGAAGGAGCCGGTTTTCCCGAACACCTTAGCGCGCAACTAGGCCGCCCGGTTGACGCCTTTCTCAGAAACAGCGACGGAGCCTTTGCCACGCGGCAAATGCTCCAAAAGGAGCTCGCCTCCGGGAGCGACAGGCTTAGAGGAAAGACCCTTGTGATCTGGGAGTTTGCGGCCCGCGAACTCGCCTTCGGCAACTGGAAGAACCTCCCGCTCCCTGAGGCGGAGCCGCAGTCCCGCTCCTTCTTTTGCCCCCCGCCAGGCGTCAGGCAGAGGGTGCGCGGTGTGGTTGCCGGCGCGGCCACAATCCCCCGCCCCGGCTCGGTCCCGTACAAAGAACACATTGTCGCGCTCCATTTGAGCAATGTGATTGAAGAGGCGGGCACCGACCAAAAGCCAAAGGAGTGCATAGTCTACACTTGGAGCCTGCGTGAGCGCCAGCCCACCGCTGCGGCACGGCTGCGCCCGGGGGACGCCGTCTCCGTGGAGCTTGTCCCATGGGAGGACGTTTCGGGCGATTTAGAAAAATTCCAGCGCAGCGAACTAGACGATCCGGCACTCCTTCTCGAACCTGCTACCTGGGCCGAGGCACTCCGTTAGCTTCTTCCCCCGTAAACACCAGCTCCCCAAAAAAAGACAAAGCCATGCTGAAACCATTCCTCCCGATCGCCCTTTTTGCAGCCGCGGCCTTGAGCGCTCAAGCCGCCCCAAGTCCCCTTTTTGACGGTAAAACACTGGAAGGCTGGGAGGGCGAAACTTCTCTGGTGTGGAGGGTTGCCGGAGGCGTCATTCTGGGCGGATCTCTGGAGGGTAATCCTCGCAACGAATTCCTCACCACCCGCAAGTCCTTCAAAAACTTTATCCTGCGCCTCGAATACAAACTCTCGGGGACCGAAGGCTTCATCAACGGAGGCGTCCAGTTCCGTTCAAAACGCATCCCCAATCCCCCAAATGAAATGTCCGGCTTCCAGGCCGACATCGGGGCGGGTTTCTCCGGTGCGCTCTACGATGAATCCCGCAGAAACAAGATGCTCGCAAAGCCCGAAAAGCCCCTCCTAGAAAGCGCTGAAAAACCCGGCGAATGGAACCGGTACGAAATCCGTGCTGAGGGAAACCGCATCCGGCTGATCCTGAACGGAGTCACGACGGTGGACTACACCGAGGCAGATCCGACGATCGAACAGGAGGGGCTCATCGGTCTTCAAATCCACGGCAAATGCAAAGCCGAGGTTGCCTTTCGGAACATCAGCATCGAGGAACTGCCCAAAGAGCTCCCGGCAAACTAGGCGGAGATTCTCCTCTGCTTGAGTGACGGTCGCCGCCGAGCGAGCGCAACCGCTAGAAGCCCAAGCCCGGCGGCAGTCCCATTCCCGAAGTCAACTTGCCCATCTCGGACTGGGCAAGCTGCTTGCCCTCTTCGATTGCCTTGCGCACTCCCGTCAGCACCAAATCCTCGAGCATTTCCACGTCCTGTGGGTCTACCGCCTCCGGCGCAATTTTGATCGAGATGACGTCCCCTGCCCCGTTTGCCACGACGGTCACCTTGCCTCCCCCTGCGGTGGCTGTAACCAGCTT
>JBIKSY010000080.1:0-15165 GCA_044348365.1 Chthoniobacteraceae bacterium
AGTACAACAGCGAAGGAGCGCTCAAATGGGCGACGGCCGGTGCAGGGATTGGCGGAAGCGGACACGGCCTGGGGATTGACGCAAATGGAAACATCTACATCGGAGGCAACTGCACAGGCACCGGCAGCTATGGACCGGTAAAACTGGAGGCGCTCGAAGGTGGGGCCGGACTGGTACTCAAGCTGAGTTCCTCAGGAGAGGCCCAGAGCGCCACGCTTTTTCCCGGAATAGGCACCACAGTCCACGAGATTTGTGCGGACGACTCTGGCCGTGTCTGGGTGGCTGGCATGTTCAAGCAGCGGGTGCAGATCGGCCAGACCGCGCTGAGCAGCAGCGGCCCCGCAAACAGCGACGGCTTCTGCGCCGCGCTCGACCCACGCGGCACCGTCCAGTGGGCGCACGGCCTCCATGGAGAAGGGGTCGACTACTGCCTCGGGGTTTGCACCGACGGGGCGGGCCGCGCCTTCCTCACAGGCGAGTTGAGCAGGGAGGCAATTCTTGCCGGCCAGTCACTCAAAAGTGCCGGCGCAACGGACATCTTCGTGGCGGCGTTTTCCCCGACAGGTGCGCTCCAATGGACGGAGGTCTGGGGCGGAGAAAAAGGGGACAACGCCTACACCATTGCGTGGCACTATTCGGGGTTCCTTGTCATCGGCGGTGCCTGCACAGGACCCGCAAACTTTGGCGACAAAATTATGAGCCGTCCCAACGGTGCAGAAGCCTACGCAGCCAAGCTGCGGGTGAGAAAGTAGGGGGCACGCTCAGTGCAATCTCCCTGCGCCAGCCCGACTCGTTCCATGAAACCGACCCTCCCTTCAGCACTCCTCCTTGCGCTCTCCTGGCTCTCGTTACCCGCGACGGCGGAACCCGCAGCCTCAGGATCCGCTTCGCCCGACTCCCTCCGACTCAAGCAGCACGGCACCCTTGTTTTCCACGACCCCTTTGAACGTGAGGAGGACGGAACCCTCTCCAAGGCAATCGGCAACGGCTGGAACAGCGCAACGGCGGACAGGGTCCCCCAACTCAAACAAGCCGATCTGGACGGAGGTACACTCAAGATCCAAAGCGCCACAAAGGAGGCGGGGCACGCCGCGCACATCCACCACGAGGCCGGCTTCGAGGACGGGGGCGTCACCGTACGCTTCCGCTTTCCCGGGCTGCACCCCGGAGAATCCCTCCAACTCGGTTTCGTCGACCGGGAAACAAAGGGCGTCCATGCAGGGCACCTGTGTTACGCAATTTTGAACCAGTCCGCAGTCACACTGTCCGACTTCAAAACCGGCGTGATGGACCTGGAGATCCGCAAACAGCGAACGGAGGCCACAGCGAACAAGCAACCCCTGCCTCCCGAGCTGGATGCCCTCTTAAAAAGGAAACAAACCACTGTCCCCTGGAAAGCAGACACGCAATGGCACGACCTGACGCTGGTAACCGAAGACGATGAGATGCGGCTCAGCATGGACGGGGCCCCCTTGGTGCAGTGGAAGTCGGAAGGGTTTGCCCATCCCAACAAACGCTGGTTCAGCCTGCTGGTCGGCTCCACCGTATGGATCGACGACGTCAAGGTCTGGAGGCTCAAATAGCTGCCGTCCCACATGCTCACCGCATGAAGCCTCCATTTTTCGTTATGCCCTCGCGCCTCCGGTCCCATCGCACGGGCCTTTTCCAGTTTCTCATCCTCCACGGCCTTGCATCCGGTGTCTGCGCGGCGCTGCTCCTGACGGCAGGCTGCCCCACTCGAGGAGATGCCGTCGAGTCGGGGGCCATTGCACGGGAGGCCCAAGCAAACCACTCGCTTCGTCTGGAAGTCGAAAGGGCCATAGGTCTCGGCTCCACCTGGCTGCGTCAACAACAGGATCCCTTGGGCTCCTTTAGCGATGCGCGCAACCCCGCATTTACAGCGCTTGCCCTCATAGCCCTGCAACGCTCCAGCGTCGAGCAGACGCCCGCGAACCTTGCCGGAATTCAAAGGGGCTACGCCTTCCTGCGTGCACAGGCCAAGCCGGACGGCGGGATCTACTCGGAAGGATTGAGCAACTACAACACCGCCCTCAGCCTGCTCGCCCTACTGCAAAAAAACGACCCAGCGGACGCTTCCCTCATTGAGGGCACCAAAAATTTCCTGGTCCACCAACAAGCCAGCAACATGGTCCGCCCGGAGCTGGACGGGGGCGTGGGATACGGCCCCACCGGGGTGAGCCCCAAGCGATCTCATCCCGATCTGGACAACACCCTCGTCTCGCTGGAGGCGCTCCGCGCGTTCGAGGTCGCCCAGAAAGCCCGCGATCCGGAAAAACATTTCTCCGCACAATTGGACTGGAAGGCCGCGGCGGCCTTTGTCTCTCGCTGCCAGAATCTGGCATCTTCCAATCCCCAGCCGTGGGTGGCCAACTCGAGCGCTGAGCGCGGTGGGTTTGTATACTATCCCGGCTTCAGCAATGCGGGCGAAGTGCAGGAGGAAAGCGGACGCAAGGCGCTACGGAGTTCGGGTTCAATGAGCTACGCCGGCCTGCTTTCGTTCATCTATGCGGAGATTCCCAAGGAGGATCCGCGGATTGAGGCTGCACAGGTGTGGCTGAAGGAAAACTTCACGCTTCGGGAGAATCCGGGTCTGGGAAAGCAGGGTCTCTTTTACTACTACCACCTGATGGCCAAGGCACTTGTTGCCAGCGGAGTGGAAGCGTTGGAGACCGCTGGCAAAACACACTACTGGGCTCGGGAGCTGGGCGTTGAACTCGTCAACAGGCAGGAGGCAGGAGGCTTCTGGGTAAACGACACCGGACGCTGGATGGAGAAAAACCAGGTGCTCGTCACCTCGTACTGCCTGCTGACCTTGGATCTGCTGCGCAGCCGCCTGTGAAGGTGCAGGGCGTCTCCCATCCTCTCGGAGAGAAACTGTTTCCACCCACGGAACCCTTCAAAAATGAAAACCCGCTTGAGCGTCTCCATTCTAAGTCTGGTGCTTGCAAGCCAAGCTCTCGCGGCGGCCCCCCGCAAGGGAGTGTCATACAAGCCCACGCAAGACGGAGGGAGGGCCTGCTATATCGACGGAGTCTTTGCCTACGAGATGCCCCAGGTACCCAAGGGACTCTGGGGCACCACCTACGGAGTACGCGGCACCCCGGTTCTGGAGGCCGGTCCGCTTGGCTCCTCAGACTGGAGGGATTTCCTCCAAAGCAGGGGAGTACATTTCGGCAAGGGGGCATCCGCCACCTACTACCCGGCTTTCGGCCACCTCGTCGTGGTCAACACACGGGAGCAGCAGGAGGTCCTCACCCGGTGGGTGATCTCCCCCGCCCCCGCCGCTTCCGGACCTCCTACTTCGGCAGCGGATGGTCCTTCAGCAGTTCGTCCACGGTAAAGAAGTTGACCCGCCCGGGATAGGCGGCCCTGATCTTTTCAACCTGCACGGCGGTGACCGGGTCTGCCTGATTGCCGAAACTGTTGCGCACAAATGTCAGCACGGAAGCCATTTCCACGTTGTTGAGCATGCCGGCGAAGGGCGTCATCGGCACCTGTCCGTCGTACTTCTTGCCGTTGACCTCCATCGGTCCCATAAGCCCGTACATGGCGAGCTTGATGAGTCGGTCGCTGTCCTGTGACACCCACGGGCTTTTTTCCAGAGACGGAAACGCCGGGTCTAGCCCCTTCCCGTTCGGCTGGTGGCAGGTCACGCAATGGCCCTCGCGGAAATAGATTTTCTGCCCCGCCAAAAACTGAGTCTTGGCTTCGGGCGCCAGATGTGAGGGCGCTGCAAGTTCGGGATGATCCGAGACTTCCTTTTCAGCAGCACCTGCGAGTCTGTCGGCAGCTGTCTTGGCCGCACCCTGGCTCCACTTGTCCAGGGGCAGCGCGGAGGCGGCTGCTACGATCTTCTTGGCAGCGCCTGCCTCTGCTGCGGGAAGCCAAGAGGCCGCGACGATTGCCTCAAGGCGCACCCGGCCGTGTTCGTCCACAGCGGCTTTCTCGAGGAGCGCGACGTGGTCAGAGATCCGGTGGGTGTTGTAGCGCAGCACGCGGACAGCCGCGGAGCGGACGTGAAAATCCTTGGACTCCAGCAACTGCCGCAGTAGCGGTTCGTCCACGGCGTTTAAGCCCCAGGTCGTCCACAGCGCCTCCAGCGCGTAGCGCTCCGACTCGGGGTCCTTCTTGTCGAGGGCGGCCACCCACTGCTTGAGTGCAGGCAACACTTCGCTGGCGGCGTGGCCGCGGAGTTCCCGACGGGAGCGGTAGCGGGTCCGCAGCTCGGGTTCCTTCAGGTTGTTGAGTAGGGCAACCACCGTGGCGCCAGCCACCTGTGGCGCCTTCACCAGCGGACGCGAGGGATAGGTAATCCGGTAGATGCGGCCGTGCACATGGTCGCGCAGTGGATCCCGCGCGTTGTGCTGCATGTGGCCAATGAGCGGGTTGTGCCAGTCAATGACGTAGAGGGAGCCGTCTGGCGCGAACTCAAGGTCCACGGGCCGGAAGTTGCCGTCCGTGCTCTTGAGAAGGTCGTGCCGGAACGCCGTCTTCCAGCCGGTGCCGTCGTCTTCGATCTGGTGCTGCTTGATTCCCAAGAACCCGATCGCGTTGCAAAGGATGAGATCGCCCTGCACCTCATCCGGGAAATGCCTTGAAGAAACCACTTCCAACCCGGAGGTGGGACGCACCTTCTGCTTATCAGGAATGAGGTCCTGAGTGGACGGGGTTTTGCTCCCAAAGGTGGGTTTGACCGAAACGGGAAGCATCCAGTTCATACTGGGGCCCGAGGTATGCAGGAAAAAGTCCTGCCCCCACTTGTCGAAGGTCACCCCCCACGGATTCGGGATCGACAACTGCGCGGTCCGCTCCAGGTGGCCGCGTTGGGGGCTGTATCTCAAAAAGCCCCCATCCACACAGCGCACCGGACCGTAGGGCGTTTCGACGTTGGTGTGGAGGAACACGCCCTCACACAGCATGAACGCACCGCTTGGATCGGCCGCGTAGGCGCTGATGGCGTGGTGGGTGTCGTGGGTGTCGAAGCCTCCGAGAATGATCTCCTTGCTGTCGGCTTTGTCGTCGCCGTCGGCATCCCGCAGCAACACCAGATTGGGTTCCTGCGAGAGGTAGACCCCCTCGGGCGCAAATTCAAACCCGATGGGCAGGTGCAGGTGATCGGCGAAAACCGTTTCCTTGTCAGCCTTGCCATCGCCGTCGGTGTCCTCGTAGATGAGGATCTTGTCATTGGGCAGGGAGTCGCCGGGGCGGTAGTGCGGGTAGGTGGGTGCCACAGCAACCCAGAGGCGTCCCTTGTTGTCAAAGGAGAGTTGCAGCGGGTTGGCCAGGTTGGGAAACTCCTTTTCGCTGGCGAAAAGCTCCGCCTTGTAGCCTTCCGGCAAGGCCAGGCTCTTAACCGCGTCTTCACCATAGAGGTAGCGGTCGCTTCCGTTTTTGACGCTGGGCTGATAGTTGGTGGGGACGGGGGGCAACTCCAACGTGCCGCTGTCGTCCACCGTCAACTCCGCCTTTTTTCCTGCGGCCACCTCGTGAATGAGCGTGTCACGCAGGGCCGCCATCTGGCGGCTCTTTTTGACCTCATCCGGATAGTTTTGCGGGCCGAATGGGTTGTACCGCTGGCCGTGGGTGTGAACCCCGTTGAGCAGGTTGTAGTCGTTATTCCAGAACCAGTCCTTCTGTCGCACCGCCGCCAAAACCTTGGAAGGATCCGCCTTCGAGACGTGAGGGCGCGGGCCGTAGATTCCGTCTGAGAGGATCTCTGCGAGGAGGGCGTACCCTTCCTCGTTTGGCACGAAGCCGCCGGTGGTCAGGGGCTGTTTGGCCTTTGCGTATAGCGCCTTGCTGGTGCTGAACAGGTCGACAAACGTCACGCCGTGCTTCTTCGCCACACTTTGAATGGAGGCCGTGTAAAGAATGAGGTTTGCGTTCTCCTTCTCCCCGTCGGGCAGATCGCGTTTCGCAGACTGGTTCTCGAACGCGATCGGGGAGGCCAGCACGAGCCGGGGCGCTGCCTTGCCGTTGTACGCCTTGCTCAGGGTGTGTTGGACCCATGCGTCCAGTTCGGCCTCAAAGTTGGCGACACGGCCCGGTCCGTCAAAAGACTCGTTGTAGCCGAAAAAGGCGACGATGGTGTCCGCCTTCAGGAAGGCCAGCCACTCGTCCGGCATCGGAAAAAAGCCCTTACCGTGGTGGACGTTCAGTTCGGGGTGAAACTTCTCCGCCCCAGGGAACGCCCACTGCGAAGCGCGCGACGGATGCGGTCTAAAGCCGGGAGTGTCTCCTACGTGTCCCATGTTCCTCACGAACAGTTCGCTCTGGGGGTAGCGCAGGTGCAGTTCGGCTTCGATTCGGCTGTAGTGTACGTCCCGCTCCGCAAGGCCGTTGCCAATCAAAACGATACGCTCACCCTTTTCCGGAGGAGCCACCGCCTGCGCGCGCTTGGAAACGGCCGTCTCCGGCACCGGCATCTGCGCATGCGATGCGTTCTGGGGCGCGGTGTTCATCGTCTGGGCACAGAGTGCGATGGACGTCCCGAAAAAAGCTGAAAGAGAAACGAGTTGCTTGTTCATGGGTGAAAAAAGAGACCGCAAACACGTAGGCTTGTGGGGGGATTTGCGCATTCGAAGGGGAGTAGAATACTCGCCCCATTTAGAGCCGCCATTCAATCTAGAATTCCAGCCCAATAGCAGGAGCCGTCCGTCTGATTTTAGATCTCAGGGGCGCGCTCCGCTGAACCCGCCGCACCCACCGCTTGGAATGCTCAGTGCAAGCGCCCAACCCCTGAGGGCGCCCAAACGAAAACTGGCGCCGGGCGTCTTGTTGCCGAGAACGGATCCCTCAGTTGCAACATATGAGATGGCGTCACTCCAAGGCAACCGCGTACCCCCCCCCTGAAACCTGTACAGACGCCCTTACGATTTCAGCATTCCGTCAGAACATCATTTCCGGACCTGACAGTTTGCCCGAGATGAGAGAGCCACCTGCACCAGCAATGACACCCAACAAAAACCGCCAATCCACCACCATTATCCTTGGGTCGGGAGGTAGCGCCTGCGGCGGACCTTCAACTGTGCCAGAGACTTCATCAAAGCAATCTGAGCGGAAGCCACCTCCTGATTGGCAAGCATCCCTTCCCGGATAGCCTGTTGTGCGCGCTCGATAGCTGCCTCCGCCGCCGTCTCGTCGATGTGCCGCTCTTCAATGGCCATGTCCACAAGGATGCGCACGTTGGTTTGAGTGATCTCTGCGAATCCTTCTCCAATAGCAAGATGCGTTTGCTCGCCCCCCTTGGTCACGATTAACTCCCCGGGGAGGATTCTCGTCATCAACGGCACATGCATTGGGTACACGCCCATGTCCCCCAACTCCGCGGGAACCAGTACCATCTCCACATCATCCCGGTAGGCCACCTCCTCGGGAGTGATGATCTCTAATTTGAGTGTAGCAGCCATCGGTCAGTAGAATTTTGTAGTCTGGACGCCCCCGCCCGCGCAGCAATAAGCCTAGCGCGGGAAAGCGGCCAGAAAGAACCACTTAGGCAGTCACCATGTCAATGCCACCCTTCATGTAAAACTCAGACTCGCCCACATTGTCGTGCTTGCCGTCCAGAATTTCGCGGAAACCGCGGATCGTCTCGGAGATCGGAACATACTGCCCGGGCGTCCCCGTGAAGACCTCAGCGACATGAAACGGTTGGGAAAGAAAGCGCTGGATTTTTCTCGCTCGAAACACGGTGAGCTTGTCCTCAGGGGAAAGCTCGTCCATGCCCAGAATCGCGATGATATCCTGCAAATCCTTATAGCGTTGCAACACGCGCTGGACACCGCGCGCCACTGCGTAGTGTTCTTCTCCTACAATCTCAGGAGCCAAAGCCTTGGATGTTGAGGCCAAGGGATCCACCGCCGGGTAAATCCCCAGTTCCGCAATCGAACGCTCCAACACAATAGTTGAATCCAAGTGCGCAAAAGTGTTTGCGGGGGCCGGGTCGGTCAAATCGTCCGCAGGAACGTAGACGGCCTGAAAGGAGGTCACCGAACCGTGGCGGGTCGAAGTGATCCGCTCCTGAAGCTGTCCCATTTCAGCGGCGAGAGTCGGTTGGTAACCCACTGCCGAAGGAGTCCGACCCAGCAGTGCGGACACCTCAGAGCCCGCCTGAGAAAAACGAAACACGTTGTCCACGAACAGCAACACGTCTTGATTTTTTTCGTCCCGAAAATACTCAGCCATCGAAAGGGCCGACAATGCCACCCGCATGCGCGCACCGGGAGGCTCGTTCATCTGTCCATACACCAGAGCAACCTTGGACTCCTCGATTTTGTCGAGTCGGATGACCTTTGAGTCGGCCATTTCATGGTAGAGGTCGTTTCCTTCACGGGTGCGCTCACCAACACCCGCAAAGACGGAGTAGCCGCCGTGTCCCTTGGCGATATTGTTGATCAACTCCATGATTACCACGGTCTTGCCCACACCGGCGCCGCCAAAGGCGCCAACCTTGCCACCCTTTGTAAACGGACAGATCAAATCAATGACCTTGATACCTGTCTCAAGGATTTCGGCCCTCGTGTCCTGGTCCACCAACGGAGGCGCCGGCCGATGAATCGGATAACGCTTCGTGTGTGGCACAGGACCGCGTTCATCCGTCGGGTCGCCCGTGACGTTAAAGATCCGCCCAAGCACCCCCTCCCCAACGGGAACTGTGATCGAGTCGCCCGTGGCCTTGACTGGGAGTCCCCGCTTGAGGCCCTCGGTTGAGCTCATGGCAATGGCTCGAACCCAACTGTTGCCGAGGTGCTGCTGCACCTCCAACACCAGCCGTGTGGTTTGGCCGTTGACCTCGAAATGAATCTCTAAGGCTTCCAGCAGATGGGGCATTTTGGCGGAGCCGCTGAAATCAACGTCAACGACTGGACCGATTACCTGGACGATCGTTCCAATATTTTCTTGGGCGGTTGTGGAGTCAGACATGGAAAATTGCAGGTGAAGGATTTAGGAGAGAACCATCTGGGCCGTCGCGATTTCAAGAATCTCGGTGGTGATGCTTGCCTGCCTGACCTTGTTGTATTCCAAGGTGAGGTCTTTGATGAGTTGCTTTGCGTTGTCGGTAGCGCTCTTCATAGCCACCATCCGGGCCGAGTGTTCGGAAGCTCGGGACTCCAAGAGGAAGTGGAAAACCTTGAAGAAGATAAAATGAGGCAGAAGTGACCCGAGGAAATCCTGTTGGTTAGGTTCCAAAATGTACTCGGCCGTGTCTGCACTCGCCGAGGTATCCGCTGCACCGTCCCAATCTTCCAGAGCGACCCGCCCAATGTCGAAGGAACGCACGGGAACCACCTGCTGCCGCTCCACCCTTTGGGTCAACGTGTTGACAAAGTTGGTATAAAGGACGCTCACGCGGTTGACCTTACCGCTTAGGAACTGGTCCATGCAAAACTTGGCCACCGCCTCGGCGCTGAAGTAGGAAAAGTTGTCCTTGATCTCAAAATCAGCCAGCACGGAACACTTGGAGCGCACCAGAAACTGAAGGCCCTTGCGTCCCACACAGACAAAGTCGGTGCTGGCGGGGTCAAACTGGGAAACCTCACGCAGCAGGTTTGTGTTTAGCGCCCCACATAGTCCCTTGTCGGTGGAGATCAACAACACCAGTTCCCTTCCGCCGCTCCGTTCCCTGAGGAGCGGGTGCGCAAAGGACTCGTCATCCATGGGCAGCGAAGAAAAAGGCAGGAGCAAGCGCACGAGCTCTTGCGCATAGGGCCGGCTTGCGATCGCGGCGGTCTGGGCCTTCCGCATCTTCGATGCGGCTACCATCTGCATGGCCTTGGTGATCTGGGCCGTGTTCTTCACCGACTTAATGCGTCGGCGGATGTCTCTGGTATTGGCAGCCATCGACTTTAGGCCTTATAGCCCTGTTTAAACTCGTTGAGCGCCGCCTTCAGGTCCGCAGTGAGCTCATCATTGATCGCGCCCTTCTCGCGGATCTTGACCAAAAGTGCGTCCTTACGGGTCACAATGAAATCCTGAAGCTTGGTTTGGAAATCCTTAACGTGTGCCACCTCGACGTCGTCCAGGTAAGCATTTTGCATCGACCAAAGCACCACGACCTGAAGTTCAACAGGAAGGGGGCGGTACTGGGTCTGTTTGAAAAGCTCCACAATCCGCTGCCCGCGGTCGAGTGTCGCCTTCGTCTTCGCGTCCAAATCTGAACCGAACTGCGCAAAAGCCGCAAGCTCGCGATACTGGGCCAAGTCACCCTTGATCTTACCAGCCACCTGTTTGGTCGCTTTGATCTGCGCAGCCGAACCGACACGGCTCACAGATAATCCCACGGAAACAGCCGGGCGGATACCCTGATAAAACAGGTCTGTCTCCAGATAAATCTGACCATCTGTGATGGAAATAACGTTTGTCGGAATGTAGGCCGAAACGTCACCCGCCTGAGTCTCGATAATCGGAAGAGCGGTCAGAGAACCATTGCCGGCAGACTCGCTGATCCGCGCACTCCGCTCCAAAAGGCGCGAATGAAGGTAGAAAACGTCCCCTGGATACGCTTCGCGGCCGGAGGGGCGCTTCAAGAGAAGCGAAACCTGACGGTAGGCGACCGCGTGTTTCGAAAGGTCGTCAAACACAATCAAAGCGTCCATCCCGTTGTCCATGAACCACTCACCCATGGCGCACCCAGCAAACGGGGCGAGGTACTGGTTGGTGGCAGTGTCAGAGGCCGGGGCGGAGACGATGATGGTGTACTGCAGCGCACCAGCCTCTTCGAGGACGGCGATGGTTCGCGCAATGTTGGCGTTCTTCTGTCCGACACCGACGTAAATGGAATACACGGGACGGAACCCGGCTTTGCCCTCGTTCTGCTTATTGATCCGCGCATTGTTGATGATCGTGTCGATCGCAATGGTGGTCTTCCCAGTGGCTCGGTCGCCGATGATCAACTCGCGCTGACCGCGGCCAATCGGAATCATCGCATCGATGGCCATGATGCCAGTGTTGAGCGGTTGGGACACCGACTGGCGCTTGATGATGCCCGGAGCAATCTTCTCAACCGGATACTCCACCTTTGCGCCAACCGGACCCTTGCCGTCGATTGGTTCACCAAGCGTGTTGACCACCCGACCGAGCAATTCCCGACCGACGGGCACCGACAGAAGCTTTCCGGTGGTCTCCACCTCCATGCCCTCGGTGATGAGTTTGTCGTCCCCGAGCAAAATGGCACCGACCTCGGTTTCTTCGAGGTTGAGGGCGATCCCATAAAGGCCACCCGGAAACTTGATCATCTCATTGAGCATCACGTTGCTGAGCCCTTCGATACGGGCCACGCCGTCACCGATCTGACGCACTGTACCGACGTTGGAACGCACCGCACCGGTCTTTAGCCCGGAGATGGTAGTCGCGATTTCTTGGAGGATGTTGCTCATGGATTACTAAATGCTATGTAAAAGTTGGTAACTGAAGGAGGGCGGTTCCTCCAATGAAAGACTAGACGGAAAGCTCTGCCTGAAGGCGGTTCAACCGCTCGCGCACACTCGCGTCGTACACGTCACTGCCAATCTTGACCCGGATGCCGGCGATGAGGTTGGGGTTGACCGAGTAGCCGAAGGTCGTCTGGGAACCGAAGCGCGCCGTCAATGACTTCTCAATGGCCGCGACTTCAATAGTGGTCAGCTTTTCGGCACTCTCCACGAGAGCGGAGTGGCTCTCGAGTTCAAGCCGCACCAAGCGGTGGAATTCATGGAGAATTTCAGCCCCCCCTGCAGGGCGCCGCTCAATCACCAAAGCCAGCAGGCTCCGTACCTTGGCGTGGTCAAGCCGGCCATCGGTGTGCACGGCCAAAAACAGGGCGCGTGCGCCTTTCTTTGCGATTTTGCTGACCTTCATAAAGTGATTGGGGAAAACGCCCGCGCTGCCTAGGCGGCAATCTCCCGATTGGCCTCTTCCGTGAGACGCTTCTGGTCCTCGGCTGTCAGAACTTTGCCGCTCACCTTCGCCGTGGTATCGATCACCAAGCGCGCAACCTCGAGCTTGAGTTCCGCTAGCATGCGCTCGTAATCCCGGCGAGTCTCTTCGCGTGCTTTCGTCACAAGGGCCTCGGCGTCCTGCCTGGCCTGAAGCATTTGCTTCTCTTGAAAAGCGCCCGCGGCGGCCTTGGCCTCCTCGATCATCTTGTGCGCGCCGGAAGACGCCTGCACCACGATCTCGTTTGCCCGGCGCTCAGCGTCCGCAACCTGAACCTTAATGGCGGCCGCCTCCTTGTAGGCAACCTCAATCTTCTGTCTCCGGTCCTCGAGCACCTTCAGAATCGGCCCGTAAGCAAATTTGTAGAGGGCACCGCACACCAGCGAGAAGGAAAGGACCTGAGCAACAAACGCCCACTTGTTGAACCCGAAGGTTTCCGCCACGGCATAGGCAGTGTCCATGAGACCGCCCTCGTTGGCGGCAAGGATGACATTAAAAAGCATAACAAAAAATGGGCGATTAAACTGGGACAGAACGGGTGCGCGGGACGATCAGCGCCGTCCCGCGCACGACTTTCAGAAGGCTACTTGGCGAGGAAGATCGCGAAGAACACGATCCCTTCGGCCAGCGCTGAACTCAAAATGGCTTGGATCAGAATCGGTGTGGCAGCCCCAGGGTTGCGCCCGACCGCTTCAGAGGCCTTGGCCCCGATGAGACCCACCGCCACAGCGGAGGCAAGTGCGGCAAGACCGATGTGAAGGTTGCCGGAAATCTCGGCGAGGTTCGTTGGGATATTCATAGTTTTGTGGTTGTGTTGTTTCTTTTGGTTGCCGCCCGCCCCCGCAGTCTTGCCACGGTCCGGCGGGCGAAAGTTTGTGGGAGTCCGCCTAGTGCTTCCCCTCAGAATGGCCGGCCTCGTCGTGGTGGCCATCCCCGTGGTCGCAGATCAGAAGCGTAAACACTGCCGTCAGCAGCGTAAACACCAGTGCTTGAACAAAGCCGACCAAGAGTTCGAGAAAGTAAAAGGGTACCGGAATCAGGGGAGCGAGCGCCGGCACAAGATTGGCCATCGACTCCAGCATCGTCTCCCCCGCGAAAACGTTTCCGTACAATCGGAAGGACAGCGAAACCGGACGGAAGACAATCGATACGAGCTCAAGAATCCCGACACAGAAGAAGACAACAATCAGAAGCAGCTTCATTACGCCTTTCGAATCCCCTCGGGGTCCGAAGATGTGGGTGAGAAGGCCAAGAGGACCGTTGGCCTTGAGCGCCCAGTAAATCCAGGCACCGAAAAAGACAATCGACATGGCAAAGGTCATGTTGAGGTCAGCGTTGGCCCCCCTCAAAAGCGGTCTGGAAATGTGGTGCAACTGCCCGGCCGCATCCGGTGTCCCCCACCCGACAGTCCCCACGCCGGGCAACAGTCCAAACCAGTTGGTAAAGAGGATGAAAATGAAGGCAGTGGCGAAAAACCAGAACGTTTGGGCTGTCAGCGCCCTGCCAATGACGCTTTCCAAGAAGTCGCGAACACTTTCAACCACCCATTCCACGAAGTTCTGGAGTCCCGTCGGATTCTCCTTGATCCGGCGTGTTGCAGCACGGGCCACAAGAATGATAACAAGCGCCACGATCCAACTGAGTACCATGGAATTGCTCACCGGGAGCGGCCCGAGAGAGAAAACCTGTGGCGCGTTTGGTGTCAAACCCTCGGTATGCTGAACCTCTGAGGCCACCGCAGCAGCTGAAAGTAGGGCGCCCGTTGAGGCCGCTGGGAGGATCCGCAGGGCACGTCGCAAGTAATTATTGGCAAGCAAGAAGGTCATCGGATTGAAACAAAAGCAATCAGCTCGGAGAGAAACAAAAACTGACCCCGGGTGTGCCCGCCGGTCGAACAGTCAAAGATTTGGTCACGAGCCAGGTTGAGATAAAAATCGAAGAGTCAAGGGGGGGCAAGAACTTTGTGAAAGATTTCACAAACTGCCCTCCCATACCGACCGGAGTGAGGCGCCCCCGTTTTTTTTTTGAATTAAAACCCTGAAAACCAATAGGTTGACACAATGAAATACTGACCGACTAACCAATCTTGACCAGCGCACCAAGCCGAGCCTTTAGCGTTTCCACCCCCTCACCCTCTGCGCCGCTGACAGGAATAATTTCAACGCGGCCGAAACGGAATCTTAGAATTTCCAGCATCTCCTCGGCGCCAGTTAAATCCATCTTGTTGGCGATAATCACCCAGGGCCTTTCTGCCAGCTCGCTGTCATAGAGGCTAACCTCCCGACGCAGGCTTTGCAGGTCGGACACTGGGTCGCGCCCCTCGCTGCCCGCGGTGTCGACGACAAACGCCAGAAGTTTGCAGCGCAGAATGTGTCTTAGAAACTCATGCCCCAACCCCACGTTTTGATGCGCCCCTTCAATAAGACCGGGAATGTCCGCCACCGTGATGCGGTCGTACCCGGGGAGTTCGACAACGCCGATGTGGGGCGTCAGGGTCGTAAACGGATAGGAGGCCACCTTCGGGTGCGCCGCGGAGACGGCACCCAAGAGGGTCGATTTTCCAGCATTGGGATACCCCACCAACCCCACGTCGGCAATCTTACGCAACTCTAGAAAGAAGGTTCCCTCTTCGCCCTCTTCTCCATAGGTGAACTGGGTCGGAACCCTGTTTTGGGAACTTTTAAAATGGATGTTTCCGATCCCCCCCTTCCCACCCTTGCAGAGCACAAACTCCTGCCCAGGTTCGTTCAGATCAACCACAACCTCCAAGGCATCGGGGTCGAGTTTGGGCTTGGCTTCCTCCGGTTCGTCCTCCGGCGACTTTTCCAAGTCCACAAAAGTCGAATCCGTCCCATAGCGAACCGAGGCCTCAAGTTCCGGTCCCTGTTCGGGCCGCGGCAGTCGGTACACAATCGTCCCAACCGGAACACGATACACACGGTCCTCCGCGGACTTCCCGTAGCACTGCTTGCCCATTCCGTGTTGGCCCGAGGGGGCCTTGAGGATGGGCTCGTAAAAAAACGAGGTGAGATTGTCGGTGTGGACGTCAGCCCTCAAAACTATCGACCCCCCCTTTCCTCCGTCCCCCCCATCCGGCCCCCCCTAGGGCACAAAGGCTTCACGCCGGAACGAAACGCAGCCGTTGCCGCCGCGCCCGGCATGTGCCTCCACCTTGATATGATCTACAAACATTATCTTTACTGGTTAAAAACTACCGAGCCGCCCCCACCA
>JBIKSY010000433.1:0-46440 GCA_044348365.1 Chthoniobacteraceae bacterium
CAATGCGGCAGCCTGGCTGGAACTCAACACTGCGAGCTGCACCGTGGTGAGCGCCCGCAGATCCGCTGTCTCCACGGCCGCGATCTGCGTCGTGGTGAGCACCGCCACCTGCGCCGTCGTCAACGCCGCAGTCTGCTCGCTGCTGAGCGAGGCAATCTGTTCGGCCGAAAAAGCGCGCACCCCCGCTGTACTCAATGCGCCCACCTGGAGGGTTGTCAGCGAAGACAGCTGCGACGCACTCAAGGCACCCGCCTGTGCGCTCGACAATACCGCCACCTGTACAGTGGTCAGCGCCCGCAAATCCGTGCTTTCAAGCGCCCCAACCTGCACGGTCGTCAGTGCGGCAACCTGTGTCGTCAGCAGGCCGGTGGCCTGGGTGCTTGTCAGCGCCACAATCTGCTCCGCCGTCAACGCCGTCACCTGCGTTGTACCCAACGCCGATAACTGCGCGGTACTGAGCACCTGCACATCCCCTGTTTCCAAAGCTGCAACCTGTGCCATGGTGAGCGCAGCCACCTGCGCCGTTGTCAACGCCGCCGCCTGCGCGCTGCTGAGTCCAGCGATCCTGTCGGCTCCCAGCACGCGAACC
This sequence comes from Chthoniobacteraceae bacterium, assembly GCA_044348365.1. Classification (GTDB taxonomy): domain Bacteria; phylum Verrucomicrobiota; class Verrucomicrobiia; order Chthoniobacterales; family Chthoniobacteraceae; genus Chth-196. The sequence goes on from JBIKSY010000433.1 coordinate 590, forward strand.
CCTGCTGCGCTCAGCGCAGGCAACTGTAACGTGGTCAACGCGGCCACCTGCTCCAGCGTCAACGCCGCCGCCTGGGTGCTGCTGAGCGCCGCCACCTGCGCAGTCGTCAGCGCACGCAAGTCCTGAGTCTCCAGCGCCGCCACCTGCACACTGCCCAACGCCCCGACCTGCGTGGTGCTCAGGGAAGCAGCCTGCGTACTGGTCAGTGCCGCAATCTGTTCCCCGGAAAACGCTCCAAGCTGCAGGGTAGAGAGCACTCCAAGCTGCAAGATCGTCAGCGCCTGCAAGTCGGCTGCTTCCAACGCCACAACCTGCGCAGTCGTCAGCGAGGCAACCTGTGCCGTCGTCAGCGCAGCCACCTGCGCGCTCGTGAGACTGGCAATCTGTGTGCCGCCCAATCCGCGCACCGCAAATGTGCTCAACGCAGCCACCTGCCCTGTAGTCAACCCCGCCACCTGCTCCAAACTCAACGCGGCAGTCTGGCTGGAACTCAACACTGCAACCTGCACCGTGGTGAGCGCACGCAGATCCACTGTCTCCACGGCCGCGATCTGCGCCGTGGTAAGCACCATCACCTGCGCCGTTGTCAACGCCGCCGCCTGCGCGCTGCTGAGTCCGGCGATCCTGTCGACTCCCAGCACGCGAACCCCTGCTGTGCTCAGCGCAGGCAACTGTAACGTGGTCAACGCGGCCACCTGCTCCAGCGTCAACGCCGCCGCCTGGGTGCTGCTGAGCACCGCCACCTGCGCCGTCGTCAGCGCACGCAAGTCCTGAGTCTCCAGCGCCGCCACCTGCGCACTGCCCAACGCCCCAACCTGCGTGGTGCTCAGGGAAGCCGCCTGCGTGCTGGTCAGTGCCGCAATCTGTTCCACTGAAAACGCCACAAGCTGCAAGGTGGAGAGCACCCCAAGCTGCAAGATCGTCAGCGCCTGCAAGTCGGCTGCCTCCAACGCCACAACCTGCGCAGTCGTCAGCGAGGCAACCTGCGCCGTCTTTAGCGCAGCCACCTGAGCGCTCGTGAGACCGGCAATCTGCGTGCCACCAAATCCGCGCACCGCAGAGGTGCTCAACGCAGCCACCTGCCCTGTGGTCAACCCCGCCACCTGCTCCAAACTCAACGCGGCAGTCTGGCTGGAACTCAACACTGCAACCTGCACCGTGGTGAGCGCACGCAGATCCACTGTCTCCACGGCCGCGATCTGTGCCGTGGTGAGCACCGCCACCTGCGCCGTCGTCAACGCCGCCGCCTGCGCGCTGCCCAGAGAGGCAATCTGCTCGGCCGAAAAGGCACGCACCACCGCTGTGCTCAATGCACCCAGCTGTAGGGTTGTCAGCGAGGACAGCTGCAACGCACTCAAAGCACCCACCTGCGCGCTGGACAAGACCGCCACCTGCACCGTGGTCAGCGCCCGCAGATCCGTGGTTTCAAGCGCCCCAATCTGCACGGTCGTCAGTGCGGCAACCTGCGTTGTCAGCAGACCGGCGGTCTGGGCGCTCGTGAGCGCCACAACCTGCTCCGCCGTCAATGCTGTCACCTGCGTTGTAGCCAGCACCGCCACCTGCGCGGTCGTGAGGGCCTGCACATCGCCCGTTTCCAGAGCCGCGATCTGTGCCGTGGTGAGCACCGCCACCTGCGCCGTTGTCAACGCCGCCGCCTGCGCGCTGCTGAGTCCCGCAATCCGGTCGGTTCCGAGCAACCGCATGCCGCCCAGGCTGAGCTGAGGCACCTGAACAGTCGTAAGCGCGGCCACCTGCTCCAGCGTCAACGCCGACACCTGCATGCTGGAGAACACCGCCACCTGCGCAGTGGTCAGCAGACTCAAATCGTCAGTCTCCACAGCCGCGAGCTGAGCACCACTTAGAGCCGCCACCTGCAAAGTGCTTAGGGAAGCCAGTTGCGCGCCGGTGAGGCCTGCGACCTGCTCCGGGGACAGAGTCGCCACCTGCAAGGTGCTCAACACGCCCACCTGTGCGGTCGTAAATGCCTGCAAGTCGGCTACCTCCAAGGCCAAAACCTGGCCGGAACCCAAGGCCGCAACCTGAGCGGTCGTCAGCGCCGACGCCTGCGCACTCGTGAGACCAGCAATCTGCGCACTGCCAAACCCGCGCAGCGCCGCAGTGCTCAAACCGGCCAACTGACCGGTCGTCAATGCCGCCACTTGTTCCAAACCCAGTGCGGAAACCTGGCTGGAACTTAACACAGCAGCTTGGGCCGTCGTCAAAACCTGCAGATCCGCTGTTTCCAAAGCCGCGATCTGCTCGGTTGTGAGCGCCGCCACCTGCGCCGTGGTAAGCCCGGGCACCTGCAGGCTGGTAAGCGCCGCAACCTGTTCCCCCGACAAGGCGCGCACCCCGCCGGTGCTCAGCGCACCTAGCTGCGCTGTGGTGAGGGTAGCCAACTGCAAGAGCGTCAGGGCAGCCGCCTGAGCGGTTTTGAACACCGCCACCTGGGCCGTGGTGAGCGCCTGCAAATCGCTAGTTTCAAGCGATCCGACCTGCAAGGTTGTCAACGCGGCGACCTGTGCCGGCAGCAGGCCGGCCGCCTGTTCGGTGGTCAAGGCCACGACCTGCTCCTCGCTTAAGGCCGCAACCTGCGCCGTCCCCAGTGCCGCCAACTGTACCGTCGTGAGCGCCTGCAAGTCGCCGGTTTCCAGCGCCAGCACCTGAGCCGTGTTGAGCACCGCGACCTGGGCCGTCGTCAGGGCAGCCGCCTGGGCACTGCTGAGTGCCGCGATCTTGCCGCTTTCCAGCACCCGAATGCTGCCCAAGCTCAGTACGGGCATCTGCGCAGTAGTAAGCACCGTAACCTGTTCCAGCGTCAATGCTGCGACCTGTGTACTGGAAAGTGCGGCCACCTGTGCAGTGGTAAGCAGACTCACGTCGTCGGTCTCCACCGCTGCCAGTTGCGTGCCACTCAAAGCCCCCACCTGCACAGTGCTCAGGGAAGCCAGTTGCGCGCCGGTGAGCCCTGTGACCTGATCGGCAGAGAGAGCCGCCACCTGCAAGGTGCTCAACACACCGATCTGTCCGGTCGTGAACGCCTGCAAATCCGCTGCCTCTAAAGCCAAAATCTGACTGAGCGTCAACGCCACCACCTGCGCCGTTGTCAGCGCTTCGGCCTGCGCACTCGTCAACCCGGCAATCTGCGCACTACCAAAGCCGCGCAGCGCCGCAGTGCTCAAACCAGCCAACTGCGCCGTGCTCAACGCCGCCACCTGTTCCAAACTGAGCGCCGAAACCTGGCTGGAACTCAACACGGCAGCCTGAACCGTCGTCAAAGATTGCAAATCCGCTGTCTCCAAGGCGGCGATCTGCGCAGTTGTAAGCACCGCCACCTGGGCCGTGGTGAGCACCGCCGTCTGGGCACTGGTCAGAGCCGCAATCTGCTCGGCTGAAAGGGAACGCACCCCTGCCGTGGTCAGAACGCCCACCTGCGTGGTGGTGAGCGATGATAACTGCAACGCCGTCAAAGCGGCCACCTGAGCGCCGGTCAACACAGCCACCTGGGCCGTGTCCAGCGCGCGGAGATCCGCGGTTTCCAGCGCCCCGACCTGCACGGTTGTCAACGCGGCGACCTGCGCCGTCCGCAGGCTGGCGGTCTGAAGGCTCGTGAGCGCCACAACCTGCTCCGCCGTCAATGCCGCAACCTGCGCCGTATCCATCGCTGTCAGCTGTAAAGTCCTGAGGGCCTGAACCTCTCCTGTTTCCAGAGCCGCCACCTGCACCGTCGTGAGCGCCGCCACCTGAGCCGTTGTCAACGCTGCCGCCTGCGCACTGCTGAGTCCCGCGATCCTGTCGGCACCCAACGCGCGGACGCCGGCCGCGCTCAGCGCAGGAATCTGCACCGTCGTCAGGGCAGCCACCTGCTCGAGCGTCAAAGCCTCGGCCTGAAGGCTGCTGAACACCGCCACCTGCGCGGTCGTGAGCACCCGCAAATCCGCTGTCTCCAAAGCGCTGAGCTGCGCCGTCGTCAAGACCGCCATCTGCGCCGTGGTGAGCGCGGCCGCCTGCGCGCTGGTTAGAGTCGCAATCTGCTCTGCCGAAAGGGAACGCACCCCCGCCGTGCTCAAAACTCCCACCTGCACGGTGGTCAGCGAAGCCAACTGCAATACCGTCAAGGCAGCGGCCTGAGCACTGTTTAAAACCGCCACCTGCGCCGTAGTCAGCGCCCTCAGATCCGTGGTCTCAAGCACACCCACCTGCACGGTTGTCAACGCTGCGACCTGTGCCGTCAGCAGGCCGGCGACCTGGGTGCTCGTCAAGGCCACAACCTGCCCCACAGTCAATGCCGCAACCTGAATGGTGTCCAGCGCCGCCACCTGTGAGCTCCTGAGCGCCTGAAGGTCACCCGTCTCGAGCGCAGCAATCTGACCCGTCGTAAGCACCGCCACCTGAGCCGAAGTCAATGCTGTCGCCTGCGCACTGCTGAGCCCCGCGATTCTGTCGGCTCCCAACGCACGAATCCCTGCGAGACTCAGCGCAGGCACCTGCACCGTTGTCAAGGCAGCCACCTGCTCGAGCGTTAAACCTGCAAGTTGGGCGCTGCTGAGTACCGCCACCTGCGCTGTTGTGAGTGCGCGCAAGTCATTTGTCTCCAACGCTCCGATTTGCATCGTCGTTAGCACCACCACCTGCGCAGTCGTCAGCGCGGCCGCCTGCGTGCTGGTCAACCCTGCAACCTGCTCCACAGAGAGCACCGTCACCTGCAAAGTCGTCACAGCACCAAGCTGGATGGTTGTGAGCGCCTGCAAGTCGGCTACTTCCAACCCCACAATCTGGGTCGTCGCCAAAGAGGCGACCTGCGCAACGGTGAGGGCCGCCGCCTGCGCGCTGGTCAAAGCCGCAATCTGCGCACTACCAAAACCCCGCAAGGCCGCAGTGCTCAACACCGCCACCTGCGAAGTTGTCATTGCCGCAACCTGTTCCACTCCGAGTGCAGAGACCTGGCTGGAACTCAACACCGCAACCTGGACCGTCGTGAGCGCTCGCAGATCCGCCGTCTCCAAAACCGCCAACTGTACCGTGGTGAGCACAGCCACCTGCGCCGTCGTCAGCGCGGCCGCCTGCCCGGTGTTCAGTCCCACGATCCGGTCCGCGTCAAGCACACGGACACCTGCCGTGCTCAGCGCAGGCACCTGCACTGTTGTGAGCGAGGCCACCTGCTCCACCGTGAGCGCCGCAGCCTGAATGGTACTGAGCACCGCCACCTGCACTGTCGTGAGTGCGCGCAAGTCAGCCGTTTCCAACGCCCCAATTTGCACCGCGGAGAGCACCGCCAACTGCGCAGTGTTCAGCGAAGCGGCCTGCGCGCTGGTCAACCCTGCAATCTGCTCCATGGACAGCGCCGTGACCTGCAACGTCGTCACCACTCCAAGCTGGACGGTCGTGAGCGCCTGCACATCGGCCGGCTCCAAAGCCACAATCTGGGCCGTTGTCAAAGAGGCAACCTGCGCCGTCGTCAGACCCGCCGCCTGCGCACTGGTCAAAGCCGCAACCTGCGCACTGCCCAACCCCCGCAAGGCCGCAGTACTCAGCGCAGACACCTGGCCCGTCGTCATTGCCGCAACCTGTTCCACACTGAGCGCGGAAGCCTGACTGGAACTCAACACCGCAGCCTGCGCAGTCGTCAGCGCACCCAGATCGGCCGTCTCCAAGGCTGAAATCTGCGCCGTGGTGAGGACCGCCATCTGGGAAGTCGTCAGCGCGGCCGCCTGTGCGCTGCTTAGTCCCGAAATCCTGTTGTCCTCAAGGACACGGATGGCTGCCAGGCTAAGCGCAGGCACCTGCAGCGTCGTCAGCGCGGCCACCTGCTCCAGAGTCAAGGCTGCCGCCTGCGTGCTGTTGAGCACCGCCATTTGTGCCGTCGTCATTACACGCAAATCACCCGTCTCCAACGCAGCCACCTGCACACCGCCCAGCGCGCCGACCTGCGCAGTACTCAGCGAACCCGCCTGCGTGCTGGTCAACCCTGCAATCTGCTCCACAGACAGCGCCACCACCTGCAAGGTGGTCAGCGCCCCGACACGCACGGTCGTAAGCGCCTGCAAATCCTCCACCTCCAACGCCACCACCTGGGCCGTCGTCAGCGCGGCAACCTGCGCAGCCGTCAACGCCGCCGCCTGCGCACTCGTCAGCGCGGCAATCTGTGCGCTGCCCAACCCCCGCAATGCGGCGGTGCTCAACGCTTCCACCTGCGCCGTCGTCATTGCAGCAACCTGCTCCACGCTGAGCGCGGCAGTCTGGCTGGGGCTCAGCACCGCCGCCTGCACCGTAGTGAGCGCACGCAGATCCGCTGTCTCGAAAGCCGTGATGTGCACCGTGGTAAGCACCGCCACCTGGGCCGTCGTGAGCGCGGCCGCCTGCGCGCTGGTGAGTCCCTCGATTCTGTCGGGTTCAAACAAGCGCACACCGCCCACGCTGAGCACAGGCACCTGTGACGTTGTCAGCGCCGCTACCTGAACAGGCGTCAACGCAGCGACCTGAGTGCTGCTGAGCACCGCCACTTGTGCCGTCGTCAGTACACACAAATCACCCGTCTCCAGAGCCACCACCTGCGCGCTGCTCAGCGCCACAACCTGCGCAGTGCTGAGCGCAACCGTCTGCACGCTGGTGAGTCCCGCGATCTGCTCCCCGGAAAGGGCCGCCACCTGCAAAGTGGTCAGGACTCCAATTTGGAGGGTCGTAAGCGCCTGCAAGTCATCTACCTCCAACGCGGCAACCTGGGCCGTTGTCAGTGAGACAACCTGCGCCGTGGTCAACGCAGCCGCCTGCGCGCTCGTCAACCCGGCAATCTGCTCGCTGCCCAGCCCACGCAACGCGGCAGTACTCAACGCTGCCAACTGCGCCGTCGTCAATGCCGCCACCTGTTCCACACTGAGCGCGGAAGCCTGGCTGGACCGCAAGACCGCGACTTGCCCTGTCGTGAAAGCCTGCAGGTCCGTGCTCTCCAGAGCAGCAAGCTGCCCGGTTGTGAGCACCGCCACCTGCGTAGTAGTCAGGGCAGGCAACTGTAGACTCGTAAGTGCAACAACCTGTTCGACGGAGAGCGCTCGCACGCCGGCCGTGCTCAAAGCCCCCACCTGCACGGTTGTCAGCGAGGATACCTGGTCCACCAGCAGCGCCGCCACCTGCGCGCTGTTGAACACAGCCACTTGTGCCGTGGTCAGCGCCTGAACATCCGCAGTTTCGAACGCACTGATCTGAACCGTGGTCAACGCGGCCACCTGCGCGGCCAGCAGGCCGGCGGCCTGGTCGGCGGTGAGTGCCGCAATCTGCTCCATCGCCAATGCAGTGACCTGCACGGTGCTCAGCGCCGCCAACTGGACGGTCGAGAGCGACTGCAGGTCCCCCGTCTCCAGCGCCACCACCTGTGCGGAAGAGAGCGCCGCCACCTGCGCGGTCGTCAGCGCCGCGACCTGCACGCTGGTAAGGCCGACGATCTGCTCCACGGACAGAGCCGCCACCTGTAAGGCTCTCAGAACCGCCACCTGGCTAGTCGTAAGCCCCTGCAAATCTAAAACCTCCAACGCCCCAATCTGGGCCGTCGTCAAAGCCGCCACCTGGCCCGTCGTCAGGGCTGCCGCCTGCTCAGTGGTCAATCCGGCAATCTGCTCGCCGCCCAATCCCCGCAATGCCGCAGTGCTCAATCCAGCCACCTGAGCCGTCGTCAAGGCCGCGACTTGTTCCAAAGTCAAGGCAGAGACCTGGAGAGAACTCAACACCGCAGCCTGCGCTATTGTCAGAGCCTGGAGATCCACTGTCTCAAAAGCAGTGATCTGCAACGTCGTGAGCACCACAACCTGCGCGGTGGTCAGCGCTGCCGCCTGCTCGCTGGTCAGCGCCGCGGTTTGCTCTGCGGACAAAGACCGCACAGCAGCCGTACTCAAAACACCCACCTGCAGGGTCGTCAGGGCGGACACTTGTTCCAGCAGCAAAGCAGCGGTCTGGACGCTGTTCAACACCGCCACCTGTGCCGTCGTTAGCGCCTGCAGGTCCACTGTCTCAAGCGCCCCGACTTGTAGGGCAGTCAGGGCGGCAACCTGCGTTGTGAGGAGGCCGGCGGCCTGAACACTGGTCAGCGCCGCAATCTGATCCGCCGTCAATGCAGGCAGTTGAGTGGTGCCCAGGGCCGTCAACTGAGGAATCGTGAATGCCTGCAAATCGCGGGTTTCCAGCGCCGCAACCTGAGCCGTCGTGAGCACCGCTACCTGCGCTGTCGTCAACACCGCGGCCTGCGCGCTGGTCAGTTCGGCGATCCTGTCAGATCCCAGCACACGAACGCCTGCCGCGCTCAGCACAGGCACCTGAACCGTTGTCAAAGCGGCCACCTGCTCGAGCGTCAACGCCGCAGCTTGGAGGGTGTTGAGTCCCGCCACCTGCACCGTAGTGAGCGCTCGCAGGTCACCCGTCTCCAGGGCCGCGACCTGCACACTGCTCAGGGCCCCCACCTGCAAAGTACTCAGCGAAGCCGCCTGCAGGCTCGTTAGTCCCGCGATCTGCTCCACCAAAAGGGCAGCCACCTGCAAAGTGCTCATTCCAGCCATTTGGAGGGTCGTGAGCGCCTGCAAATCGGCAATCTCCAACGCCACAATCTGGGCGGTCGTCAACGCCGCCACCTGCGCTGTCGTCAACGCCGCCGCCTGCGCGCTCGTGAGCCCCGCAATCTGCGCGCTGCCGAATCCGCGGAACGCCGCAGTACTCAACCCAGCCACCTGCGCCGTCGTCAGTACCGCCACCTGTTCCAAAGTTAGAGAGGAGACCTGACTGGAACTCAACACCGCAACCTGACCCGTCGTGAGTGCACGCAGGTCCGAAGTCTCCAACGCCGTGATCTGTCCCGTTGCCAGAGCCGCGATCTGCGCTGTGGTCAACACTGCCGCCTGAGCGCTGGTCAGCGCGGCAATCTGCTCCGCTGAAAAGGAACGCACCCCCGCCGTGCTCAAAACGCCCACCTGCACGGTGGTCAGCGAAGAGACTTGCAACACCGTTAAGGCTGCCGCCTGCGCGCTGTTGAACACCGCCACCTGAGCTGTCGTCAAGGCCCGTAGATCCGCGGTCTCAAGCGCCCCAACCTGCACTGAGGTCAGCGCGGCAACCTGCGTTGTCAGCAGGCCGGCGGACTGGGCGCTCGTCAACGCCACAATCTGCTCCACCGTCAACGCCGCCACCTGCGTCGTCCCCAGCGCCGCCACCTGCACTGTTGAGAGCGCCTGCAAATCGCCCGTCTCCAGCGCCGCAACCTGCAGTGTGGTCAGCACCGCCACCTGCGCTGTTGTCAATGCCGCCGCCTGCGCGCTGCTGAGTCCCGCGATTCTATCAGTTCCCAACGTGCGCACCCCTGCCACGTTGAGGGCTGGAACCTGCACGGTTGTCAGAGCGGCCACCTGCTCGAGGGTCAACGCCGCAGCTTGGGCGCTAGTAAGCACCGCCACCTGCACTGTTGTGAGCGCACGCAGATCTCCTGTCTCCAAAGCCGGGATCTGCAACGTCGAGAGCACCCTCATTTGCGCAGTGCTCAGCGAAGCCGCCTGCATGCTGGTCAGCCCGGCAATCTGCTCCACAGACAACGCGGCCACCTGTAAAGTCGTCACCACCCCAATTTGGACGGTCGTAAGCGCCTGCACATCGGACGCCTCCAACGCCACAACCTGAGCGGTCGTAAGCGAGGCCACCTGCGCTGTTGTCAACACCGCCACCTGTGCGCTCGTCAAAGCGGCAATCTGCGCACCGCCAAAGCCCCGCAACCCTGCGGTACTCAAGCTGGCCACCTGCAACGTCGTCAGGGCCGCCACCTGCTCCAAAGTCAGCGCAGAAGTCTGGCTGGAGCTCAACACCGGCAGCTGTAACGTCGTCAAAGCCCTCAAATCCGCCGTCTCAAAAGCTGCCACCTGCCCCGTCGCAAGCGCCGCCACCTGAGCCGTTGTCAGGACAGGCACCTGCGCGCTGGTCAGCGCCGCAATCTGCTCCGCCGAAAAGGCGCGGACCCCCGCCGTGCTCAAGGCACCCACCTGCAAGGTGGTCAGCGAAGACACCTGAGACATCGTCAAGGCGGCCGTCTGTGCACTGTTCAACACCGCCACCTGCACCGAGCTAAGCGCCCGCAAATCTCCGGTTTCCAGAACCCCCACCTGCACCGTAGTGAGCGCCGCGACCTGCGCCGTCAGCAGAGCGGCGGTCTGGGTGCTCGTAAGCGCCACAACCTGCTCGGCCGTCAAAGCCGTCACCTGCGCGCTCCCCAATGCCGTAACCTGTGCTGTCGTGAGGGCCAGCACATCAGCCGTCTCCAACGCGGCGACCTGCGAGGTGTTAAGCGCCGCCATCTGCGAGGTGGTCAACGCTGCCGCCTGCGCACTGCTCAGTCCCGCAATCCTGTCGGTTCCCAGCACCCGAATGCCTGCCACGCTCAGTGCGGGCACCTGCAACGTTGTAAGCGCGGCCACCTGCTCCAGCGTCAACGCCGCAGCCTGCAGGCTGCTCAGCGCCGCCACCTGAACCGTGGTGAAGGCGCGCAAATCTCCCGTCTCAAATGCCGCAATCTGGGCGCTGCCAAGTGCCGCAACCTGCGTAGTACTCAGCGACGACGCCTGAATGCTGGTCAGCCCCGCGATCTGCTCCACGGAAAGGGCAGCCACCTGCAAAGCCGTCACCACTCCAATCTGGAGGGTCGTGAACGCCTGCAAATCAGAGACCTCCAACGCCACAACCTGCAGGGTCGTCAACGAGACCACCTGCGCCGTCGTCAGCGCCGCGGCCTGCGCGCTGGTCAAGCCGGCGATCTGTGCGCTGCCAAAGCCGCGCAACGCCGCAGTACTCAACGCGGCCACCTGGGCCGTCGTCAAAGCCGCCACCTGTTCCAAAGTCAGGGCGGAAGCCTGGCTGGAACTCAACACCGCCGCCTGCACCGTCGTCAGAGCCCGCAAATCCGCCGTCTCCAAAGCTGTGATTTGCCCCGTTCCAAGCACCGCCACCTGCGCCGTCGTCAGGGCAGGCACCTGGGCGCTGGTCAGCGCCGCAATCTGCTCGGCCGAAAAGGCACGGAAACCCGATGTGTTCAGAGCCCCCACCTGGACGGTGGTTAGGGCAGTCACCTGCGACACGGTCAAGGCAGCCGCCTGCGCGCTGTTCAACACCGCCACCTGTGCCGCGCTCAGCGCCCGCAGGTCCGTGGTTTCAAGCGCCCCAACCTGCAGCGTCGTAAGCGCGGCGACCTGCGTCGTCAACAGGCCGACGGCCTGGGTGCTCGTCAGCGCTGCAATCTGCCCCGGCGTCAGCACGCTCACCTGCGCCGTGCCCAACTCCTTGAACTGGACAGTCGTGAGCGCCTGCAAATCGCCCGTTTCCAAAGCCGCCACCTGTCCGGTGGTGAGCGCCCCGACCTGCGAAGTCGTGAGTGCAGCCACCTGCGTACTGATCAAGGAGACCAGCTGGTCGGTCGTGAGCAGCACCACCTGCGACGTGGTAAGCGCCGCCAGTTGCAAGGAGCTCAGCACCTGCACATCCCGGGTTTCAAGCACCGGAATCTGAAGTGAAGACAACGCCACGAGCTGCGTTGTCTTCAGCGCCGCAAACTGCACCGAGGTCAGCGCCACCACCTGAGTGGTTTTGAGCGCGCGAAGGCCAGCGGTTGAGACCACAGCCACCTGCGAGGTGGTGAGCGAAACGATCTGATCGAGCGTGAGTGCAGCAGCCTGCGCCGTGGTGAAAGCTCCAACCTGCAGGGTGGTCAGGGAGGCGAGATCTGCGGTCTCCAATGCCTCAATCTGGAGGGTCGAAAGGGCGGCAATCTGGAGCGAGCTCAGGGCAACCAACTGGAGGGTGGTCAACGCCGGCACCTGCGCCGTGGTCAGCATCCCAATCTGGAGGGTCGAAAAAGCACCGAGCTGCGCGGTGGTTAGCGCCTGCAAATCGTCGGTTTGAATTGCCGCAATCTGGCTGGAGGACAGGACCGCGACCTGTGCCGTCGCCAGAACCGCAGTCTGCGCAGTGGTCAGCGCCTCGATCTGGGCGGCACCCAACACCCGGATGTTCTGGGTGGTCAGCCAGCCAATCTGTCTTGTGGTCAGCGAGGCCACCTGTTGGAGGGTGAACGCCTCCACCTGGCCGGTCCCGAGCGCTGCCACGAGCGTGGACGTCAGCGCCTGTATCTGAGAGGTTTCGAGGGCTGCAATCTGGGCCGGGAGGAGTGCGGCAAGCTGGCTGGCGGTCAGCGCTGGAATCTGAAGGGTCGTCAGGGCCAACAGCTGCAGTGAGTTGAGCGCCCTGAGGCCCCCTGTACTCAAGACTGCCACCTGCGACGTAAGCAGCGCTCCCAATTGCTCTTCGGACAGGACCGCCGCCTGCGCCGTGGTGAGGGCGGAAACTCCAAGGGTAGTGAGCGCCGCCAAATCGGAAGTCTCCATCGCCACCACCTGGGCGGTGGTCAGGGCCGCCACCTGAATGCTTTTGAGGGCGGCTGCCTGTGCTGTGGTGAGCGCGGCAATCTGGTCTGCGCGAAGAACGGGAACAGTCAGGGTCGTAAGAGCAGCCACCTGCGCGGTCAGCAGCTCGGCAACTTGATCGGAAGTGAGTGCGTTGGCCTGAGCCGTCGTCAACACGGCGATGTGTGCCGTTGTGAAAGCCGACACATCCCCTGTTTCCACCGCGGCCATCTGGAGGGTTGTCAGGGCGACGACCTGCGCGGTAGTCAAGGCGCCAACCTGCGCGGTATCCAGCGCCTCAATCCGGTCAGTGTCGAGAGCGGCCAATGCCGAAGTCGAGAGAGCCCGGATCTGGCCGGTCAGCAAAGCGGCAACCTGGGCGGAGGAGAATGCATCCGCCTGTAGCGGTGTGATGACGGAAATCTGGCTTGTGGTGAGGGCCTGCAGGGGCGCCGTGTCTATGGAGGACAGCTGGCCCAGCGTGAGGCTGACGATCTGCCCGGTAGTCAACGCCGCCAGTTGTTGCGTCAAGAGAGACTGAATCTGCCCCGTGCTGAGAGCGGCGATATCCTCGGTGTCCAAAACCCGGATCTGGGAAGTCGTCAGCGCCTGCACCTCGTCCGTGGTGAGGGCGACCACCTGTTCTGAGGAAAGAATCTGGACCTGAGCGGTGGTCAGCGCGGCGACCTGAGTGGTGAGCAACGCCGCAACCTGTTCCGGCAGCAGGACTGCCACTTGAACCGTGCTCAAGGCACGGAGCTGGGTGGTGGTCAGGGCGTTCAAATCAACGGTCTCGAGGGCCGTGACCTGAAGCGTGGTCAGAGCGCGTACCCCGGCGGTGGTCAGTGCGAGGACCTGCTCCGTGGAGAGCGCAGCAACCTGCTGGGTGAGGAGGCCGGACACCTGCAAAGTCAGCAGCGCGGCGATCTGGCCCGTGGTCAGCGCCCCAACCTGCTCGGTGGTGAGTGCCTGCAGTCGCTCGGAGCTGACCGCATTCAGCGCCAGGGTGGCAAGCGCCTGAATCTGGTCGGTCGAAAAAGACAGCAACTCCGCAGTCGAGAGCACGGCGGCCTGCGTGGAGGTGAGCGACTGTACTTGCGAAGTGAGCAACACCGCAGTCTGGGACGTGAGCAAGGAGGAAACCTGTTCCGTGGTAAGCGCCGGGATCTGCCTGGTGGTGAGTGCCTGGATCTGCAGGGTGTCCAGGGCGTTCAGGGAAGCCGTGAGGACCGCCTGAATCTGGGCGGTGGTCAGGACACCCACGGCCTCGGACGTCAGAGAGCGTAATTGGCTGGTGGTCAGCACCTGGACCTGGTCGGTGGCAAGCGACGCCAGTTGGTTGGTGAGGAGGGAAGAAATCTGGAGCGTGGTAAAGGCGGGGACCTGCAGGGTGGAGAACCCGCGGAGCTGGGCGGTGCTCAGGGCGTCCACCGAGTCGGTCGTGAGTGCCTGAATCTGGGAGGTCCTGAGCGCTCTTAAAGAAGCAGTGGAGAGGACGGCCACCTGAGCCGTCGTGAGAGCAGCCACCGCCCTGGTGGCAAGCACCGGAACCTGAAGCGTGGTGAGCACCTCTACCTGGGCGGTGGTGAGCGAAGGGATCTGCACTGAGGTCAGGCTGGAAACCGCGCTCGTGCTCAGCGCGGGAACCTGGGTGAGCGTGAGCGCCTGCAATTGGCTGGAAATAAGAGCCTGTAGGGAAGCACTGGACAGCACCGCAACCTGCGCTGTGGTCAAAACGGGGACCTGTACCGTGGTGAGAGACTGCAGCTGTGTGGTGCGGAGGTTGGAGACCTGCTGCAGGGAGAGCGCCTGTACCTGGCCGCTGGTGAGGACTGGAATCTGGTCCGTAGTCAGTGCCCAGAATTGGTTCAGCCAGAGGGCCTCGACCCCGCCGGTGGTGATGGCCTGGATCTGGAGTGAAGAAAGCACCTGCACATCGGCTGTCTCGAATCCCCGAATCTGCGCGGTAGAAAAGACCGCTATTTGGGCGGTGGTCAACGCGGAGGCTTCCGCCGTGGTGAAGGCCGCGATTTGGGAGAGCGTCAGGGCTGCGGTCTGAGTGGTGGTGATCGCCACAAGCTGGAGGGTCGATAACGCTTGGACACCCCCGGTGGAAAGGGCCGCAATCTGGCTGGTCGTCAAAGCCACCAGTTGGGCCGTCGTCAGGGCGGCCGCCTCTGCCGTGGTCAGTGCAGCCACCTGCGTCACCAACAATGCTTGCAACTGCGCGGTGGTCAGTCCTGCCACCTGCGCCGTGGTCAAAGACTGTATCTGAGCATTCGAAAGGGCCTGCAAGGCACTGGTGCCCAGCGCCGTCACCTGTACCGTCGTCAACGTTGCAAGATCCACCGTCTCCAGCGCCCGCGCCTGCGCAGTGGTCAGCGCGCCGACCTGCGCGGTGGTCAAAGCCCCCGCCTGCGCGGTGGTAAGCGCCGCGACCTGAAGCACGCCAAGCGCCTGTAGTTGCGTGGTGGAAAGCGCCGCCACCTGAAGGGTGGTGAGCACCGCCAGATCCCGTGTTTCAATCGCTGCCAGCTGGGCCGTGGAGAACACAGCCAATTGCGCGGTGGTCAGCGCCGGAACCTGCAGCGTTGTCAGTGCCGCCACCTGACTTGCGGAAAGCACCGCAATTTGGGCGGTGCTCAGAGCGGCTGCCTGGGCGGTCAGCAAGGAGGTGACCTGCAGGACGCTCAGAACCTGAATATCCGCGGTTTGCAGCGCCGCGATTTGCAGCGTTGAAAAAGCCTGCATGTCAGCAGTCTCCAAAGCCGACACCTGAGCCGTTGTCAGTGCTGCCACCTGTGCCGTGGTGAGGGCACCTGCCTGCGCCGTGTTCAGCGCAGCCACCTGTACTGTCGTCAGGCTCGAGATCTGGCTCGTGAGCAGGGCAGCGACCTGAAGCGTCGTAAACGCGGCAAACTGTGCGGTGGTCAACGCCCGCAAGTCCAAAGTCTCGAGAGCCACCACTTGGCCCGTTGAAAGTGACTGCAGATCCGCGGTCTCAAGCACACGCGCCTGCGCCGTCGTCAAGGACTGGATCTGGCGGGTGGACAGGGCCTGGAACTGCCCGGTGGTCAGGTTGCCGATACGCAGCAGCGGTACCGCCTGCAATTGTGCTGTGGTGAAGGCCGCCACCTGCCCGGTCTGCAACGCCTGCAATTCCGCGGAAGTCAGCGCTGCCACCTGCGCCGTGGTGAGCGACACGATCTGGACGCTTGTGAGTGCCGCGGCCTGGCTGGTCGTCAATGCTGCCACCTGCGCCGTCGTGAGCGCTGCCACCTGCGCAGTCGTCAGTGCCGCCACCTGCGCCGTCGTCAGTGAAACCAGTTGGAATGTCGTCAATCCCTGAAGGTCGCCGGTTTCAAACGCACCGATCTGGTGCGTCGTCAGCACCTGTAGGTCGACTGTCTGAAGGGAGATCACCTGGGCCTTTGTGAGCGCCCCGATCTGGATGGTGGTCAGGGCGAGGACCTGCTGCGTGGTCAAGGCGGCGACCTGGGCGGCGGTGAGTGCCGCGAGCTGAGTCGTCCGAAGCGCTGTCACCTGGGCAGTGGTGAGCGCCTGAAAGTCGAGCGTCTCCACCGCCACCAACTGAAGGGTCGCGAGCGCCTGAACTTGGAGGGTCGTCAACGCTGCGGCCTGCGCAGTGGATAGCGCCCCGATTTGCTTGGAAGAAAGCGCCGCCACCTGGGCAGTCTTGAGTGCGGCGACCTGCACGGTGGTCAAGGCCGACAACTGGACCGTGGTGAGGGAAAAAACGGCGACGGTGGAAAGAGCCTGGATTTGAGCAGTTGCAAAAACCTGCAAGCCAGTTGTTTGAAGGACTGGTGCTTGGCGCGAAGTCAGGGCAGCCACCTGCCCGGTGGTGAGTGCCTGCGACTCCGCGGTGGTCAGGGAGCTTGTCTGCCTTGTGGTGAGGAGCGCGATCTGGACGCTGGTCAGGGCCGCCACCTGCACGGTGGAAAGTGCCTGCAAAGCGGTGGTCGACAGCGCCACAAGCTGGGCGGACTTGAGGTTGACCAACTGAAGGGTCGTCAGAGCCGCACCCTGTGCGGTGGTCAGTGCGGCGATCTGAAGGGCAGTGAGCGCAGTGACCTGGGTTGTTGTAAGAGCAGCCACCTGTGCGGTGGTCATGGCCACGAGCTGGAGCGTCGTCAGGGCGACCAATTGCCGCGAGGTCAGCACTTGGGCTTGGGCGGTGGTGAGGGCCGCCACCTGCATCGTCTTGAGCGCAAGAACCTGCACAGTCGTGAGTGCCGCAGCCTGCGCGGTGGTCAGCGAGGCAGTCTGGGTGGAGCTTAGGGCGGCCACCTGCGCAATGGAGAGAGCCTGCAGGTCTACCGTCTCAATGGCGCGTACTTGGACGGTCGTGAGCGAGGATAAGTCGTTTGTCTCCATCGCCCGGATCTGGCCGGTGGTGAGCGCCGCGATCTGGCCTGTGGACAGACCGGAAACCTGGGCCGTCGAGAGAGCGGCAATCTGGGCGGTGGTAAGGGCCTGCAATTGCAGCGAAGAAACTGCTGCCAACTGCTCCGAAGTGAGAGACTGGACTGAAAGCGTCGTGAGCGACGGCAGTTGCTGTGTTGAAAGTGCCGCCACCTGTGCGGAAGTCAGGGCAGCCACCTGAACCGTGGCCAAACCGGCCAACTGCACTCCGGAAAGCACCCGAAGAGTGGCGGTTGTCAGGGCACGCACCTGAAGGGTTGAAAGAGCCAGCAGTTCTGCCCTGGTGAGTGCTCCGCCCTGGAGGGAAGTGATTCCCGCCACCTGCAGGGTCGAAAGCACCTGAATCTCCGCGGTTGTCAGAGAAGCTACCTGCGTCGTCGAGAAAGCACCGATCTGCGTCGAACCGAGCACTGTGACCTGCTCCGTACCGAGGGCCGCCACCGCGGAGCTGGTCAGCCCACGCACCTGAAGCGTCGACAGCGCACGGACTTGTCCGGTCGTCAGCGCGCGTGCCTGCGCGGTGGTCAGCGCCTGAACCTGCAAAGAGCTCACCCCCGCCAGCTGAAGCGTACTCAGACTCGATAGTCCCAAACCCGTAAAGCTCCTGATCTGGGAGCTCGTAAAAAGACCAATCTGGACCGTGCTGATTCCTGCGATTTGATCGGTCGTCAGCGAGGCAATCAAGGCGGTCGATAGCCCGGAAATCTGTGACGTCGAAACTGCTGAAAAGTCGAGGGGCATAAAAGCAAAAGGTCGGTATTGAGAAGAATCTGCAGCCGAGGGGCGTCGGAGAGGAGAGACTGAGAGGCCGCCCCTCAATTTGAAGCATTTTCAATGCCATGCGCCCCCCAACCGAGACTCGCACAGCAATCCCACGCCGCTCCGGCACTCCGGGATCGCACCTGTCAAAGGCAGGTGGGATTTCAAATCTCAAACCCCTGAAGGACGGGTGCCCAAATTCAATCAGGGCTTCAGCTGCTTTTGGCTGAACTGCCTGAGGCCGCTCCCGGCCCGTAACGATATGTCGGCAAGCGAGCCTGGCACGCACCATCAGCTCCTTCGCAGGTCTGTCTCCAGAAAGCCACGGGACCGTCGGTGCATCCGCCTCCCCTTACGGGGTGGGGCGCCGGCGCCAACAACCCAACTGTGCGGCCCTCGGTAGGCGAGGCCAAAAAAGGGCTACAATCCGTCTGCCCCCGGTACCAAGCTTTTGTCAAAAAGGGGCACGACTCCGCCTTTCCGTGCCCCCCAGCCCGTAAAACTACCCGCCGTTGAGAATTCCAAGAGAGACACTGGTCAGCCCCGCGGTCTGAAGGGTGGTGAATGAGGCCGCCTGAGGCGCAGTGAACGCCTCAAGCTGCGCCGTGGACAGCACCCTTAACGCAGCACTCGAGACGGCGGTGAGCTGAGTCGTGGTCAAAGCCACCAGTTGGGTGGTAAGGAGCGCGCCAAAGATCCTCGTACTGAGCACAGGAATCTGTTCGGTGGATAGAGCCGCCACAGCACTGGAGGAGAGCACCCGCAGCTGAGCCGAAGTCAGCACCTGAACATCGCGTGTCTCCAGAGCGCCCACCTGCGTGGTGGACAGAGAGGCAACCTGGCCGGTCGTGAGGGCCGGCACCTGCAGCGTAGTGAGCGCCGCGATCTGAGCGGTGGTCAGCGCCCGCATCTGAGAGGTCTTCAAAGCGACCACCTGCGCCGTGGTGAGCGCAGCCAGATCGCCGGCTTCAAGCGCCACCACCGCCGCCGTTCCCAGACTGGCCAGAACCCCCGTGCTGAGGGCGGCAGTCTGCGCCGAGGTAAGGGCTGCGATCTGGGCCGTTCCCAGAACAGCTGCCTGCAGGGTGCTGAGGATCCGCACCTGCGCCACCCCGAGGGCGGAGATCTGCGTTGGCGTGAGGACGCCCAAGAACTGAGTGGACAGAGCAACCACCTGGGTCGTGCGAAGCGCCCCGACCTGACCTGTGGTAAGAGCCGCCAACTGACCCGTGGTGAAGGCTGCCAACTGGACAGTGGACAGCGTTGCCACATCGGCAGACTGGAGTGCAGCCACCTGACTGGAGGTCAGGGTCACCAACTGGGCAGTGGTCAGTGTTTGGATCTGTTTGGTGGAGAAGGCCGCGATCTGGTCGCCAGAGAGCGCCCGCAGTTGGGTGCTTGAAAGGACACTGAGTTGCGTGCTCGTGAGGCCAGAGATCGAAGCGGCTCCCAACGCGGAGATCTGCGAAGTGGTAAGCCCTCGAAGGAGGGTTGTGGTGAGGCCTGATGCTTGGGTGGAAACCAGCGCGCCCAACTGCAGCGTGGACAAAGCACGGAACTGGACCGTGCTGAGCGCTCCGACTTGCAGCGCGGTGAGGGCTGCCACATCCGCTGTCTCCAAAGCCCCCAACTGGGCACTCGAGAGCACCGCCAGTTGACTGCTCGTGAGAGCCGCCACCTGTGCGGAGGATAGTCCCGCGATCTGAGAGGTGCGCAGCGCCGCGACCTGCGCGGATGAGAGCGACTTCACCAGCACTGGGCCAAGAGCCTGCAGATCGGCTGTCTCCAGTTGCACCAACTGGCCGGTGCTGATCGCACGCAATTGCGGTGCCGTCAACGCAGCGGCTTGAGCCGTGGAGAGTGCCACGATCTGGGCGGTGGTCAGGACGCGGATCACCGAGGTTGTCAGGGCGGCAAACTGAGCAGGCTTGAGCGCCGCCAATCCGGAGGTCGCCAGGGCGAGCACCTGAGCGGAATCTAGCGTCGCCGCCTGTTTCGATGTAAGCGCGCCGAGTTGCACGCTCGAGAACGCAGTGAGTTGCGCCGTGCCCAGCGCGTCTATCTGGGCCGCAGTCAACGCTGCGACCTGGACCGAGGTTAACGCTGAAACCAGACCGGTATTCAAGGAGGCCGTTTGCGCCGTGTTGAAGGAAACAATCTGCGCGGTCGTCAACGCCCGCAAGTCGGCGGTTTCGAGAGCGGCAAGCTGGAGCGAGCTCAGCGAGACAAGCTGCAGGGAGGTGAGGCCGCCCACCTGTAGCGTGGACAGTGCTCCGATCTGAACGGAGTTCAGTCCCCGCAGCGCGCCGGTTGTCAAAGCGGCCAACTGGGGTTTGCTGAGCAGAGAGATCTGGACGGTCGAAAGGGCGCCAACCTGCGCCGAACCAAGCGCAGAAATCTGGGCTGCAGCGAGAACCGCAAGGTCTCGGGTCTCCAGAGCGAGCAACTGGCCCGAGGTGAGAGCAGGCATCTGCAGCGAGCTGAGCGCCCCAACCTGCGCGGTCGTGAGAGCCGCAATTTGATCCTGAGTGAGTGACGCGACCTGGTTGGTCAGGAAGCCCCTCAACTGGGTGGAGGTAAGCACCTGCACTTCCGCGCTTGTGAGAGCCGCCACCTGTCCACTGTTAAGAGCCCGCAGTTGAGTGACACCAAGCGCCACAATCTGGGAGGTCTTGAGCGAAGCAAGCTGAACGGACGTCAATCCCTGAACGGCAGTCACGCTAAGAGAGGCCACCTGAGCGGTACTCAAGAGGGCCAGAGCAGAGGTCTGCAAGGCTGCGATCTGAGCGGAACCAAACGCCCCGAACTGGGTTGCGCTGAGCGCAGCAAAGCCAAGAGTGGTCAGGGCCGCGATCTGATTGGTGGTCAGGGCCGCCACTTGGTCGGTACTGAGTGCACTGGATTGAGCAGTGGTCAGGCTAGCAATGGCTGCGGTACTTAGACCGGCAATCTGGACGGTGGAGAAAGCCCTGAGCTGGGCTCCGGAGAGCGCCCTCAAATCCACCGTCTCGAGCGCGCCAAGCTGAGCCGAGCTCAACTGTGCCACTTGCGCGTTTGTCAACGCCGCTGTCTGCGCTGTGGTCAGCGCAGCGATTTGCTGCGTGGTGACCCCGGCGAGTCCCTCGGAGGAGAGGGAGCCAATCTGGACGGTGCTCAGACTCGAGAACTGCTCTGTTCCAAGGGCGGCGACCTGCACAGCCCTGAGGGACGCCAATTGCGCCACGGTCAAGGCAGACAGTGAGAGCGTCGGCAGCGCCACCAACTGAGCCGGCGTCAACACCCGGCTCTGGCCGGTCGTCAACGAAGAAACCTGCACGCTTGAGAGCGCCTGAATCTGAGCCGTTGTGACGGCGACGATCTGCGCAGTGGAGAGGGAGCGCAGCTGCACGGTGAGCAGGGCCTGCACATCAGACGACTCGAGAGCCGCGATCTGTCCCGGGCTAAACGCATCCAACTGGGCGAGCGTCAGCGATGCGACCTGCCCCGTGGTCAGGGCCGCAATCTGCGCGGAGTTCAGGCCCTTGAGGCCTGCAGCGGACAGCGACACAATCTGGGACGTCTCCAACAGTTGGATCTGTGCTGCTGTGAGCCCTGCAACCTGTACTGATCCCAGCGCGCCCAACTGGCCCGCGGATAGGGCCGCCAGATCGGCTGTCTCGATTGCCGCGACCTGGCTTCCCGTGAGCGAGACAAGCTGGGCCAGAGACAGAGCCCCCACTTGAGTTGTGGTCAGCGCCGCCATCTGAGTTGTGCTCAGGGCTGCGACCTGGCCGGTCGTCAAATCCAGAATCCTTGAAACAGAGAGAACCTGGAGGTCACCCGTCTCAATTGCACCGACCTGCAAGGTCGACAGAGCCGTGAGTTGGTCTGCAGCGATCCCGGCAACCTGAGCACTCGAAAGCGCTCCAATCTGGAGGGTGGTCAGCCCGCGGATCGCCGCAGTACTCAGCGCAGCAAATTCGTTGGCGCCAAGCACCCCAAGCTGGGCGGTGGTCAGCACGGCGGACTGGCCGCCAGTGAGGGCGCCCAACTGCAATCCAGAGAGCCCCGCCACGTTTTCCGTCCGGAGCGCCGACACTTGGGCAGTGGTGAGTGCGCCGATTTGCGCAACGGTCAGCGCGCCAGTCTGGGAAGTCGTCAGAGCAGCGACCTGAACAGTGGTGAGCAAAGGGGTCTGGGCGGTGCCCAGCGTCCTGACTTGAGTTGAAGTAAGCGCCTGCACGTTAGCCGTCTCAAAAGCCACCAACTGCGAAGAACTCAAAGCCGCGATCTGGGCATTGGTCAGAGCGGGAACCTGGGCCTCGGTAAGTGCCTCGACCTGGGCAGTCGAAAGCCCGGAGAGAGCGGCTGTGGAGAGTGCCGCGACCTGATTGGGCGTGAGCGCAGCCACCTGCTCCGCGCTCATGGCAGCAACCTGCAACGCCTTCAACACGCCCACCTGAGCTCCTGAAAGGGCCACCAGATCGGCCGTTTCCAGCGCCCGGATTTGTGCTGTTGTGAGAACCGACACCTGCGCCGCACCCAAAGAGGGTACCTGGGCCGTAGTCAAAGCCACAATTTGGGAGGTGGTCAGGACGGCGACCTGAGCCGTAGTCAGCGCACGCACCTGGAGTGTCCCGAGAGCCTGAATGTTCGCATCCTGCAGGCTAGCGACCTGCGCGGTGCCAAGCCTTGAGACCTGCGC
This sequence comes from Chthoniobacteraceae bacterium, assembly GCA_044348365.1. Lineage (GTDB taxonomy): Bacteria > Verrucomicrobiota > Verrucomicrobiia > Chthoniobacterales > Chthoniobacteraceae > Chth-196. The sequence continues at coordinate 22,895 of JBIKSY010000433.1, forward strand.
CCCTGTGAGCGCAGCGGACTGGAGGGTGCTCAAGATACTGAGCTGGGCCGTCGTCAGCCCGGGAAGGCTGGCCGCGCTCAAAGCCGAGATTTGGGCCGAACCCAAGGCCAGAATCTGGGCCGTGGTCAAAGCTGCAAGCTGGGGCCCTGACAAGGCGGAAACGCTATCCACTGCCAACGAGCCCAGAGCATAGGTCGTCAGCGAGAGCGCTTGGGCGGTGGAAAGCGCCTGAATCTGGGCGAAAGTCAAGCCGGCAGCCTGCGTGGAGGAGAGGGCTGCGGTCTGGCTGGTGCCCAGCGCCCGGATTGCGGACGTGGTCAGAGCACCAAAAAGGTCGCCACTCATTGCGGTGAGCTGCCCGGTAGAGAGTGAGGCGACCTGAACAGAAGTCAGGGCGGCGACCTGCGCCTCAGAGAGCGCGGCAACCTCCTGTGTTTCAAACCGCGCCAACTGGGAGACGGAAAGAACCGAAATCTGCGCTGCGCCGAGGGCGGCCACCTGTACGGAATCCAGAGCTGCGACCTGTTCGGTGGAGAGAGCTCGCAACTGCGCGGCACCCAAAGAGGCGACCTGTGCGGTGGTCAGGGCGGCGAAGTCACCCGCATCAATCGCGGCGAGCTGGCGTGTGGAGAGACCCGCGGTCTGCGACGAACTCAAGCTGCCGACTTGTGCCGAGGTTAGAGCGCTCATCTGGTCCGGACTCAGGGCCCGCACCTGGTCGAGGGAAAGCCCTCGGATTTGGGCTGAGTTGAGCGCCTGCAGATCGGCGGCCTCAAGCGCGGCGACCTGACTGGTGTTGAGTGCCTTAATCTGAGCCGTGGTAAGCACCCCTGTCTGAAGGGAGGTCAGTGCGGCGATCTGTGCTGTGGAAAGCGCCCCCACGTTTGAAGCGGCCAACACTGCAAGTTGAACCGTGCTGAGCGCACCGATCTGGCTCGTCGTTAGAGCGCTGGCCTGCCGGCTGTTAAGAACGGAGATCTGTGCAGTCGTGAGCACCTCCAAGTAAGCAGAACCCAGAGCCATGATTTGCTGGGAGTTGAGAGCCGCGGTCTGCGGCAGCGAAAGCTCCGCAATCTGGCCGGTGCTCAAACCCTGCAGCTGCGTTGTGGACAAGGCTGCTATTTGGGCGGGTGACAGCAGACCGATCTGCGAAGATGACAGGGCCCCAAGTTTGTCGCCGCTCAGAGTGGCGCGCTGCGTGCTAGTAAGGGCAAGAAGCTGCCCACTGGTCAGCGAAGCAAACTGTTCCTCGCTCATCGCGGCAAGCTGCCCTGGAGTGAGTGCCTGCACCGCCGAAGTCACCACGGAGCCAATCTGCTCTGTCCCAAGGGAGGAGATCTGACTGGTGGTCAAAGCCCCAATCTGGGCCGAATTAAATACAGAGATCTGGGAGGTCGAGAGCACCTGGAGATCCACCGACTCGAAGGCGGCCACCTGGCGGGTGTTCAACGCCGCCAGCTGCGCCGTTGTGAGGGCAGAAGCCTGATCCGAGGTGAGCGCAGCCACCTGTTGAGGCTTGAGAGCGCCAACGGCCTGGGCGGACACCGCGACAAGCTGTTCTGTGCTAAGTGCCGCAGTCTGATCCGTTCCGAGGGCAGCCAACTGCAGGCCCGACAGGGCACGCACCTGGGCGGTGGTCAAGGATTCGATGTCGGAGGTCTCAATCGCAGCGACCTGCAGAGTGCCGAGGGAAACAATCTGAGCCGTGGTCAACGCCGCCAACTGCTCAGCGGAGAGTGCTGCGATGCGATCCGGTAGCAGCACGGAAACGTCTGCTCCCAGCGCGAGCACCTGTTCGGTGCTCAGCGCAGCAATCTGGAGCGTGGTGAGCGCAGCGGCTTGCAGCGAAACGAGGGAGGCGACCTGAGCGGTGCTGAATGCGGCAAGGTCGAGCGTCTCGATCGCGGCAACCTGGAGCGCCGTGAGTGTCACAAGCTGGGCCGAACTGAAGGAGATCAGCTGCGCGGAAGTCAGCGCATCCATCTGTCCGGTGGTTAGCGTTGCGAGCTTCTGCAGCGGCATCGCGGAGAGCTGCTCGGTCGTGAGCGACGCAGTCTGGGCCGCGGTCAGCACCCGCAACTGGGCACTCGAGAGGGCGGCAAACTGGCCGGTGGAAAGGGATTGGAGCTGTTCTGTGCCAAGTGAAGCCAACTGAGAGGTGGTCAGAGCCCCCACCTGCAAGAAGGACAGACCCGGAAGCTGCTCGGTGGAAAGCGCAGCAACAAGTTCGGTAGATAGCGCTGCCACGTTGGCCGTCCCGAGCACCCGGAGTTGCGCGGTACCAAGGGCGGCAATCTGGCCGGCCGTCAGTGCAGCAGTTTGCGCCGTGTTGAGCGCCCGGATCTGGCCGGTCGCCAACACCTGGACGTCGGCCGTCTCAAACGCCGCAATCTGCGTGGTAGTGAGACCCGCCAACTGGATGGTCCCAAGGGCGGAGGCCTGATCGGGAGTGAGGGCGCCGATCTGGACCGAGGAGAGCACCCTGATGTTCGCCGAGGTGAGTGCCGTAATCTGGCCGACACCGAGCGCCTCGATCTGGGCTGTAGTCAGAGCGGCCACTTGGATCGTAGTAAGCCCCGCAAAATGGGCACTGCTCAGACTCGCGAGGTCTTCGGTCTCCAGCACGAGGATCTGGGCGGAGGTGAATGACGCAACCTGAGCCACCGAAAGGCCATCGGCCTGTTCCACGGTGAGGGCTTGAATCTGTGCCTCGGTGAGAACCGCTGTTTGGCCGGTCGTTAGTGCGCGAATCTGGGCGGTCGAGAGCACCATGAAGTCCTCGGTCTCCAGCGCCCGGATTTGGTTGCCGGTCAAGCCAACCACCTGAGCCGTCGTCAGCACGGCGGCCTGTTGCGTGGTGAGGGCTCCAATCAAGGCGGTGCCCAACACACTGAGATTTCCTGCACCCAGAGAAACGATCTGCGCGGTACCCAGCGCCGGCAGTTGTGCAGTAGTCAGGGCTGCCGCCTGGGCTGTGGAGAACACTGAAACCTGTCCAACGGTGAGCGCCTCGATCTTAGCAGAGTCAAACGAGCCAACCTGAGCGGCGCTGAGCACCGCCACCTGTGCTGTGGTTAGCACAGAAACCTGGTCGGTAGTCAGCGCAACCAGCTGGATGGTATTTAACACACCCACGTTGCCGGCGCCCAAGGCCACGATCTGGCTGGTGCCCAAGTTTGGAAGCTGACCGGCAGTCAAGGCTGCAGTCTGGAGGGTCGAGAACACAGCCGCCTGCCGCGTAGTCAGCGCCGCGATCTGGGATGTCCCAAGTGCCTCGATCTGGCTGGTGCCGAGCGCCACGACCTGATCGGTCGTTAGTCCTCCCACCTGCGGGACAGTCAGCGCCGCAAGCTGTGCAGTCGAAAGCGCACGCGTGGCAAGGGTCGTCAGCGAGGCGACCTGCGCAGGAGTCAAGGCATTCAACTGCGCCGCACTCAGTACCTCCGTCTGTGTGGAACGGAGCGCCGCAATCTGGGCTGCGCTCAGCGAGAGGAGGTCATTCGCGTCAATCTCAACGATTTGCTCCGTGAGCAAACTCTGGATCTGAGCGGTCGTCAGCACTTCGACCTGTTCAAAGGTCAGCGCGTGCATCTGGTCCGATCCGAGGACACGGAGCTGTGCCGTAGTCAAGCTCGCCACGAGATCGGGATCCAGTCCCGCGATGTCTTCCGCCTCCAGCGCGGCCACCTGCCGGGTGGAAAGGGTCAGCAACTGGACCGAACGGAACACACCGGTCTGTTCAGAACTCAGTGCAGCGATCTGATCGGTGGAAAGGGCGGCGACTTGAGCCGTGGAGAGCGCACGCACCTGAACCGTCGTCAGAGCCTGCACCCCGGCGGTGCCGAGCGCATGCAGTTGCGCAGTGGACAGGGCCATGATCAAGGCTGTGGAGAGCACCCCAAGCTGGGCACTGCTCAACAAGGCGACCTGCGCCGTGGTCAATGCACCAAGCACTGTCGTGCTCAACCCCGCTACCTGCGCGGTCGAAAGCAACTCAATCTGCGCGGTGCTCAAGGAGAGCGCCTGCGTGGAAGTCAGCGCCAAGAACTGTGCAGCGGAGAGAACCTGGAAGTCGGAGGTCTCAATCGCAGCGATTTGCGCCGTTGTGAAAGCGGCAAACTGGAGGGGCGCCAGGGCGACAAACTGGGCGGTGGACAACTGTGAGATGGCGGATGTCGAGAGCGTCCGAATGTTTGCGGTGCCGAGTGCCGGGAGTTGTGCCGTGGTCAACGCGCTGATCTGGAGCGTGGACAGTGCCGCCACCTGAGCGGTGCCCAGAACTTGGATCATAGCGGTACCCAGCGCCCGTAGGTCGTCTGTCTGGAGCCCTGCAAGCTGAGCCGGGGAAACCGCCGCGACCTGAGCCGTAGTCAGAGCGGCCGCCTGAGCTGTGGTCAGGTCAGAAATCTGCGCCGTATCCAAGCCACCAATCTGCGCGGTGGTCAGGGCAGCGATTTGAGGCGTGGCAAGGACTGCGATCTCTCCGTCGCCGAGCAGAATCTGGAGGCTGGCGGTGTTGAGCGCCGCCAACTGTACCGAGGTCAGAGCCAACAATTGGCCTGTCGAGAGGGCCTCAAGCTGGTCGGATGTCAGCGCATTCAGGTTGACTGCACTCAATGCCGCCACCTGTTCGGAGGACAGCGAAGCCACCTGCTCGGTGCTGAGCGCAACCGCCTGAGCCAAAGAAAGCGCCCCGATCTGGGCACTCGTCAAGGCGACCAGTTCAGCGGAATCGAGGGACTGGATCTGCCCGGTTGTCAAGGCACGGACCTGAGTGGTGGTCAGCGACAGGAGTTGGACGGTGGAGAGCACTCCAAATTGGTCCGTGGTCAGGACTCCGATTGCGTCTGAGGACAGGCCGCTGACCTGACTGGTGGAGAGCGCGGCCAGTTGGTTGGTGGAAAGCACCGAAATCTGGGTCGGACTGAAGGCCTCGAACTGGCTTGCGGACAGCGCCCGGAGGTCTGCTGTTTCAAGAACCGCCACCTGCGCGGTGCCGAGGGCAGCCAACTGGGTGGGGTCCAGCGCGGAGACCTGAAGGGTGCTCAGAGAGACAACCTGGACGGTGGTTAGGGCCAGAATCTGGGGCCTGGAAAGCACCTGGATCTGGCTTGTGCTGAGCACCCCAAGATCGGCCACCTCGAGGGCGGCGATCTGGCTGGCGCGCATGCTCAGCAGTTGGGTCGTAGTCAGGGCCCCCGCTTGATGAGTCGTCAAGGCGGCGATCTGATACGAGGAGAGAGCGCGGATGTTGAGCGACGTCATGGCCCCAAGCTGTCCGGTGGTCAGAGCCTCAATCTGCTCGGTGAGCAGAACGGAGACCTGCAAGGAAGAGAGTTGGGCGATTTGGCCTGTCGTGAGCGCCGCGATGTCATCGGTCTCGAGAGCGACAAACTGCTCGGTTTTGAGGGCGGCAAGCTGCGGCGCGGCAAGGGCCGCGACTTGAGCCGTGGTCAAGGCTCCGATCTGCAAGGTGTTCAGCGCGATGATCTGCAATGTGCCCAGTGCCCGCACCTGCTGGGTAGTGAGCGCCTGGAATGTTGCGGTCGCCAGGGCCCCAATCTGGCTCGTGCGCAGGGCGGAAACCTGCAGACTTGTCAAAGAGGCAACCTGGGTGGTCGAGAGAGCTGCAATCCGATCGTGGGCTAAAGCGCTCAGGTTTGCGGATCCCAACGCAACAATCTGGGCGGTACGCAAGGCTGCCACCTGCGAAGTGGAAAGCGCGAAGATTTGCGCTGAACTCAACACGGCTGTCTGGGCGGTGGTCAGAGCGGCCAAATCCGCAGACTCCAAAGCCGCTAACTGCCCCGGGGTCAGGATCCGAACCTGCTGGGTGGTCAGGGCCGCAGCTTGGGCACTGGTCAGTGCCACCACTTGGGTGGAACTGAGGGCGCGGAGGCTGGCAGAGGTGAGTACGGAAACTTGAGAGGTGGTCAGGACCGACAGTTGGTCGGCGGAAAGAACGGCAGCCTGGGCACTAGTAAACCCGGAAATCAGGCCCGGGCTCAGGGCGGCAAGGTCATCCGGTTCAAGGGCAGAAACCTGATGTGTACCGAGGGCCAAAATCTGGCCCTCTGTAAGGAAACCGGCCTGGCTGCTGGTGAGCGCAACAATCTGGAGCGTACTCAAACCCGCAACCTGGGTTGGGCTGAGAGCACGCAGCTGCGTGCTGGAAAGCGCCTGCAGCGCGGCAGAGGTCAGCGCCACGAGTTGGTTGCTTGAAAGCGCCGAGAGCTGCCCGGTGGTGAACGCAGCCATCTGGCGTGTGGTGAGGGACTCCACCTGAGTACTCCCCAAGGCGGCGATCTGGGCGGAGGTCAACGCATGGAGATCCGCGGAATCCAGATTCGCGATCCCAGCCAGACTCTGTATCTGGGCCGTGGTAAGCGCCCCGAGCTGCGCTGAAATGAGCGCCTGCAGTTGGTCCCCGGAGAGCCCCGCCAACTGGGCCGTCGTCAGGCTTGCCACCAGATTTGGGGAGAGGTGGGGAATGTCGGTGGTTTCAAGGGCGCCGAGCTGGAGAGTGTCCAACGCCACCACTTGGAGCGGACGCAGGGCAGCCACCTGAGTGCTGGTGAGCGCGCTGATTTGCGCAGTCGTCAGCGAGGCGACCTGTCCGGAGGTCAGCGCCGCAATCTGGGCGGTGCCCAACGAAAGCAACCGACCTGTCACCAGGGCAGAAACCTGCGCCGTGGTGAGCGCGAGCAGCTGACCGGCGTCCAGCACCGCCGTCTGGGCGGAGGTGAGCGCGGTGAACTGACTGGTTGTGAGAGCCTGCAATTGAGCCGTGCTGAGTGAGCGAATCTGGGCGGAGGACAGAGCCTGAATGTCCTCAGACTCCAGCGCAGCAACCTGTGCCACGGTGAGTGCTGCGACCTGTGTCGGGGACAGCGCTCCGAGCTGTAGAGAGGTCAGCGCCGCTGCCTGCACGGACGTCAGCGCAGAAATCTGGCCGCCTGTCAGCCCGCGAATCTGAGCACTGACGAGCACCTGAAGATCCTCCGATTCCAAGGCCGCAACCTGGCTGGTGGACAGCAAGGCGAGTTGGACCGTGCTCAGGGAAGCAACCTGCGCGGAGGAAAGGCCCGCAATCTGAGAGGAGTTCAGCGACGCGAGTGCTGTCGCACCAAACGCCGCGATCTGCCGCGTCCCAAACGCTTGGATCTGGGAGACATCCAAGCTGGCCACCTGGGCCCCAAGGAGGGCGCCCACCTGCCCCGTGGTCAGGGCTGCAATCTGAACCGTGGTCAGCGCCAGCGCCTGAGCCGTGGTGAGGGCTGCCACCTGCCCGCCCAGCAACGCCTGCACCTGCAGGGAACTCAACACCTGAAGCTGCTCGCTGGTCAGCGCCTGCAGATCCGCTGTCTCCAAGGAACGCACCTGCGCAGAGGTCAAAGCCGAGATCTGGGCGGTGGAAAGGAGCGGCAGTTCCACCGTGGTCAAAGCCCCAAGCTGGGTGCTGTTGAGGGCGGCAACCTGGAGGGCTGTGAGCGCCTGCTTCTGGAGGGAAGTCAGGGCTTGGAATCCAGCGCCAGTCAGCGAAGCAATCTGGCCGGAGCTCAAAGCGGAAAGGAGGTCGGTTTGGAGTGAGGCCACCTGTGCCGTGGTCAGACCGGCAATCTGAACGGGCGTCAACTGCACGGCTTGAGCGGTGGAGAGAACCCCTAGCTGGACGGAAGTCAGAGCCTGAAGCTGTTGGGTTTGCAACGCCGACAGCAGGCCTGCCGTCAGCGCCTGAAGCTGGGAGGAAGTAAGGACTGCAATCTGGACGGAGGTGAGCGCCTTGATCCGACTGGTGGAAAGCGCCTGCAGATCAAGCGTCTCAAGCGCCACAATCTGGCTGGTCTTGAGTGCGGCCAACTGAACCGCAGTGAGCACCGCAACCTGTTCCGAGGACAGCGCTGTAATCTGAACGGTGGTCAAGGCGCGTACACTCTGGGTGCCGAATGCCTGGAGTTGGAGGGAAGATAGGGCGCCCAGTTGCGCCGTGGTCACCGAGGAAATCTGGGCAGTGGAAAGCAATCCGATCTGGACTTCGGACAATGCGCCCAAGTCGTCGGTCTCGAGTGCTCCAATCTGAACGGCGCCCAGGGAAGCCAACTGTCCCGGAGTCAGCGCCAGAACCTGAGAGGTCGTTAGCTGCAGCAGTTGGGCGGTGGTGAGTGCCCCGATGGCGGCGGCCGAGAGTGCGGAAAACTGGCCGGTCGTGAGGGATCCAATCTGATCGTCAGTGAGCGCAGCCGCCTGTGCCGATGTGAGGGCCCCAACCTGTCCTGGAGTCAAGGCGAGCAGGTCCTCCGTTGCTAGGGCGGCAACCTGGGACGTACTGAGTGCGACAAGCTGGGCTGCCCTCAACGACCTCACCTGCTCAGTGGTCAGTGCGGACACCTGAAGGGTGGTCAGCACGGAAACCTGGGTCGTGGTGAGGGAGGCAACAAGAGAGGTCTTCAGGGACTCGACGCTGTCGGTTGAAAGAGCGGCAAGCTGGGCCGTCGAAAGGGCTGAAAGCTGCTCGGCGGTCAACGTGTTGATCTGCACACTCGAGAGTGCACCGAACTGGGCCAAAGTGAGCGCCCGGACATTGGTGGTGGTGAGCGCCAGGAACTGCCTGCTGGAAAGAGAGGTCACCTGCTCCGTAGTCAGGGCCGCGGCCTGGGCCGTGGTCAGAGCCGCGATCTGGGAGGCCAGCAAAGCCTGCATGTCTTCAGCGCCCAATCCCGCCACCTGTGCGGTGGTGAGCGCCGCGACTTGGGAAGTCCGGAGAGCGACCACCTGCGAGGAGGAGAGGCTGCCCAGCTGGGCGGAATCCAGCACCTGCAGGTTGGCGGTGGTCAATGCTGCGACCTGGGTCGTGAGCAGGGATGCGATCTGAGCGGTAGTAAGCACTGCGGCCTGCACCGTCGTCAGGCCACCCACCTGGAGACTGGTGAGTGCCTGCAAGCCAGACCCCTCCAATACCGTCAGTTGGCCTGTCGTCAGTGCCCCGATCTGCGCAACCGAAAGACCGGAAAGCTGTTCGTTGCTCAATGCCAGGAGTTGGACCGTTGTCAGTGCCGAGGTCTGTGCGGTGGTCAGCCCCCTGAGCTGAGCTACGCGCAGGGCAAGCAGGTCTTGGGTTTCCAATGCGGCCACCTGGGCGCCACTCAGTGAGGCGAGCTGTACGTTGCTCAATGCGATCACCTGACGACTGGTCAATGCCGCCACCTGATCTGTCGTCATCGCAACCAGTTGCGTGGTGGTCAACACCCCGATTTGGGCGGAAGAAAGCACCTGCAAGTCGCCTGTTTCCAGAGCGATGATCTGGTCGGTCAAGAATCCCGCCAGCTGTCCATTCGTCAAAACGGCTGTCTGGCCGCTTGTGAGGGCGGCGACCTGAGCGGTGGTCAGCGCACCTGTGCCTGCCGTGCCCAATGCAAGGATCTGTGCGCTGGTAAACCCGGCAATCTGGGCGGCGGTAAGACCTGCCAACTGCGTGGAGTTCAAAGAACTGATCTGAGCCGGAAGCACTGCCTGGAGATCGCCAACTTCGAATGCGGCGATCTGGCCGGTCGAAAGGACCCGGAGTTGGGTGCCGGAGAGAGCAGCCGCCTGGGCGGAGGTGAGGGCGGCGACCTGCTCGGTGGTGAGTGCCAAGAGAGCCGAAGTGCTGAGGGACTTGACGCGTGCGACGGAGAGCGCAGCGACCTGGGCCGTGCTTAAAGCCCCGAGCTGCAACGAATTAAACGCGGCAACCTGCTCCCCGGTGAAGGCCTGGACTCCGTCCTCTCCGAGGGCCAGAAGCTGGGCGGTCGTCAGCGCGCGGATCTGCGCGGTTGTCACCGCGGCCAACTGCGAGGAGTTCAGTGCCACCAACTGGCTGGATTCAAGCGCGGCTACCTGCGCGGTCGTGAGTGCACTCAGTTGCGCGGCAACAAGCGCGGAAAGGTCAGTTGTTTCAAATGCGAGAATCTGCGACGTGCTGAGGGCAGTCAGTTGGCTGGACGTCAGCGCCTGAGCCTGGGCCGTGTTCAGACCGGCCAACTGCTCCGTGCTGAGGACACTCACCTGTGCGGTGGTCAGGGCGCGGATTTGGGCAAAAGACAGGACCTGAAACGCGCCGGTGGCAAGCGCCCCAATTTGTTCAGTGCTAAGCACGCCAAGCTGCGCAGCACCGAGCGAAGAACTCTGGTCCGTGGTCAGGACCGCAATCTGGGCAGAGGTCAGCGAGGCGATGCTAGCAGTCCCAAGGGCCGCTACCTGCGAGCCGCTCAGGGCCCCAAACTGTTCCGTGGTGAGCGAGGAAACCTGCTCGGTCGTCAAAGCACGGACTTGTAGGCTGGTGAGTGCCTGTACGTTCACCAGTTCCAACGCCACCAACTGGGCGGTGGTAAACGAGACGATCTGGGCGGCCGAGAAACCTTTGATCTGAGCGGTCGTCAGCGCCTGGAGTTGGTCGGAACCCAGAGCGGCAGACACGGAGGTGGAGAGCGAGGAAAGCTGGCCTGCCAGAAACGCCGGGATCTGGGAGGAGGTGAGTGCCTGCGCCTGAGCCACAGTCATGGCGGCGAGTTGAACAGAGGTGAGTGCCGCGAGGTCAACGGTCTCAAGGGCCTGCACCTGCGTTGTCGTAAGCGCCGAGAATTGCTCGCCGAAGAGGGCGGAAACCTGGCTGGTGGTCAGCGAGGCGATCTGCGAAGCGCCCAGTGCCGGCAGCTTAGAAGGAATCAGCGACCGGATCTGTGCGGTGGTCATCGCTGCCAGATCTTCGGTTTGCAGTGCTGCCAGTTGGGATGTCCCCAAGGCAAGCACCTGGGGCGCGAGAAGAGCCGATATCTGAAGCGCGGTGAGCGCTGCAACCTGTTCGGTCGTGAGGGCTGAAACCTGCGCAGGAGTCAGTGCCCTGACCTGCTGGGTGGTGAGCGCGCCCAGTGAGGCAGTTGCCACCAACCCGATCTGGGCTGTGGTGAGTGCGGCGATCTGACCGACGGTCAATCCGGCCGCCTGTTCGCTATTGAGAAGGGCCACCTGCTCGGTGGTGAATGCCGCGACGTTCGCGGTTCCCAAAGCGACCAACTGCGCCGCGCTCAGGGTCTGAATCTGATCGCTGGTCAGAGCAGCGGCCTGTACGCTGGAGAGCACGCCCAACTGGGCAGTCGTCAGGGCTTGCAAATCGAGAGACTCAAACGCTTGCATCTGCCCCGCGCTCAGGACCGCGAGTTGCGTTGTCCGCAGCTGGGCCGCCTGGTCGGAGGTGAGCGCGGCAATCTGTAAACTGTCAAGCGCTTGTACAGCAGCGGTGGAGAGCGCGACGAGTTGCTGGCTGCTTAAAGCTTCAATCTGGGCGGTGGTCAGGGCCGCTGCCTGGGCAGAATTCAGGCGCGCCGTCTGCTGTGCACTTAGCACAGCAAGATCCTCCAATTCAATAGACTCCACCTGCTCCGGCGTCAGGGAACCAACCTGGGCGGTGGTGAGTGCCTGCACCTGCTGCGTGAGCAACGCCGCCACCTGAGCGGTGGTCAGCGCCGCGATCTGGGCAGTGTTCAACTGCGCAAACCGGTTTGCAGCAAGAGCCTGCAGGTCTTCGGTCTCGAGGGACTGTATCTGAGTGGTGGAAAGGGATAGCAACTGTGCACTGCCCAACGCAGCGACTTGCTCTGTGGTGAGGCCGGCAATTTGGGAGGTGGTCAGGACCCGGGTACCGCTCGTGGTCAGGAACACTACCTGAGTGGCAGTGAGTGCCTGCACCTGTTCCGAAGAAAGGGACACGAGTTGTGCTGTGGTCAGGGCTGCGAGTTGCGCGGAATTCAGCGCTTGGATCCCCGTGCTGGTCAGCGCACCAAGCTGCAGCGTGGTGAGAGCCGCACTCTGCGCGGTGGATAAGCCTGCGAGTTGTACAGCAGAGAGCGAAGGCAACACCTCGGTGGTGAGCGCGGCAATCTGGAGGGGCGAGAGCGCCCGGAGTTGCCCGGTGGACAGAGACTCCAAGCTTCCCGCCTCGAGGGCCACGATCTGGGCCGTGGAAAAGGCGGCGAGCTGGGCCGAGGTGAGCACCCCAGCCTGCTCGCTGGTGATTGCCCCAATCTGGTCTCCACTCAACACCCGGATGGAAGCCGTGTTCAACGCCAAGACCTGCACCAGCGAAAGAGCCTCCACCTGACCCGTGGTCAGGGCGCCAACCTGCACAGTCGTCAGAGCCGCCACCTGGAGGGAGGTCATTGCCTGAACATCCTCAATCTCAAGGCTTTCGATCTGCGCCGTGTGCAGCGCACGCACCTGTACGGCAGACAGAGCCACGACCTGATCGGATGTCAAGGCGGCGGCCTGCTCGGTGGTCAAGGCCGCGATTTGGGCGGTGCTCAGTACACGGATCTGTCCGGTGGTAAGCGCCTGAAGCCCTGAAGTCTGAAGGGCCTGAAGCTGAAGCGAGGAAAGCACTGCAACCTGAGCGGAGGCGAGAGCCGCCAAATGGGCTGTCGTCAGAGCGAGGACTTGTTCCGTGGAAAGCGACTGTATGCCGGCCGTGGTAAGAGACACCACCTGGGCGCTGGACAAAGCCCCCACCTGCTCGGTGGTCAGGGAGGAAACCTGAGCCGTCGAGAGCACCACAAACCGGGAAGCGTCGAGCGCCTGCAAATCATCGACTTCCAAAGCTGAAATCTGGGCGGTGGTCAACGAGGCAATCTGGGCCGGAGAAAGGACAGCCGCCTGCTCAGACGTGAGACCGGCAATTTGTTCGGTCGTCAAAGCCCTGACACTGACTGTGCTCAAAGCTGTGAGTTGCAGGGAACTGAGTGCCTGCAACTGAGCGACTTCAAGGGCGGCCACCTGGGCGGTGGTCAACGAGGCAATCTGGGCCGGCCGCAGCGCCCCAAGATTTTCCACCTCCAAAACTTGGATCTGAGCAGTGGTCAGCGCCACGGTCTGGCCGGTGGTCAGCGCGGCCGCTTGCTCGGAGGTGAGCGACTGAAGCTGCGCCTCTGTCAGCACTGAGATCTGGGTGGTCAGAAACGCGCTAACGCTGTCAGCGGAGAGCGCTTCAAGATTCTCAGGACTCAACGACTGGATCTGCGCCGTAGTGAGCGCCACGAGTTGAGCGCTCGAGAGGGCTTGCGCCTGTTCGGTGCTCAGTGCGAGGAGCTGTCCCGAGGAGAGAGCACCGACCCCGCCGGTGCTGATCGCAGCAATTTGGGCTGTGCTCAGCACCGCAAGTTGACTGTCGGCAAAGGCAGCAACCTGGGAGGCCGTCAGGACGGAAACCTGTGCTGTACTCAACACGGCAACGTCGCCGGGTTCGAGTGCCTGAATCTGGGCGCTCGTAAGCGCCGCCGTCTGGAGGGCGGTCAACGCACCCACCTGATCGGAGGTGAGCGCACCCACCTGCCCTTCCGTGAGGGCGGCTGTTTGCACTGTGTTCAGAGCCTGGATCTGGCCGGTAGTGAACGATTGAAGATCTTCAAGCTCGAAGGCCTGAACCTGGGCGGTCCCCAGCACAGAAATCTGGGCAGTTGTCAGGACGCCCGCCTGCGCACCTGTCAGCGCTGCGACTTGAATGGAGGTCAGGGAGCGGACGCCAGAGGTTCCCAGTGCAACGATTTGGTTGGTCAGCAGCGCTGCAATCCGGTCCTCACTCAACTCTTGCAACTGCGCGGTGGTCAGCGATGCAATCTGTGCGGCAGTAAGTTCCACCAAATTTTGAAGCCCGAGGGTTCTGATCTGCGCCGTGGTGAGTGCGACAGTCTGCAGCGTGGTCAGAGCGGAAACCTGGACGCTTGTTAGGGCGAGCACCTGAGTCTCAAGCAGCGAAGCAATCTGGGCGGCGCGGAGCGCTCCGATCTGTGCGGTGGAAAACGCATCGATGCTTTCCGGTTTGAGCGCTTGGATCTGGGAGGTCGACATGGAGACCAGTTGCGCTGTCGTGAATGCCTGAGTCTGAACGGTCCCAAGCGCCGCGAACTGCTGCGAGGAGAGCGCACGGACACCACCGGTGGTCAGGGCCGCGATCTGGGCCGTACTCAGCGCCTCGATCTGGTCACCCTCCAACGCGGCGATCTGGGCCGTCGTCAAAACAGAAATTTGGGAGAGACTCAAAGCAGCCACTGCACCCGGTTCCAATGCTGGAATCTGCGCCGTGGTCAGCGAGGCCGTCTGGAGTGCCGTCAACGCACCAACCTGTTCAGATGTGAGAGCGCCCAACTGTCCCTCCGTAAGGGCGGCCGTTTGCAAGGTGGTGAGAGACCGGATCTGGCCCGTGCTGAACGCCTGAAGATCCAACACTTCGATTGCCTGCACCTGCGCAGTCCCGAGCGAGGCGATCTGGGCTGCCGTCAGAATGCCGGCCTGCTCGCTGGTCAACGCCGCCACTTGAGCAGAGGTTAGGGAGCGGACACTGGATGTGCCCAGTGCAGTGATCTGACTGGAACCCAGCGCTGCGACTTGTTCCTCCGTCAACTCTGTGAGCTGTGCGGTGGTCAGTGCCGCGATCTGAGCGGAGGTCAAAGCGGCCAGATTTTCCACTTCGAGAAGCCGAATCTGTGAGGTGGTGAGCGCGACAGTCTGGAGGGTACTGAGAGCTGCCACCTGGCCGGTCGTGAGCGCCCGGACCTGCTCCTCGCGGAGAGAAGCGATCTGGCTCGGGCGGAGCGTCCTAACCTGCGCAGTGGAAAGCGCCTCCAGCGTCTCAGGTCTCAATGCTTGGATCTGAGTGGTCGAAAATGCGAGCAGTTGGGGGCTCGTGAGAGCCTGTGCCTGCGCGGTGCCAAGCGCCGAGAGTTGTTGGGAGGTCAGCACACCCACTCCAGCGGCGGTCAGCGCAGCGATTTGGGCAGTGCCGAGCGCTTCCAACTGAGGTCCGGCCAGCACAGCCACCTGCGCCGTGTTCAGGGAGGAAATCTGGGAAGTGCTCAACGCCGACACATCCTCCGGCTCAAGCGTTTGAACCTGCTCGGTGGTCAAAGCCGAAATCTGGAATGAGGTCAAGGCTCCGACCTGATCAGAGGAAAGCGCCCAGACCTGTCCGGCAGTCAGGGCGGCGGTCTGGGCGCTCGAAAACGCCCGGATCTGGGCGGTGCCAAACGCCTGAAGGTCTTCCTGTTCCAACGCCTGAATCTGGACGGTACCGAGCGCAGAAATCTGCACAGAGGTCAACATGCCGGCCTGAGAGGTCGTCAAAGCGGCCACCTGACTGGAAGTGAGCGAGCGGATACCGGCGGTTCCCAATGCTGAGACCTGAGCGCCCAGCAGAGCGCTAATCTGGTCAGCGGTAAGCGCAACCAGTTGTGCCGTGGTCAATGCAACCAGCAAGCTTGAACTGAGCGACTGAAGATCGTGTGTTTCCAGCGCCGAAATCTGGCCGGTGGTCAGGGCCTGTATCTGCCTGGTGCTAAGAACTGCAACCTGCACTGTCTCCAGCGCGGCAAGCTGCGAGGCGGTCAGGGCCTGCATCTGCAGGGATGTGAGGGCCCCAATCTGGGAGGTGCCAAGTGCCCGGATATCGTCTGTTTCGAGTGCCTGAATCTGGGCGGAATTAAAAGCCGCCAACTGGGCTGTGGAGAGTGCCCCGGTCTGTTCGCTTGTCAGGGCAACCACCTGAGTGGAGGAAAGCGCCCGAACCCCTGCAATGGAGATGGCGTTGACCTGGGCGGTGCTCAGTGCCTGAATTTGCACGGAGCTGAACGTGCCGACCTGGGAAGAGCTGAGGACCGCAATCTGCGACACCCCAAGTGCCTCGAGCTCGCCGGGGACGAGCACCTCGATCTGAAGGGTGCCGAGAGAGCTGATCTGCGCCGTTGTTAACGCGCTCACCTGCGGTGAAAGCAGCGATGCAACCTGGTCGGTAGTGAGAGAGGAGATCTGGAGGGACGTCAACGCCCGCAACTGCGCGGTGGTGAGCGCCTGCAAATCTGAGATCTCCAAAGCCCGAATCTGGAGGGTGTCCAGCGAAAGCAATTGGTTCACTGCGAGCACCTTAGCCTGGGCGGTGGTCAACGCAGCCACCTGGTCGGTGGAAAGTGCTTTGATTGCTGCAGTTTTCACCGCCACAATCTGGGCGGCGGTCAGGGACTCAACCTGGCTGGTCGAGAGCGCCGCGACCTGCGCCGTGTTCAGGGCGTTCACCTGCGCCGTGGTCAGCGCCTGTAGGTCGTCAGACTCCAATGCCAGAATCTGCTCCGTGCTTAGGGTCGCGACCACAGCCGTGGTGAGGACCTCGGCTTGAGCGCTGGTGAGGGCGCCCACCTGAGCGGTCGTGAGGCCTTGGGCAAGAGAACTGTTGAGTGCGCGAATTTGGGCGGTGGTCAACGTCGCAACGACGTCAGTCCCGAGGGTCGCAATTTGACTCGTAGTGAGCGCCAGGAACTGCGCGGTCGTCAAAGCGGATACCTGCGCTGCGGCCAGCGCCCCGACTTGCGAGTCGCTCAAGGCCCGCAGATTGATGGTGGTCAGCACGGCCACCTGAAGTGTGGTGAGAGCCTTCAGTTGCTCGTCGAGCAGAACAGCAGCCTGCGATGTCCTAATCGCCGATACCTGCGTCGTGCTCAGGGCCTGCACAGCATCTGTCGTCAAGGCTACGACTTGCTCGGTAGTCAGGAGCGAAAGCTGACCGGTCGAAAGCGAAACAGCCTGTCCAGTCGAGAGCGCCGCCACCTGTTCCGTGGTCAGCGCCACTAATTGCGCTGGGGTGATGGCGCGCAGTTGTGCGGTGGTCAGCGCGCTGACATCCTGCACCTCTAGTGCCACAAGTTGCTCCGTGGTCAATCTCGCCACCTGAGCGGTGGTCAGAGCGGACGTCTGGGCCGAGGTCAACGCGGCCACCTGCAAAGTGGTCAGGGCACCCACCTGCGCACTGGTCAGGCCAGCGATCACGGTGGTGGTGAGTGCCTCAAAATTCAGCGTGCCGAGGACGGCTAGCTGACTTGTCTTGAGGGCGACAACCTGTCCCGAAGAAAGGGCGGTTGCCTGATCCAAAGACAACGCATCAATCTGGCCGGTCGTCAGGGCGCGTACGCCCGTGGTTCCAAGGGCGATCACCTGTTCCGTAGACAAACCCGCAACTTGGCTGGTGGTCAGCGCCTCGATCTGCCCGGTCAGCAGGGCGCCAATCTGCAGCGTGGAGAGGACTTCGAGGTCAGCCAATTCAAGGACGGCAACCTGCTCAGAGCTCAGCGCCCTCAACTGCCCCGTGGTTAGGACCCCTACCTGTTCGAAGCCCAACGCCAGCACCTGACTGGTTGTCAACGCTCGCAACTGGGAGGGCGTCAACGCCAGAATCTGTCCGGTTAAAAACGCCTCGATTCTCTGATCTCCAAAGCTCGTTAACTGGTCCGTGGTCAGCGCGGAGATCTGGCCGGGGGTCAGGGCGGCAAAATCATCCACCTCGAGGACAGCAAGCTGCCCGGTCGTGAGGGCTGCCACCTGTCTGGTGGAAAGCGCCCCAGCCTGCTCACTGGTGAGGGCGACGGTTTGGTCTGTCGTCAGCGCCGAAAGCTGTGCGGTGGAAAGGGCCCGGATCTGGACTGTGGAGAATCCAGAAATCGAGGAAGTCGCTATCTGAACGAGTTGGCCCGTGGAAAGGACGGCTAGTTGTTGGCTGGAAAAAGCCCCCACCTGATCTCCACTAAAAATCCCCATCTGCTCGGTCGTCAGGGCGGAAACCTGGCCCGGTTGGAGGGCCCGGACCTGAGCGGTGGTGAGCGCCTGCACCTCGGCCGTGGCGAGAGCCGAAACCTGCGAAGTCCCAAGAGCGGCCACCTGCGCGGTGGTCAATGCGGCGAACTGCTCGGTCAGGAGCGAGGTGAGTTGGTCGGTGGTCAGCGCTCCGATTTGGGGACCGGTCAAAGAGGCGATTTGGTCCGTGCCCAGCAGTACGAGCTCTGTGGATTCCAAGACCGCTACCTGTGCAGTCAAAAGGCTGGAAAGCTGGCTGGTGGTCAAGGCGACAACCTGATCGGAGGAAAGCGCGAGAATCTGTGCTGTGCTGAGGGCACGCAAACTCAGACTCCCTAAAACGGCCAACTGCTCGGTGGTTACTGCCTGAATCTGTCCCGTGGTCAACGCCCCAACCTGTGTTGAGCTGAGCGCTCGGATCTGGAGGGTTGAAAGCGCAGCCAGGTCTCCAGACTCCAGTGCGACGATCTGGTCGGTGCTTAGAGCAAGCAACTGGCCGGAGGTGAGGGCTGCGACCTGGTCGGTGGAGAGCGAGGGGATTTGGTCAGTGGTGAGTGCCTTGAGCGCGCTTACACTGAGGGCGGCGATCTGATCCGTCGTCAGCAGAGTCAAGGAGGAGGTGACCAATCCAACGACTTGGGCACTGGTCAGGACCGCAACCTGACCGACACTCAACGCCAAGAGGTCGTCCGTCTCGATCGCCGCCAGTTGCGCACTGGAAAAGGCCCGCATCTGGACGGTGGAAAACGCCGTGACCTGTTCGGTCGTCAAAGCGGCAAACTGCGAAGTGGTGAGCGCCACCAACTGGAGAGGTGTCAAGGCACGCAACTGCGCAGAGCTGAGCACTTGCAGGTCCGTCGTCTCCAGGGCTTCCAACTGGGCGGTGCGTAGTACGGCCACCTGCGCCGGGGTGAGCGCTGCGACCTGTTCGGTGGAAAGGGCCGCGACATTGTCGGTCGTGAGCGCGCCGAGCTGGGAGACACTCAGCAAAGGCAGCTGCAAGGTCGTCAAATCCGCCAACTGGAGGGTGGTCAGTGCCGCAATCTCTGAGGTCGTCACGCCTGAAATCTGCGCGGTGGTGAGGCTGGTGAAGCTGGAGAAAGGCATAAAAAACGGCGATTAGCTCTTGCGGAGTAAAAATTGGACAACAGAACTTCTGTTTATAGGAGCAAAGATTGGCCAGCTTGAGTGTTTTTTTCGAGTTTGCAACCCACAAGCAAAGTTAGCTTCGGCCTCTTCTCGTTTTGCACGACCGCTTTCGACTGGATTTTAGAATCCTGACAAGCTGATGTAGGTTGCCCCCTGCATTTCATGAGCAAACCCAGTTTATTTATCGCCGGCCACACAGGAATGGTCGGCTCCGCCCTGCTGCGGGAGGTCGTCCGAAGGGGCGAATTCACCCCGCTCACGGCCACACGGGCACAGCTCGACCTTCGGGATGCCGCGGCCACCCTTGCCTTCCTGCAACAGCACCGGCCCGAGTGCGTCATTTTCGCGGCCGCCAAGGTCGGGGGCATCCACTCCAATTCCACCTACCCGGCCGATTTTCTCTATGAAAACCTGGCGATGGCCACGGGCATCGTCCACGGCTGCCATCTGGCGGGCGTCAAGCGTCTCCTGTATCTGGGCAGTTCCTGCATCTACCCCAAGCTCGCCCCCCAGCCCATCCCCGAAAGCGCCCTGCTCACCAGCCCTCTGGAGCCCACCAACGAGGCATACGCCCTGGCCAAAATCGCCGGCCTCAAGCTCTGCGCCGCCTACCGCAAGCAGTACGGCCACCTTTTCCATTCGGCCATGCCCACCAACCTTTACGGGCGGGGCGACAACTACCACCCCGATAACTCCCACGTCATCCCGGGGCTGCTCCACCGCTTCCACCTCGCCAAGGAAACCGGCCAACCCGAAGTGCTCATTTGGGGAACGGGCACTCCGCTGCGCGAGTTTCTCTACGTGGACGACCTCGCCTCGGCCTGCTTCCACCTGCTCCAACTGAGCGATCCCCCGGACTGGGTCAACATGGGCTACGGCTCGGACCTCTCCATTCTGGAACTGGCGCACGCGGTGGCCAGGGCGGTGGGTTACCACGGACTGATCCGCACCGACCCCTCCAAGCCGGACGGCACGCTGCGCAAGTTGATGGACTCCTCCCTGCTCCGCTCGACGGGCTGGGCTCCGACGATTGGTCTGGAGGAGGGGCTTGCCCTCGCCTACGCCGACTATCTGGCCGCCCGGCAAGCGGGCAACCTGCGCACCCTTTGACCCAGGCCGCCCCGGGCTTAGACTGCGGGGCGACTCCCTCGGCCGCCCCGCAACCTCATCCGACATTTTTCAGAGCGCCCGCTCCCACTCACACCCCATGAAAGTCGCACTTATTACCGGAATCACAGGCCAGGACGGCTCCTACCTTGCAGAACAACTCTTGGAAAAGGGCTACACCGTCCACGGGATGGTGCGCCGCAGCTCCTCCTTCAACACCGGCCGGATTGACCACCTCTACGACAACCCGGAAATCCACGGCTCGAAGCTCTTCCTCCACTACGGCGACCTGACCGATTCGAGCAACCTCAACCGGATTCTGGAACGCACCGCCCCTGACGAGGTCTACAACCTTGCCGCCCAAAGCCACGTAAAGGTGTCCTTCGACGTGCCCGAATACACCTCGGAAGTCGATGCGCTGGGAACCCTGCGCTTTCTGGACGCCATCAAGGAGGTGGGACTCCGCGACAAAACACGCTTCTATCAGGCCTCCACCAGCGAGCTTTACGGGAAGGTCCAGGCCGTGCCGCAGGACGAAACCACCCCCTTCTATCCACGCTCCCCCTACGGCGTGGCTAAGATCTACGGGTACTGGATGGTGGTCAACTACCGGGAGGCCTACGGCATCCACGCCTCCAACGGGATCCTCTTCAACCACGAGTCGCCCCGGCGCGGGCACACCTTTGTGACCCGCAAGATCACCATCGCCGCCGCGCGCATCCGCCGGGGCGAGCAGGACAGCCTTTCGCTGGGCAACCTCAACGCCAAGCGCGACTGGGGCTACGCGCCCGAGTACACCGAGGGCATGTGGCGCATGCTCCAGCAGGATGTGCCGGACGACTACGTGCTGGCTACCAACGAAACCCGGACGGTGCGCGAGTTTGTGCAACTCGCCTTCGAGCACGTGGGCATCCCCCTGCGCTTCGAAGGTGACGGGGAAAAGGAGGTCGGCATCGACACCACCACCGGACGGGTGCTGGTGTCCGTGGACCCGCGCTACTACCGGCCGACGGAGGTCGAACTGCTCATCGGCAACCCCGCGAAGGCGGCCGCCAAGCTCGGCTGGGTGCCGCAGACGAAGTTTACCGACCTCGTCCGGATCATGGCCCTCGCGGATCTGGCGGGAACCGGCAGCAAATAGGCCGGACGGAGAACCGCTTTTAAAAGCGGCCCGGGAACGGAAGGGCCGCCGAGAGGAAAAAGCCCCCCGGCGCCCGAAGTTTTCACCGCAGGCGGTTGAACCACCTGCGGTATCAAAAAGTGGAGCCGGGACGTCCTACTTGACGACGCACTGTTCCAAATGGGGGCGCAGACGCGCGTCCTCAAGCCCCTTGCCGATGAAGACCAGTTGGCTGCTGCGGGGCTCGTCCTTTTCCCAAAGCCTGTCCCAAAGCAGGGTGAACCGGTTGTTCACACCGTGGAACACCGCCCGTCGCGGGTTCCCCTTGATCCACAGGAAACCCTTGGAACGGTAGATTTTTTCCCGGTCGGAAAGCTCCTGTACGAACAGCTCCAGCGCCTCGACGCTGAAGGGGCGGTCGAATTCAAAGGAGATGGAGTTGATCTCGTGGTGGTGGCGCTGGCTGAGCTCGTCCAGAAACTTGGGGTCCACCGTCAGCTTCTGGTCCACATCGAAGGCGTGCATGTCCAGCAGCTCCTTGAGGTTCACCTCGGACTGGCTGGTGCGGAAAAGTGTAGCGTGCGGGTTGAGTTCCCGGATTTTCGCCTCGGCCGCGAGCAACTCCGGCTCCCCGACAAGGTCGGTCTTGTTGAGCAGCAGAAAGTCCGCCATCCGCACCTGCTCGACCGCCGTCTCCGCCTCCACCAACTGCTTCTGGATCTGTTCGGCGTCCACCACGGTGATGATCGAGTCCATCCGCACCAGTTGCTGGAGCGCGGGAATGTTGAGAAAGGTCTGGGCAATGGGGCCGGGCTCGGCGATCCCCGTCGTCTCGATCAAGAGGTAGTCGAACCCTCCCTTTTTAAGCAGGTTCTGCACACCCCGGACCAGATCCTTGCGGACGGTGCAGCACAGGCAGCCGTTGCTCATCTCGACGATCTCCTCCTGTTGCCGCTCCACCAACTGGCCGTCCACGCCAATTTTGCCGACCTCGTTGATGATCACGGCAAATTTGTACCCGTGCTGCTGCTTGAGGATGTAGTTGAGCAGGGTGGTTTTCCCCGCTCCGAGGAAACCGGTGAGAATGCTGACTGGGATGGGTTTCTGCTGCGTCATAGTAGGTGCCTAGGTTTGCCCGGGCGCGCCCCCCACTGCAAGACCGGCGCGGACGCTCGGGCGGGAGGTGGGCAAAAAGCTCCCTGTATATTTCAGGATTCGCCCGGGCGGGAAGTCTCATGCAGACTCGGGCCGTGATCAAATTTATTGGAAGCGTGTACGAGAGGCTGCGGCGCAGTCCGAAGCGCGTCGTTTTCCCGGAGGGCACCGAGCCCCGGGTGCAGAGAGCCGCGGCGCGTTTTGTGAAGCTGGGGTTGGGCACCCCGATCCTGCTGGGTCCGCGCGCCGCCATCACGGAGGTGGCAGACCGGGAACAGGTCAACCTGGAGCACGTGGGGGTCATCGACCCTGCGCATGCCGAGGATCTGCCGCACTTTTGCGAGCGGCTCGAAAAGCTCAAGCGCTACCGCGACCTCGGGCCGGCGATGTCGGAATCCATCATGATCAAGCCAAACTATTTCGGGGCGATGATGGTGCAGTACGGCCACGCCGACGCCATCGTCACCGGTGCCGGAGAGGAGGCCTCGAGCAGCCTGCGCCCCCTGCTGCAACTCGTCAGTCCCCTGCCCCACCTTAAGAGCGTCTCCTCCTGCATGGCCCTGGATCTTTCCAACAAAAGGTACGGGGAGCGGGGCGTCATGTTTTTCGCAGACTGCGCGGTCATCCCCGAGCCGACGGTCGACCAACTGGCCGACATCGCGGTGGAAACGGGACTGACCTGCCGCCTGCTCACCGGCATGAAGCCGCGCATCGCAATGCTCTCCTTTACCACCCACAGCAGCGGCCGCCTCCCGGGGCCCGCCAAGGTCGCAGCCGCCGCGGCCCTCGCCAGGCAGCGGGCCAGCCAGCGTGGCGTGGAAATGGAAATCGACGGTGAAATGCAGGCGGACACCGCCATCCTTCCGGAACTGGGCGCAAAGAAGGCCCCGCACAGTCTGGTGGCCGGCCGCGCCAACGTCCTGATCTTCCCGGACCTGGCCAGCAGTAACATCGCAGTCAAGCTGGTCCAGTATCTGGCCGGAGCGGAAACCTACGGCCAGCTGCTGCTGGGCCTAGGGCGGCCGTGCGCGGACCTTTCGCGCGGGGCCACCGAGGACAGCATCCTGGGAGTGGCGGCCATCGTGGGACTCACCGCCCTGGAAAACAGAAAACCCAACACCCAAGCCAGCACATGAACACCGTGACTCCGCGGATTTTTGTCGCCGCCACCGAGCAAAACGACGGCAAGACCACTACGAGCCTCGGGCTCTTTGCCGCCCTGCGCAAACGGCTCGGCCGCATCGGTTACATCAAGCCGGTGGGCCAGCGGTTTGTCACCATTGACGGCATGAACATCGACGAGGATTCGGTGCTCATCGACCAGACCTACAAGGTGCACACACCGCTGGAGGCCATGAGCCCCATCGCGGTGGAA
>JBIKSY010000300.1:0-4594 GCA_044348365.1 Chthoniobacteraceae bacterium
GGCAGCCACAACATCCCCGACGGAGAGGTCTTCACCGCGCCTGTAAAAACCAGCGTCGAGGGACACGTGACCTACAACGCCCCGAGCATCTACCAGGGCACGGCCTTCGACAACGTGCGCCTCGAGTTCAAGGCCGGCAAGATCGTGGGCGCGACGGCCAACAACACGGAGAAGCTCAACGCGATCCTCGACAGCGATGCAGGCGCGCGCTTCATCGGGGAGTTTGCCATCGCCTTCAACCCCCACATCCTCAGCCCGATGCGGGATATCCTTTTCGACGAAAAGATCAGCGGTTCCTTCCACTTCACCCCCGGCCAGTGCTACGAGCAGACCGAGAACGGCAACCGTTCGCAGGTGCACTGGGACATGGTCAACATCCAGCGTTCCGACTGGGGAGGCGGAACGATCCGCTTCGACGGGAAGGTGATCCGCCAGGACGGGGTGTTCCTTCCCAAGAGCCTGCAGGCTCTGAATCCCGAGCATCTGCTCGGGTAGGGTGGGGGGCGGGGCCCCCGGCTTGGCCGGGGGGGAGCGGTCTTTCTTTCGCGGCGGCGCCGCTAATTAACGTAGGCGGCCTCGTTGGAGAAGAGGAGGGATTGCACGAGGGTTTCCCAGGGGGAAAAGGCCACGCGTTCGACCAGCTCGCCTTCGTTGACGATGGCGGAGCGGGCGGTGTTGGCGGCCATCGAGGTCTTGAGATTGCGCTCGGCGGTCTTTGCGGCCGCTTTGTTCATGTCGCTTGCCCCCGCTTTGACGGTCGCTTGAAATCCGGTTTCAGCCACCAGGAATTTGATGGCACGCGCCTTCTCCGAGGGGGTGGGAAGCCGCTGGAGCACCACGCGGTAGACGGCGTTGATTCCCCGGTCCGTGCCGTCCCTGACGCCTTGGATGATTTCGGGCCGCTTCACGATGCTCTGGACGATCTTGGCCACAAAGGAGCTGTTCATCAAAAACAGCGCCTGTTGGGGGACGATGGTCGAGGTGCGCCGGCTGTTGGGCTGGTCCGGGTTGGACATGTCAAACTGCATGAGCAGGTCGGGCATGTCTGCCCGGTCGATGTAGGCGTAGATGGAACGTCTGAAAATATAGGGTTCCTGGGTGACATTGAAGGAGTGTCCGCCGAGGGAGTTGTCCATGAGCCCGCCCATGCTGATGAGCGAGTCGCGGAACGCTTCAAAGTCGAGTCGGCGCACGTTCGCGCGCCACAGTAGCGTGTTGGCCGGGTCGGTCTTTTCGTAGGCGGCGGCGCCCCCCTTGAAGGCGGTGTTGCTCGACTGCCGGTAGATTTTCGAAAGCATGATGGCCTTGTGGAGCGCCTTGACCGACCAGCCGGGCTTCGCCGCGCCAAAATCCTCCATGAACCAGTTCGACAGGAAGTCCAGGAGCTCGGGGTGGGAGGGTTTGCCCGCCTGGTTGCCCAGATCGTCGGGCGTCCGGACCAGTCCCTCTCCGAAATGGTGCATCCACACGCGGTTGACCATGACCCGCGCGGTGAGCGGGTTGCCTTTGCTGGCGATCGACTGGGCCAGCTCCAGCCGGCCGCTTCCCAGTTTGAACGGCTGCGGTTTGCCCCCCTCGCTGAGCACCTCGAGGAAGCGCCGGGGAACGGTCCGCACCTGGTCGCCTTTCTTGGGAGCGTTTCCGCGGACGTAGAGTGGCGAATCCTGCGCCTGCGGCAGGTCCTCCATCACCATGGCGCGGACCGGTCCGCCCTTGAAGGTGGTTTTGAAGTTGTTGATCTGGGCAATGCCGCCGGTTTTCTCCAACTGGCCGCGCAACGTCGTGGTGGGCATCTTGTTGCCCTCCTCTATCAAGCGCTCCAAACTCAGTTCCGCCGCCGGCACCAGCCGGAGCGGAAACACCGCCAGTTCCATGGCGGCCTTGTCAGGCGAGTTGGCAATGTCCTTGGCCGGATCCGTGAATGCGTTGTAATGGGCGGCCACCCGCGGCTCCATCTGGTCGAACAGCTTTCCCACGAGTTCGGCGACAGACTTCAAATCCGAGGGGAGCGACTTCTGTGCCTTTAAGAAGGCGATGACCTCCGGGTTGTAGGGTGTCTTGTCGCGGCCCGCGAGCATCGCGCTCAGGACGGCTTCCCGGTTGGCTTCCGTACTGACGAGCTTCACGAAGGGTCCGTAAACATCGTCAAAAGGCCGCAGCCTGTTGTTGCCGATGACCCTGCCGTTGAAAGTTTCCAACTTGAACTTGGTCTGGAGCTCGTTCCCCTCCTTCATTTCCTCAGGGGTGGCGCTTGCCCGGGTGAGCATGGCTGCGGTGAAGGCGTTGGCGGCGTTCTTACGAAACTTGTCGGAGTACTCCCGCTGGAGCTTATAGAACGCCGCATAGGCCTTCTGCTCCATCTGTGACACTTCCTGTTGGAACTTCAGGAAGCCGGGCGAGTTGGGGTCGCCGGCGATGAGCGGGCCTTCCTTCGGCTCGGAACTGCTCAGGAAGATGCCGCGCAACGCGTAGTAGTCGGCCGCCGTCACCGGGTCAAACTTGTGGTCGTGACAACGCGCGCAGGCCACGGTGAGTCCGAGCAGACCGCGGCCGATGACGTCGATGCGGTCGTTGATGATGTCGTCCTTTTGTGCAAAACGCTGGCCGACGGTGAGCAGTCCGAGCGCCGCCAGGTTCTCCTTTGGATTGTCCGGCAGCTTGTCCGCCGCAAGCTGTTGCATGAGGAACTGGTCGTACGGCAGGTCCTTGTTGACCGCGTTGATGACCCATTCCCGGTAGGTCCAGGCGTAGGGGTACTTGTAGTCGGTGATCCGGTCGGCCTGATTTGTCGTGTCCCCGGTGGTGTCGGAATAGCGGGCTGTGTCCAGCCAGTGGCGGCCCCAGCGCTCGCCATAGGCAGGCGAGGCGAGAAGCTGGTCGATCACCCTGGCGTAAGCCTCGTCCGGGTTTGGATCGCGCACGAACTGCTCGATCTGAAGCGGGGAGGGCGGGATGCCGATCAAATCGTAAAACACCCGGCGTAGAAGCGCCTCCTTGTCCGCCTGAGGGGCGGGAAGCATTCCCTTCTCCTCCAATTTCGCCAGTACAAACTTGTCGATGGCGTTGTTGCACCAGGCCGCGTTCTTGGGCGTGGGAGGCGTCACCTTGGGAATCGGCTGGAACGCCCAGTGGGCCTTCTTGTCGTTTTTGGCGGCGGTTTTCGAAGGCTCACGGGGATCGGGGGCTCCCATGGCCACCCATTTTTTGAGATCCTCAATCTGCTCGGCGCTCAATTTCTTTTTCGGAGGCATCTGCAGGTCGTCCTCCCAGGTGACGGCCTTAATCAGGGTGCTGCCCTTGACGTCCTTGGGCTTGAGGCCCGGTCCGCTCTCCCCCCCTTTGAGCAGTTCCTCGCGCGAGTCCATGCTCAAACCGCCCTTGGTCTTTCCCTTTTCCGCGGAGTGGCACTCCATGCAGTGGTTGGCGAAGATCGGGCGGATTTTGTTTTCGAAAAACTCCACCTGTGCCGGGGCAAGCTGCGGGGTGACCGCCGCGCGGGCGGCGGTCAGGGCCATTCCCAAAGGCAGCAGGCCGAGCGCGGCCCAGAGGCGGGGAGGAAGGACGGATGAAATGAAGCGCATACAGAAAGGGAACAAAAGCAGGAGAGTGGAAGGTGCTGCTAGGCGATGATTTCCTTCACCACGTTTCCAAAGTTGTCGGTCAGACGGAACTCCCGGCCGTTGTAGGTGTAGGTGAGCTTGGTGTGGTCAAATCCCATCAATGCCAGAATGGTCGCGTGCAGGTCGTGGATGTGGACCGGATCCTTCACCACCTTGCCCCCGAACTCGTCGGTCTCGCCGTAGGTCGTCCCACCCCTGACCCCTCCTCCTGCCATCCAGCTCACCATGGATTTCCCGTTGTGGTCGCGGCCGGGAGTGGCGCCCCCGCCCGAGGTGGTCACGGTGCGGCCGAACTCGCCCCCCCAGATCACCAGAGTGGAGTCCAGCAGACCGCGCTCCTTGAGGTCTTGGAGCAGCGCGGCAGCTGGTCCGTCGACGCCGGTGGCCGCATCCTTCACACCCTTGGCGATGTTTTCGTGATGGTCCCACGAGCCGCTGCAGGCCACCTGCACGAAGCGCACTCCGCGTTCGATGAGCCGTCTGGCCACCAAGAGTTTGGAGCCGTTCGCCCGGAGCGTCGGCGCGGGGCTCATTCCAGTGAGCGGTCCCATGTAACGTTCGCGGACAGCCTCTGTCTCCTTGGAAATGTCGAAGGCCTCGGTGGCCTCGGTCTGCATCTTGTAGGCTATCTCGAAGGCCTCGATCCGCGCTTCCAGCTGGGAGTCCCGTTGGAGTGTGGCCGCGTGCTCCTTGTTTGAGGCCGCGACGAAATCCAACTGGCGGCGCTGGCGGTCCAGCGTGCTGAATTCGCTCCGGATGTTGGCCAGTACCGAGGACAGGGGGGCGGTCGGGCTGTAGTTGACGTTGCAGCCTTGGTAGATGCCCGGCAAAAAGGCGCACTGCCGGAAGGAGGAGTCCCCTCCGAGAGAAACAAACCCGGGCATGTTCTGGTTCACGCTTCCCAGTCCGTAGGTGAGCCAGGAGCCAATGCTGGGCTTCGGAAGCTGCGGCGAGCCGGTCATGAGCATCTTCGC
>JBIKSY010000081.1:0-15071 GCA_044348365.1 Chthoniobacteraceae bacterium
CGCCCCCAAGCCGCAGGGCATGAACACCGCCAACGACTGGACCAAGGAACTAGCCACCAAAGGGTTTCCCGAACTCCAATCCCTCTACGCCCTCTTTGGAAGGAAGGAGGCCGTCGTCCTCCACCGGGGCGAGCACTTCCCCCACAACTACAACGCAGTCACCAGGTCCGCCTTCTTCACCTTTCTGAACAAGGAGTTCAAACTCGGGTGGCCCGCGCCCGTTGTGGAACAGGATTTCGAGCCGCTTTCCCGCGAGCAGCTCAGCGTGTGGGACAGCACCCACCCCGCACCAAAGGCCGCCGATCCGGAGTTTGAACGCTCCCTGCTGCGCTGGTTCCACCAGGACTCCCAGCAGCAACTTTTGAAAGCGGCAGCCTCCCCGGCGGGGCGACGCAACCAACTCCAGCCCGCGCTTGAAGTCCTCATCGGTAGGACCCTCGCCACCGCAGGCAAGGTGGACTGGACGCCAGGAGCCAAGCAAGACCGGGGTACCCACGTCGAAATGGACGGCTTGCTCCAAAACCTGTCCCACAAGGAAAGCCTGCCGGTGAAGTGGCTCTACCCCAAACAATGGAACGGTCAGGCTGTTATCTGGCTGGGTGACGCAGGGACCCGGTCCCCCCTCTCCGCAGACGGCGCCCCGCTTCCCGCGGTCCGTGAGCTCCTCGCCTCCGGAGCGCTTGTGGTCAGCGCAGGGCTGTTCTCGCCCTCCTCCGACCCCAACGCACCCACCCGGAGCGTCGCCAACCCCCGCGAATTCGCAGGCTACACGTTCGGCTACAACCATTCCCTTTTTGCCCAACGCACCCACGACGTGCTTTCCCTGCTCGGCTTTCTCAAAACCTCCGGCATGGGCGGTCACCCAAAGCCCTCCAACGTCAGCCTGGTCGCCTGGGGAAGCGCCGGCCCAGTCGCGGCCGCCGCACGTGCTGTTGCAGGACCGGCGCTCTCGCGCTCGGCACTCGACACCGGCGGGTTCCGCTTCGGGTCGCTTCTGGACTTCCGCCACCCGCAGTTCCTTCCCGGAGGCGCCAAGTATCTGGACGTGCCCGGTCTCCTGACGGCGGGGGCCCCGGGTTCACTCTGGCTGGCTGGCGAGGGCGACGCGGGGGGGATCGTCCGTGAAACTTACCAGAGCCTGGGGGCTGCCGGCCAACTTCAGTCCTTTACGGGAAAGCCGGAGGAGGCGCAGGAAAACGCGGTGCGCTGGCTGCTGCGACCGCTTTGAGAGGCGGCGGCGGGGCGAGGGCCGGCGCCACTCTCCGGGGGAATAATCCCTAGCCAGCAAGGAAGCGGGCGGGCTATAAAAAGCGCATGTCGACCCCGATACATCCGCAGGCTGCATCGTCCACTGGGGGGGAGTTCGTGCTCCAGCGCATCCTTGTTGTGGACGATGAACCGCTCATCCTTCTCATTGTCGCGGGCTTTTTGCAGGACCTGATCGCCGAGTGCGTGGAGGCGGAAAGCGGGGAGGAGGCGTTGCGCCACTTTCAACCGGGAGCCTTTGACCTGGTGATCACGGACAAGACCATGCCCGGAATGGACGGCCTGGATCTGACCCGGGAAATCAAAAAGAGACACCCCTCCCAGAGAGTACTGATGATTTCGGGCATGCAGTCGCAAAACGCCCTGCCGCCCCCGGCCGAGGGCGGGCCGGATGCGTTCCTCGCAAAGCCGTTCACCCGTACTGAAATTTTGGAGTGCCTCGCGCAGATGGTGCAGACCGGCTAACGGTACGCCGGAAAAGCCTTCCGCACCCGCCCGGCACAACCAGTCCTCCCAAAACTCCGGGCTGGCCCGCGGATGAGTCTTGAGCGGGGTGGGTCCATGGTTACTTCTTTGGGGAACACATGCACACAGTCCTCATCCTTACCGCGGGTTACGGAGAAGGCCACAACGCAGCTGCCCGCGGACTGAAAGAGGCTTTTGATTCCCTCGAGGGAGTGCGGGCCGAGGTGCTGGATCCCTGTGGACCAGCCCTTGGCAACCTTTACCAGCGCTCGCGCCGCGGGTACCTGCGCATGGTCCACGAGACGCCCTGGATGTGGTCGTTTTTATACGCGTTGCTCAACCGCTTTCCGTTCCTGCTGGGCAACGCCTACCGCCTACTGTGGCCGCTCACCGACGAACTGGTCGGGGCGCTCAAGCGGGTCCGCCCGGCGGCCGTGGTCTCCGTCTACCCGGTGTACGGGTACCTGCTCAAGGCGGCGGCGAAGCAGGCCGGCCTCCCGGCTTGCAAAAGCTTTGTGTTGGTCACCGACTCCATTTCGATCAACGCGATCTGGCACCGCTGCGAGGCGGACGCGTTTCTGGTTCCCAACGAGGACACGGCTCTCGTCCTGCGGGCCGCGGGGGTCGCGCCCGAGAAATTGGTGGTCACCGGCTTTCCGGTCTCCCCCCGCTTCGCGAAGCCCGCGCCCGAGCGGGCCGCCCCGGGCGACGGGGTCAAACCGCGGGTCCTGCTCATGCTCACCGGAAGCCCCAAGCGCGCGCTGCCGCTTGTGGAACGGCTGCTGCGGGAACTGGACATCGAGCTCACGGTGGGGGTGGGCCGGGACTCAATCCTTAGAGAAGAGCTCACCGCAATGGCCGGGCGCATGGGAAAGCCCTTGCAGATTTTGGGCTGGGTGGAGGATCTACCCGCCCTGCTCCGGAGCCAGCACGTACTCATAGGCAAGGCCGGGGGAGCCACGGTGCAGGAGGCGCTGGCCGCACACACGCCCATGCTTGTCACCCAGATCCTGCCCGGCCAGGAAACAGGCAACGCCCGTCTGCTGCTCCAATACGGCTGCGGCGCGCACGTCCCCACAAGCGAAGCGCTTGTGCGCGTCCTCACCCAACTTTTCCAACACGGTGCATTGGCCTGGCACCGGATGCACCGCAACACGCTCGCCCAAGGTCGACCGGAGGCCGCGCTTTTCAACGCCCGCTGGATCCTCCAGCAAATCCTCCCACCAGCTGCCGCACCTATGCCTTTCGGCCTCCGTCCCGACAAAACCGCTCCCACCCCCGGAGGCGGATGGGCGGCGGACTAATGGTCCGAACCAGAAACCACCCGTTGAAGACCCAGCCCCAAACAGGTATTTCACACCGCCCTTTCCACAATTCGGTTGGAATCGTTGGTTAAACTAAAGGGGGTCAGGACGGTTTGAACTCCCCGGAACTCAAGAAAGCCGCCCCCCTCTCTGCCCATCTTGGCTAGCAGTTCAGCAGGATCTACATTTAAAGTGGAACGCTGGACAGGGATTCACACTCCCCCCAAAAACACCCCAACCCCACCTTTTCCGTATGTCCGCCTCCCCGCGCACAGCTCAACGCTCCCAAAAGTCCGCCTCTGCTGTTCTCGCGGCCGCCTCCCTGCTCCTCTTCCTCGCCCCAAGCGCAAGGGCCGCAACGCTGGAACAGGTCTACCAACGGGCGCTTGAAGATCCGGAATTTAGAGGCGCCGACCAGGAGCTCAACGCCGCCTACAGCCGTGGTATGCGAACCCTCCCGAAGGAGGAGCGGGACAAATTAAGACAGTCGGAACGGTTTTGGATCAGGGAGAATCAGGATTTGCTTCTCCAAAATCCGCAGCGCGAGGTGGAGATGCTCAAACAGCGTTTCCTCAAACGACGCGACGAACTCCTCCAACTAAAAGCCGACCCGGCGCCACCGGACTCCCCCTCTGTGGCCGCGGCGCCGGCCCCGCCGACACCCCCCGAGGGGGGCACACCCCGGGTTTGGAACGAGAAACTGGCGGCAAACCTGGAACGCGTCTACCAATCAGCGCTTCAGGATCCCGCGTTTGAAACCGCCGACTCGGCGCTCCGCGCAATTTTTAAGGAGGCTCTCTCGGCCTTGAATGTGAGCGAACGCGAAAAGCTCAAGCCCGCTCAAAAAGCATGGGTGCGCGAAAATGCCATCCTGATTGCCGGAGATCCCGCAAAAGCGCAGTCCATACTCAACGAGCGGGTACGCCAGAGAAGAGGCGAGCTTTTGCGAATCCTCGAACAGCGCCACTTTGAGCCGGCGGCTCCGGTTCCTCAACCCGCACCGGTACCCATCCCCGTCGCTCCGCCCCCCTCACTCCCGGAGCCGGTATTCAAGGAACCTCCGGCCCCACTTTCTCCGGTTAGCGCCCCTCCCACACCCGTTACTCTCCCCCCGACTCCTGTTCACTCTTCCCCGTCAGCCGAGCCTCTGGAGCCCGTGCTCCCTGCACCGGGAAACAGCATTGGAGCCGGCCTGATTCAGCTTTTCTGGGCACTCCTTGGCACCTGGATTCTCGGGTTAGGGTTCTTCCACTACCGGGCCTTTACGCAAAAGCAGAAAAGCCCAGCCGCCAATCCAACGCCGGCTCTGGACATCAAGGGCCTGTACCTGGCCACGGGAACCGGCTTTCTGGTTTCACTCACTCCACTTCTCGCCGCTCCATCCTCGCTTACCGCAATCGTAGCGGTTCTCTTCACCATCGTCGGCCTCGGAACAGCAAAGATTGCAGCCGAAGAGTGGGCCCGCATCCCCTCGTCTGCCCCCCGCAAACCGCCCGAAACACCACGCCAACGACCCGCTTTGAAAGAAAGTGCTCTTCAGGAGCCTGTCGTTCCAGCCTCTGTCGTTCCAGCCTCAACAGAAGCTGCCCCGGTACATGCTGAGCTGCAACCACCCCGACAGGGAGGCAACCGGCGGGGAAACCGCCAAAAACGACGCGGCAAGTAAAGAGCCAGTTCCAGAAAACCGGCATCAAACCGGCGAGGTGCTTGTGCGTGTAGATCTCCCCGGGGAGAGTTCCCGCGGGCCTCAGAATGGACCCCGCGCCAGTGCATTTACGCCTCTGGTCCAGGAAGGCCAGCGGCGTCGCTGCGCCGTGTTGAGTACGGTGCCGGCCGAAGGGCTTCGCTCAAGCCGTCCTGTCTGCTCAGGGTTCAAGCGCCTTCCAGCGCGCACTGAAATGCTCCTCCACGCGCTCCTCCGGCGCACGCACCACGTAGGCCGCAACACCCGGAAAATCCTCCAAAAGCGGCAACCCCTCCTCCGGACCGAGGACCGCGAGCACCTTGGAAAGCGCGTCCGCCTCGATTCCGCGGGCGGCTACCACGGTCACCAGACTGTGATCGGTGAGACCGATTCCGGTCCGCGGATCCACGATGTGCGAGTAGCGTTTCCCCTCGATTTCCAGCCGTTGGTACAGGTCGCCGCTGGTGGCGACCGAACAGTTGGCAAGCCGCAGAAAGCGCGGGGCGGGAGCGCCGCTTGCGTCCAGCGAACTCACCTCAATCCGCCAACCAGACTCACCCGGAGGCGCCTCCCCCAAGGCCATGTCCCCGCCGCCGGCGACCATCGCCCGGGGCAACCCGAGCGAGCGCAGCACCTGGAGCGCCTCCTCCATCGCGTAACCCTTGGCGATTCCTCCGGCATCGAGCCGCATCCGGGGCTTCCGCAGCAGGGCGGTGCGCGCCAAGGGATCCAACTCGACGCCCTGATAGCCCACCCGCGTCCGTGCTTCCAAGAGACGCTCCGTTTTGGGCAACTCGCGTTTACGGCGTGCCACCCTCCACAGATTGACCATCGGCCCGACCGTGATGTCAAAGCCCCCCTTGGACAGGGCGGACACCCGCTGCGCAAACTCCAAAACATGCCACAACTCGGACCCCACTGCCACAGCCCTTCCGGAGCCGGCCGTGTCGGAAAGCCGGCTGAGCTCCGAATCACTGTCGTAGTCTGAAAAAACGGCGTTCAGCGACTCCACCCTTGCGAAGGCACGGTCTGCCGCCGCCTTGGCGGCGCCCGCATCCGGGGCGTACAGGGTCACGCGTACGGGCAGCCCCATCTCGGCTTTCTCAAAAGCGTACCGTCCGTCAGCACCGTGGGCAAGGGCACTCTCGAGCAGTAGACAGAGACAGCAAACCGCCCGGATGAGCGGGAGGGCCTTTGGCCGTTTGGAGAGAGAAATGTTCATCAGTTGGCAGGAAGCAAACAAACCGCAGGGAGCAAAACTTTAGTTGGCGCAAAGCATCTTCCAACGCCATGGTTTAGAATCCCCCGCACCTCGGCCAGAAGGTTGCATCGAACAAAACCGGCCGCCAAGGGTCATATATTCAAAACCATGAAATCCGCTGCCCTTTTATCCGCGGCTCTCAGTGTGACCTTTGGAAGTGCCGCCCACGCGGCCCCCGGGTCCCGCTCCGGAGCGTCCCTTCCCGCCAGGGACACCCAGCCCCAAGCCGACGTGCGCAGCGTGCGCAAGCCCGTTGAATTTCTCGAATACAACCTCCCCAACGGACTGCACGTCATCCTGCACCAAAACCACGCGGCGCCCGTCATCGGCACGTACGTGCTCTACCGGGTGGGCAGCAAGAACGAACGCCCCGACCGCACCGGCTTTGCCCACTTTTTTGAACACCTCATGTTTGAGGGCTCGGAGTTCATCCCCCGGGGCACCATTGACAAGTACATCTCCAGCGCGGGAGGCAACCTTAACGCGTCGACCTCCTTTGACCGCACCGACTACTACTTTAACCTGCCCGCCCACCAACTTCCTCTGGCGCTCTGGATTGAAAGCGAACGGATGCTCCACCCCCGCATCGACGAGGCCGGGGTTGAGACCCAACGCGCAGTCGTAAAGGAGGAGCGCCGGCGCTCCTACGACAACCAGCCCTACGGGAGCCTGTTTGAGGAACTCTGTTCCCTCGTGTTTGAAGGCACCCCCTACCAGTGGGTCCCAATCGGCTCCTTCCAGTACATCGACAAGGCCACCATCGAGGAGTTCCGGGACTTCCACAAAACCTTCTACCGGCCCGAAAACGCCACCCTCGTGGTCGCGGGCGACTTCCAGATCGAGGAGACCAAAAAGCTCATCGCCGACTACTTCGCCACCATCCCAAACGACAAACCGGTGCCGCGGCCCGAGTTCCACTGGACCTTGGATGTGCAGGGAAAGTCCAGAGACGTGGTGCGCAAAAACACCCCGCTCCCCTCGCTCATCCACGCCTGGCGCGCCCCGAGCGAAACAGAGCCGGACGCTTATCCGCTGGAAATGCTCGCCAACATCTTGGGAGACGGCCGTTCGTCGCGCCTTTACCAAAGCCTCGTCGAGAAAAAGGGGGTAGCAATGAACGTGGCTCCCTACTGTTCGCTGCTCGAAAAAGCCGGCATGCTCGCCATCTCAGTCACAGGACAGTCCGGCGCCACGCTCGAGGAACTCGACGCCGCGCTTCTGGAGGAAATCAAACGGGTGGTGGCGGAAGGCGTCACCGAGGACGAATTCCAAAAGGTGCGCACCCAGATGGAATCCCAGTTTGCCAAGAGCGGAGGCACCATGGCCGAACGCGCCAGCACACTCGCCCACTATTCCATGTTTTACGGTGACACCAGTCTCATCAACACGGAGTTGGAACGTTACCTCGCCGTCAAACGGGAGGACCTGCAGCGCGTTGCCAAGAAATACCTCACCGACAAAGGCCGCTTCACCCTGCGCTTCCCTCTCCCCCCCTCCAAATAATTCCAGGCCATGCGTCTCCAACCTCTGCTTCGCTCTCTTCCTTCCCTGCTGTGCGCGGGCCTGGTGGCTGCCTGCCTCCAGCCACCTGCCGCCGCCGCGGTCGACCGCTCGGTCAAACCCGTGCCGGGCCCCGCCCCCGCCGCTTCCTTCCCGGAGTATAAAGACCTCACCCTGCCCAACGGCCTGCGGGTTTTCTTCATTCAAGACGACCGCCGCCCCATGGTGACCTTCCGCCTGCTGGTCAAATCCGGGACCGCCTCCGACGGTGCAAAGCCGGGCACTGCCTCCCTCACAGCGAGCATGCTCAACCGCGGCACTGCCACGCGCTCCGCCCAGGCCTTCGCCATCGAGTCGGAAAACCTGGGCTCCGCAATCGACGCCAAGGCCGGACCGGACGCCATCGCTCTGACTGCCTCCTCCCTCAACAAGTACACGGGCCAACTGCTGGACCTTCTTTCCGACGCAGTACGCAACCCCTCCTTTACAGAGGAACAACTCCTCAAACTGCGCAAACTCGCCCTCTCCGGGCTGGAAGCCCAGAAACAGCAGCCCTCCGCACTCCTCTCAAAACTCGTCACAAAGCTTGTCTACGGCGCGCACCCCTACGGCCAGGTTTCCTCCCCGGAAAGCGTGCAGTCGATTCTTCGGGAGGATCTGGTGAGCTTCCACCAGCTCCATTTTCATCCCAACAACGCAACTCTGGCCATTGTCGGCGATGTGGCTCAGGCCGAGGTTCTGGCGATGGTGGAAAAGGTGTTTGGAAGCTGGGAAAGGGCCGAGGTGTCGGCGCCGCCGCAGCCGGCGTTGCCAGTCCTGAAGGGACGCACCGTCCACTTGGTGGACCGCCCCGGCTCGGTGCAGAGCAACATTGCGATCTGCCGTGTCGGCCCGGCCCGGAACACCCCCGACCTGCCCGAGGTGCTCGTGCTCACGGCCACCCTAGGCGGCGGCGCCTCCGGCCGGCTCTACCAAAACCTGAGGGAAACCCACGGCTGGACCTACGGCGCCTACTCCGCCTTTGATCCACGGCGGATCGCCGGTTCCTTCGAAGCAACGGCCGAAACGCGCAACGATGTGACCGCCCCTGCCGTTCTGGAGATGCTCAAGGAAATCGACCGTCTGCGCACCGAACCGGTGCCCGAGACCGAGCTGTCGCTCCAGCGCGAGTACAACGTGGGCAACTATCTGCTGAGCCTTGAAAAGAGCGACCGCACAGCCCAGCGCGTGCAGGACATCGACCTGTACGGACTCCCCGCCGATTTCTACAAGAGCTACGCGCGGCGCATGGGCAGCGTCTCACCCGAACTGCTCCAGAAAACGGCCCAAACCCACCTGGACGCCACCGACACACTCATCGTGGTTGTCGGGGAGGCCAAGGAGGTGCGACCCGCCCTTGAGGCCATCGGACCGGTGACGGTGTACGGCACTGACCTCAAGCCGATGCCCGCCGCCAAGTAGCCGCCCCCTAGAGCAGGTTTGCGGCATTTTTTTGCAATTTCACACCGGCTTCCCTACCGTCCTGCGCGTGTCCACACAAACCTACTGGAGGCCGACCCTTCCCGAAACCGAGTTCGACGCGTTTATCTTCGATTGCGACGGCACGCTGGCCGACACGATGCCAGCCCATTACAAGGCCTGGTGCGTGGCGCTCGGCGAGCATGCCCACCTGTTCCCTGAGCCGTTTTTCTACTCTTTGGGAGGCGTCCCCACCGCCCGGATCATCGAGATCCTCAACGAGCAACATTCGCTAACCCTCGAGGTTGACGCACTGGTGGATCACAAGGAGGCGGTGTTTGAATCCCTCAGCGACGCGGTGGAACCGATTCACGGGATCGTCGACATCGCCCGCTCTCACTTCGGCCGCAAGCCGATGGCGGTGGCCTCCGGCGGCCACCGGCACATCGTCACCCGCACCCTGCACGCCATCGGAATCCACGACCTCTTTGACGCGGTGGTGTGTTCCGAGGACTATTCCCGTGGGAAACCCTTCCCCGATCCTTTCTTGGAAGCTGCCCGCCGGCTCAACGTGCTGCCGGAACGGTGCCTCGTGTTTGAGGACACGGAGACGGGCAGGACGGCGGCGCACGCGGCGGGCATGGAATGTGTTCTGGTTCCCCGGGAACGCTAAGCCCGCCTCCATGCAAAGAGCAGAACTGCTGGCCATCCTCAAACGCACCTTCGGCTACGGCTCCTTCCGGCCGTTGCAGGAGGAAATCATCACGGACACGCTTGCCGGCAGGGATGTCTTTGCGCTACTGCCCACCGGAGGCGGCAAGTCGCTTTGTTTCCAACTACCCGCGCTTGCGGGCGACGGGCTCACCGTGGTGATTTCACCGCTGATCGCCCTGATGAAGGACCAGGTGGAGGGGCTTCAGGCCAGCGGCGTCGCGGCCACCTTCTTAAATTCCACCCTCTCCTCCGAGGAGTCCAAAGCCCGCTTCCGGGGGCTATACCGCGGGGATTACAAGCTACTCTATCTCGCCCCGGAGCGCGTGATGCTCTCGGGTTTTGTCGAACGCCTCCCGGAACTGGGCGTGCGCCTCATTGCAGTCGACGAGGCGCACTGTATTAGCGAATGGGGCCACGATTTCCGGCCCGAATACCGCCAACTGGCCGGTCTGCGCCAGACTCTTCCCGGCGTACCCTTCATCGCCCTGACCGCGACGGCCACCCTCCGGGTGCGCGAGGACATCGTCCGCCTGCTCGAGCTCCGCGAACCGCGCTGCTACACGGCCAGCTTCAACCGCCCAAACCTTAGCTACCGGATTCTTCCCAAAAGCAAACCGACCGAACAGGTTATCCAGTGGGTCAAGGCGCGGCCGGAGGAGACAGGAATTGTCTACTGCCAGAGTCGCAAGTCCACCGAGGCCCTCGCGGAGCGATTGCGCGCGGCCGGGGTGTCCGCTCAAGCCTACCACGCCGGACTGGAGCCCAAGCAGCGCGAAAAGAGCCAGGACAACTTCCTGCGGGACCGCACACGGGTCATGTGCGCCACGGTCGCTTTCGGCATGGGTGTCCACAAACCCAACGTACGGTTTGTAATGCACTACGACCTCCCCAAGAACATCGAGAGCTACTACCAGGAGACGGGCCGCGCCGGCCGCGACGGGCTGCCGGGTGAGTGCGTCCTGCTCTACAGCTCCGCGGACGTCGTAAAACAGAAAGCCTTCATCGAGGAGAAAAGTGACCCAGAAGAGCAGCGCATCGCGCGCGAACAGCTCCAGCAGATGGTCCACTACGCCGAATCCGGGGGCTGCCGCCGCCACATGCTCTTATCTTACTTCGGGGAAACAAACTTTCCAGTCCCCTGCAACGGCTGTGACAACTGCCTGGAGCCTAAAGAGCGTTTTGACGGAACGGTACCCGCCCAGAAGTTCCTGTCCTGCATCTTCAGGCTCAAGCAGGCCTCCCGCTTCTGCGTCGGAATGAACCACATCGTCGAGGTACTCACGGGCGCTGAGACCGAAAAAATCAAGCGCTGGGGCCACGACCAGCTGTCCACCTACGGCATCGGCAAGGAACATTCCCGTGCGGAATGGCAGACCATCGGCCGCGAACTCATCCGGCTCGGCTTCTGCTCCCAGTCCGCCGAGCGCATGAGCACGCTGGACATCTCCGGCGAGGGCTTGGCATGGCTCAAGGCAAAAAGCCCCCTGAACCTCACCCGCCCCACGGTGACCCCAAAGGCACGCCCCAGCCGTCCCACCATCGAGGGGGATGTCGTCTGCGACGAATTCCTCTTCGCCCAGTTGCGCACGCTACGCCGGGCCCTTGCAGAGGAACGCAACGTCCCGCCTTACATTATTTTTCCGGACGTCACTCTGCGCCACCTCGCCGCCCGCCAGCCTTCGACGGAAGCCGAGTTCGCGGAAATCCCGGGCGTGGGCGAACGCAAGCTTCGAGACTTTGCAGCACCCTTTCTCGAACTGGTGCTCCAGTGGAAAAAGGAGCGCAGCCGCGCCTGAGGATCCCGCCGCGGAGCGCCGTATCTTCAGCGCGGGGAGGCCTCGGGGGCTTTTCTGCTCGGGTCCAGCCCCAGATCCTGTGCCAGCATCTCAGCGAGGTGGATCGGCCAGTCGGGTTCGGCGAAAAAAGCGGGGTTCACTGAACGGTAGAGTTTGTAGCGGCGCACGTACTCCCTGTTGACGGCAGTTCCAGCGACTCCGAGCTCAGGGTAGGTGGCAACGGCCTCCTGCTTGGCTCTTTCCTCGCGCTGCAGGCGTGCCTCCTCGGGTGAAATCTCCCTGGGCTTGGGAGCCGCCAGCGCTGCGGCATCCTCCCGCTTCTGAGGCGCGCCAGGCGCTGGGCGGCAGCTTGAAAAGCCTATCCCCCACAAAGGAAGGAGCAGACTAACGCGGAACAGTAGGCGATCGGAAAACCACACGCACAAATCTTGCCGCACAGGCAACAAGACACAACTGCTTTGCGTCCGCCGCCGCGCCGCCGCCTCAGGCGGTCGGCAGGGACAAAAGCGCAACCATGCGAGCCACAGCGACAGCATGGGCCTCCACCCGCTTCTCCAAGGAAGCCTCGCTCGGTGTTTCAAAAGTAATACTCCGGCCGCAGCCCCGCAGATGAAGCCAGAGCGCCTCCGGATGCCCTGTCTCTGCGAAGCGCCTCGGGGAAAGCCGAGGCCTCAAAATGCCGTTCCTCGCCTTGCGGCCGTCCACCTTGGTCCGTAGATCCTTGGGAAGGAATGCCTCCGCCGCGCTGAGAATGGAGTCTCCAAAGGGAGACCGCCTCGAGAGTTCATAGAGGTACACGCCCTGTGCGTCGTAGTCTTCGTGCAGCAGCATTGCAGAGTCAAACGCATGGGGAGCTGCTGTTTGCCGCACCGCCGCCGCCGTCGGATGTTTGTCGTCTTGGAACATCCGGTTCACATCGTTTCCCGCGGCGTCGGAGCGGCGGTTCATGACGAGCCCCCAGGGGTTCAGACAGGGAAAAAGCAAGACGGGCAGGTGGCGAAGCTCCGCCTGAAAGCGCTGTGCCCAGACAAGCAGCCCCTCCGTGGAAGCCGACTCGTCACCGTGGATACCCGCCGAGAGATAAAGTCCGCCGCAATGCCCCAGCGCCGGCGACTTCAGGCAGTACACGGGAAAGCCGTCGACCGTGGCGATTGAAAGCAGACGCAGACCGGCGCCGCGTGCGACGGCGCGCCAACGCTGCGTCAAGTAGTGGTAGTCGTGGCTGCTTTTGTGCATGAAATAACGTCCCTTCCCCTGGTCAACTTTCAGCGTGAGTCAAACGTCGGGGCGCATGTTAGGGCCGGAAAAACGATGGGCACGCAGGGTGAACATCCCTCGGCCCGTGTTTCGGTGCGCCTCCCATTTGCTTCTGGAGAAGCGCGCTGGTCCACCACAAACTTGCGCTCCCGGGATCTTGGAGGCGCAACCCTGCCCCCCCCAGAAGACCGGCCTAAATATCCGCCTCCTTATGAGCAAATACGTACCCATGATCAGTTCCGGCCTCGCCGGTCCCCTCGGTGTTCTCCACCTGCCCCGCCTCTGGCAGAAAGCTTCCCTCGAAGCGCAGGGCAAACTGCACGCGGACTACCCCGGCATCGGCAAGGGGTATGACTCGATGGTCCTCGCCGCCCTGCACTTAGACGAGGCCGCCGTACGCGCCTTCATCCAAACCAAGCCGAGCTATCCCCAGTTTGAAGCCTGGATCAGGCAGCAGCCTGGTGTAAAACTAGACAAGTCAACCATCTACAAGAACAACGCCGCCATCCTCGGCTACATCCACTCGGACGCCACCCGACACGCCATTCTCGAGGCCAACGGCCTCCCAGACGACGGCTCCGTCAGCCCGGCTGCCGTGGACCTCAATAATCTCGACGACTGGGGCACCTTCCACAAAGAAGTCCTCAGCTAGGCTGCTCCACGGGGTTATCCCGAAGTCCGCGGGGATTTCGCTCAATGCCGCGGCGGCGCGGGAGTCACCAAGGCCCCCTCCGACCGCGGCTTCGCACTTCCTCAGCAAAGCTCCGTAGCGTGCCGAGATTCCGCACCGCCCGCAGGCGGCTGACGCAGCTTTGTTACTCCGAAATCCGTTTGTAGAGTTCGTGGACCTTCGCCGCAATGCGGTCCTCCACGGAATCGGCCCACCCCGCGGCAGCCTCGTATCCGCCTTCCTTGAGGACGCGCAAACTAGGAATGTAGCCGTTGTAGTCGTTGGAATACCCCGCCACCCATACCGCCCCTGTTCCGGCGAGTTCGCGTTTGAAGCGAATAGTCCACCACCACCTCGCTTCCAAGTGCGACAAGGGTCAGGTCCTGCCCAAGTTTGATCACCTGCACCGGATAGCTGTGTGCAGCCCTACCGGGTTTTGCATAATCCAGAAGAACCTCTTCATAGGCAGCCCGGATGGGGCCGCCCATTGGCCGAGGATTTGCACTGAGGGCCACTTCGACCGCATTGGAAAGCGTCCGCCCGTGCTGCTGGGCAAGCTCCAAGTCCGTGATGCCAGGTACCACGTCCGAGCGGCGGGGGTACGGGTTTTGATCGCCTCCGCACCCCATCAAAAACAGCGCTGTGAAACCGGGGCGATCCCTCCGTTTCTGCAAAAACTGCTGCGCAAACCCTGCATAGTCGCCGCAATAGTGAAAAAACCCCAAGCTCGTGTTGTGGCAGGCGTAGCCGAAGAGGGTTGCGCGAAGGGTGCCGTCTGGCGCCTCCACTCGCAGCGCGGGCACTTCGTGGTCCACGGGTCCGTCCGGATTGGGCGCCTTGTTTGCGTTGGGGTGCTCCTGAGGAAGCGTGTAATCCCTGCGGCGGTTCATCGCAAAACCGCACCTAGCCTTGTTCCAAGTCAGCCGCGCGGGCTGCAGAGCGGCCAAGGCTTCACCGATAGTAGCCAGAATCTTCTCCTGAAGCTGCTGCGTGTAATTGTGGGACTCAAGTGCCTGCACATTGACCCCATCCTCCGCATGTGGAGGAGGCGCAGTGCGCAAGGCAGGGCCACTGTGCGTGTGCGAGGCGTTGAGCAGCAACCGTTCCGGAGGCAGGCCAAAGGAGGTCACAGCCTTTGCCGCCACGTCCTGCCGCAGACTCTGGGGTACCCCTATCAGGTCCATCGTCACGATGACCAAACGGCTTCCCTGCGCATCCTCAATCGCAAGCGCCTTGGCAAACAGATCCTGCACCTTGCCTTCGGCGGGCTTCTTGCGAGAGGCATAGCCCGCCATAAACAGAAGCTTGTCCGGTGTGACAACTGTCGACGCCGCGCCCGCCCTCCATTGCACAGGCACCCGGGGAGCGATGGACTTTGGCGCAGGGAGCGGGAAGAGCGGAGTCGTCCCCTGTGGAGCTACTCCGCAAAGCGGAGCGCTCGCCACGGCGAAAACAGCGAGGACGCCAAAGAAAGCTGCAAACGGATGTGAGGACATAGGGTGGGGCGTAGCGGGGCGAGAGGGATGCGACTATTAACAATATACAACATCAATAACAACTGTGACTTAGTGTCAGCGGTCGGTCAAACTGTACCACCTCCGGTCGAATTAACCGGGTTCAAAGTGTACCACTTTTGAGGGGCGGAAACGGCTCCATCTGAGCGCATCCGGGCGCTTGGACTGGGACATGTCCAACG
>JBIKSY010000301.1:0-4581 GCA_044348365.1 Chthoniobacteraceae bacterium
GTCTTGAGGAACACGGCCCAATTTCTCGGAGTCCCTGACGGTCTGCGTGCCGCACGGCAGAAAGGCGCCGAGCACGACGAACTGTCTGGGTATTCAAGCTAGATTTGAAGCCCAAGAATGCGCCTCGATAACTCGGCGAGTGCGCGCAAGCTGAGGCCATCTGGGGCGGATGAAATGACGGTTTTAAGGTGCTGACCCGCCTGTGGACTGCCCTTCTGAGAGAACCCGGGCCAGGGCGAGGTCCTTGGCAGTGAGGCCGCCGGCATCGTGGGTGGTGAGGCTTAGGGTCACGCGGTTGTAGGAGATGGAAATATCGGGGTGATGTCTCTGGGCCTCGGCAGGGCCGACGAGGCGGTTGACGAAGGCGACGGCCTCGGGGAAGCCGTGGAAGGTATCAGTGCGGCGGAGCGACTTGCCGTCGCTGGTCCAATCCGGGAGGGAACGGAGTGCCAGTTCGATTTCAGCGGGGGTGAGGAGCATGGACGCAATGAAAAGCCGCGGTGCCTGGGGGGTAGGAGCGTGCGCGACCGGAATATGGGCCAAGGGTGACTCGCACCGCTGGATTTATACGCATCCCGACCGGGCTATCAACCGAATGCTCAGGCGCACCTCCATTTCAGCCGTCTCCTTGGGTTCAACTTTGGCGAGGCCAGTTTCCCGAGTTGGCCCTTGAGTGGATGGGTGGCTTTTTACTTGAAGCGGGTAGTCGAAAGTCGAGAGGGTGCAGAGCCGTTGCTTTAGGAGTTAAATGCTCGCCGAACCGAACCGCATCTTTGTCATATGCACCCCTCCTCCCTTCCCGAAACACCCGCTTGGAACGTTCAGACCGCCCTCATCACCGGTGGGGCGGACGGCTTGGGGTTCGCCCTGGCGCAAAGGCTGGTCGCCCGCGGCGTAAAGGTGGCCGTTTTGGACGTGAACTCCTCCAAGCTCGCCGTGGCCGGTGAACTGCTTGGCCGGTCTGCGCTGGCGCTCGAGGTGGACGTGTCCAGTCCCGAGGCGGTGCGACAGGCCGTGGCGCAGGTGGTTTCCCAAACAGGCCGGGTGGATGTTCTGGTCAACTGTGCGGGCATCACAGGGCAGACCAACATCAAGAGCCACGAGGTGGATCTGGTCGACTTTGACCGGGTATTTGCCCTCAACGTGCGTGCCAGCCTGGTGACCTTTCAGGCTGTGGTGCCGCACATGCTGGAGCGCGGTTACGGCAGGGTGCTGCACATTGCCTCCATCGC
Organism: Chthoniobacteraceae bacterium; assembly: GCA_044348365.1. Lineage (GTDB taxonomy): Bacteria > Verrucomicrobiota > Verrucomicrobiia > Chthoniobacterales > Chthoniobacteraceae > Chth-196. The sequence continues at coordinate 1,233 of JBIKSY010000301.1, forward strand.
CGGCAAGGAGGGGAACGCCGGGATGCTGGCCTACTCAGCCTCCAAGGCTGCCGTCATCGGCATGACAAAGGTGCAGGGCAAGGAGTATGCGGGAACGGGGGTGAGCATCAACGCGCTCGCGCCGGCGGTCATCCGGACCGCCATCCACGACAACATGCCGGAGGCGCAGATCACCTACATGACCGACAAGATTCCGATGAAGCGGTGCGGGTCCACCTCGGAGTTTGCCGCGATGGCGGAGTTCATTGTTTCTCCGGAAAACAGCTTCAGCACGGGCTTCTGCTTTGATCTGTCCGGCGGGCGGGCCACGTACTGACTCCTGTTTCCGAGCTTGCACACGGACAGCTCCGACTACTCGCATCCGCAGCCCCTTGGGTGCGGTGTGGGACCGCTGGCTGACACCGTGTCAGTGTCTCCTGTTCCCGGAACTTACCGTGAAGGCCAGGCTTCCTGGGTGTACACGTAAAATGGCGGAAGGGGCGGGATTCGAACCCGCGGTCAGATTTCTCCAACGTTCGATTTCGAGTCGAGTGCTTTAAACCGGACTCAGCCACCCTTCCATTTGAAGTGAAGGAAAGATAGGCAGGATCTTTGTTTGATCAAACTCTAAATCATCCCGCTGCCGGGCCGTGCTGGAAAAGTGCAAAAAGGGGGAGTTGAGTTTTGACGGGGATGCCCGAGAATGATGACTCACGACTATGAATCAACGAACCCTGTGGGCGCTGGCTGGTGCTCTTTCGCTTGCTCAAGGCCCCGTCGCTTCACTGAAGGCGGCCCCCGCGGCCCAGCCGGCAAAGACGATTGCCGTACATCAATTTCCAAAGGAGGCAAAACTTGTGGACCAAGTGGTGGTGCCCGTGCCGAGTGAAGTGTTTGCGGTGCTGGACAAACTGGGCAAGCCCAGTTGGCCGGAGGTGCTCCGCCCGCAGAAGAGCATGGCAGCGCCCGCAGGTGGCAAGGAACAGGTTTCGCTGATGCTGGGTGTGGTGATAGCTGAGGGTTTTATTGCGGTGGAGGCGGAGAATTCCGAGGAGGTCAAAAACATCGGCAACAGTGTGCGCTCCCTCGCCAAGGCAATTGGAGTGGAGAGAGCGGTGCGTGGACGGGCTAATTCGATTGTTGAATTTGCCGAAAAACGCCGCTGGATGGAGGTCCGCAAGGAGTTGGATTTGGCTCTGGCTGACGTGCGGCAGGCGATGATTGAACTCAACAGCGAATCGCTTGCGCAACTGGTGAGTCTGGGCGGCTGGCTGCGGGGTACCGAAGCCCTTGCAACGGTGGTTGGCAAAAGCTTTTCCAAGGACGGGGCCGAACTGCTGCACCAGCCGGTGCTCATAGATCACTTCAACCTACGGCTCAAAGCGTTGCCAGTGGAGGTGCAGAAGGGTGAGCTGATTTCAAAGGTTCTGGCAGGCTTGAAGAACATCCAGCCGCTCATGGGGGTTTCCAGCGGGGATAGCATCACCGAAAAGGACGTCAGAGACATTGGTCAGAGGTGCGCCGAGTTGGTGGCGGCGGTGCAGGCCAAGGGCAAATAAGGAACCGGAGAATTTTTTGTGAAAAGAATCATACTGGCAACCTGCGGTTTGCTCACCGTCCTTAGCGGTCCGATGACCGCTCGCGGGACGATCAATGACGCCCTGTCCTTCGCGCTCGAGGCGGCGATCCCAGCGGTGAAGGAAGGCTTCACGGTGCGCGAGGAGCATTGGGGGGGCGACATGCCATCCGGCCAGCCCAAGCCGATTCCGCACCAGTTGTTTAAGGGAAACGAGTATTGGTTCTGGATGGGCACCGACTGCAAGGGGGCGAAAATCTCGGTCCACGTTTACGACAGCGCTGGGAAACTGGCAGAAGACGAGTTTAAACAGAAGGGCCAGACGGCGGCGGCCCGGATCAAGCCCAAGCGCACCGGGACCTACTACATTTTGGTGGAGGTGGAGAAGTCCACGGAGGAGCGGACGGTTTGGTCTTTGGCGTATGGGTTCCGGTAGACCACCGGCGGCCCGCTGCTATGAGTGAAGTTGAAACGCTGCAGTTTGAAAGTGGGCGTGTTTTACAGGCGCTCTATGCGGGCGATTTAGGTCTGCTCAAGGCCCTTGAGCAGGATTTTGGGGTGCATCTCACCACCCGAGAGGGGTGGCTCCGGGTGGAGGGGGAGCCGGCACAGGTGGCCAAGGTGCGCTCTCTTTTTCAGCAACTTGAGCGGGCCCGCCAGAAGGGGGTGAGCATCCGGCGCCAGGAGTTCCAGTATGCGGTGCGCTCCTTGCAGGAGCCCGGCATTCCGGGACTGGACCAGTTGAGTGAAACGCGCCTGACGGTGGGCGCGCGCCGGGCGCCGGTCATGCCCAAGACAGAAACCCAACGCGCCTACGTGGAGGCGATTCGCGCACACGACATCGTCTTTGGGGTGGGGCCGGCCGGCACGGGCAAGACCTATCTGGCGATGGCCATGGCGGTGGCTGCGCTTAAAAAGGACCTGGTCTCACGGATCATTCTGACGCGTCCCGCGGTGGAGGCGGGGGAAGCGCTGGGTTTTCTGCCCGGGGACCTGAAGGAGAAAATCATGCCCTATTTGCGCCCGCTTTATGACGCGCTCCAGGACATGCTCGAGCCCGACGAGCTTGCGCGCTGTATGGAGCGGAACATCATCGAGATTGCGCCGCTGGCCTACATGCGGGGGCGCACGCTTGCCCGCTCCTTTATCGTGCTCGACGAGGCGCAGAACACCACCACCGAACAGATGTTCATGTTTCTGACACGCCTTGGATTGGATTCAAAGTGTGTCATCACGGGTGACCAGACTCAGATCGACCTGCCCCGCAACCGCCGCTCCGGCCTTGTGGAGGCTGTCCAGGCGCTCCGGGGGGTGGAGGGGATCGGCTTCTGTCATTTCAGCGAAACTGACGTCGTGCGCCACGGCTTGGTTGCGACCATCATCCGGGCATACCGGCGCCATCGCGGGACCGAGGAGCCGCCAAGCGCCCGTTAAAACGCGCTGCCGCCACGTGCCATGTTTTCTTTTTTCACCCGCCAACGTCTGATCCGAAGGGGGTTGGCCTCCGCCAAGTGGCGGCGCCGTTTGCGCCAGAGCGAGTGGTTGGACTCGCTCAAGTGCGGGGGTTTTGCGCGGTGCGTGATCATCGGCGCGCTGGGGTTGGCATTGGCGTCACTGGTGTCGGGGGACTGCGCGCAACCGGAAGCGGCGCAGCGTTTGCTGGTCGAATCCTTTGTGTATGTGCTGGCCGTGGCGGTGGTGTGGATGAACCACAGGACCGTCTGGAGTGACAACGCGCGACTCTTGTTGCTGCTCGGTGCGCTGGTGGGCCACGTGTGGGCGGTGCGGTTTGTC
>JBIKSY010000082.1:0-15019 GCA_044348365.1 Chthoniobacteraceae bacterium
ATTGATCTCCTTGCGATGGCCCCTCCGTTAAAACAACCCTCTTCTGTTCCTTCGTCGTCTGGGAAAGTCTCTGTCCGTTCCGTGGCGGTCTGGGGGGGGCTGGTGGTGTGCGGCCTGCTGGCCCGCGGCTGGATTCTGCGGCAACCCGTCCCAAGTCAACCGGTGCCAGCTGCAATCGTCGAGGCCAAGCCTGCAGCCGCGCCTCTTCCAGAACCGCCGTCGGAGACGCTCGCTCGCAACCTCGATGCTCAGGAAGTCTTTCGCCGTGCCCTGTGGCGCAGGCCCCAGGAGGGTGACGTGATTCAAAATGCGGAAAGACGTGAATGGTCCGATGCCGAGGGCGTGACACGCTGGGAATGGTTTTTGGTGGTCACGCCCGGCCCCGTGTTGGATGCGTGGCTCCAAACCAACCCCTTTTCTTTGCAAAAGGTGGAGCGCCCGCGGGAAGGCGGTCCTGTCTCTTCCGGGGGAGCGCCCGAGTGGTTTCCCAAGGAGTTTCCGGAAAAGGAGATTTTTCAGAGCAACGTGGGCAACTTTCTGTTGGTGCGCGACGCTGCGAACGGGCGGATCTTTTTGGCGGACTCAGGCGGCGGCCTGGCTCGCTCCGTGGCGCAGTAGGACGGCACCGTTGTGCGGGGTGCCTCGCCGGGGTACAAGGGTCTAAGCATGAAGCACACCCCACTTTTTATCGGACTGGCCTGTCTTGTGATGGGAGTTTCCGTCGTCCGCAGCCAGGAGCGTTCTCCGTCCAACCCCTATACCCGGGCTGTGGTCCGCGAGGTGTTGGCCAAGGGGTATCCTACGGCGGACAGAAAGCAGGTTCTCGAGTTGACGCGTTTCACGATTGCTCCGAAGGCGAAACTGCCCGTCCACAGCCACCCCGGAATGCAGATTGAACGGATGATGGCCGGGGTACTGACTTACACGGTGGTCAGCGGAGAGGCCCAGGTCACGCGGGGGGACGGCTCGGAGCTGCTCTTGGAAGCGGGGAAGACTGCGGAGCTCAGGGCCGGCGATTCCCTGGTGGAGGCGTTGGGGATGGTGCACTTTGGAGAAAATCGGGGGGAGGAGGCAGTGGTGTTGCTTTCCTCGTCCTTGTTTGACGCCAGCAAGCCCAAGGCGATTTTTTAGAAGGTGGGTGGGGCGTTGCTGGCAGAGGACGGGTTTGCTCTTGCGCGTCGGTTCCTGCAGCTTTGCGGTTGGTACTCAGCCCGATCCATGAACATTGCCCTTCCAGTTTGCTTGCTCGTCTTAGGTGCGGTTGCTTCGCTTGCGCAGGATTCTCTTCCTCCGCTGCGGGAGGGGAAGGTTCCCCAGAACCTGGTGGAGTTCTGGGGGGAGTACGATCCCAGACGGGAACCGGTCGAGGCCGACGTGACCCGCGAGTGGGAGCAGGATGGAATCGTGTGCCGGGTGTTGCGTTACCAAGTCGGGGTGTTCAAGGGCGCCCCAGCCAAGGTCGCCGCGTTCTACGCCTTTTCCAAGGGAGCTGCCAAACTTCCGGGGCTCCTCCATTTGCATGGCGGCGGCCAGTCGGCGAGCCTGGATTCCGTACTCAGAGACGCCAAAAGAGGGTACGCCAGCATGTCGCTCAACTGGGGGGGCAATGCGATGAGACTCGGCAAGGACGGCGTTTACGAAGGGCCCAACACCGATTGGGGCAAGGTCGACGCAACGCATCCGCCCCAGCGCAACAAGGTCAACCACTTCGCAGGTGGGCTCGCGCCGGACGAATTTACGCTGGATCCGGTGGAGTCTCCGCGCAACAGCAGTTGGCTGCTTGTCGTCGTTGCGGCCCGGCGTGCGCTCACCTTCCTGGAGCAGCAACCCGAGGTGGATCCGGGGCGCCTCGGGGTCTACGGCCATTCCATGGGCGGGCGCCTGACCACGCATGTCACCGGGATCGACAAGCGGGTGCGGGCGGCCGTGCCCTCGTGCGGAGGGTCGGGGGACGTGTTGGAGGGCCAGATGAATATTCCCGGCGTGCGCAGGCAAAACAGAACGGCCTTGGAGCTCGGGTCGGTTTCCGAGAATCCGTACATTGAACAGATTTCAGTGCCGACCCTCTGGCTTTCGCCCACCAACGACTTCCACGCGCACATCGACAACATGGCCTACACCTGGCGCAATGTGCCCGAGGGGTTGCTCCGGTTGAGCATGTCGCCGCATTTCAACCACAGGCACTCGAGCGAACACGAAATCACGCAGCACCTCTGGTTTGAGGCGCATCTCAAAGGAGCGCTTCAGCTTCCGGCCACCCCGCAGCTTGCGCTGAACCTCAAGACGCGGGACGGCGTCCCCGAGCTCGTGGTACGGCCGGACAGCAGCCGGCCGGTGAAGGCGGTGCACCTCTATTACTCCACCGATCCACATGCGCTCACTCGCTTCTGGCGCGATGCCCTTGCCGTGCAAAGCGGCGACCGGTGGACGGCCTCCGCGCCTGTGCTCGAGACGGGGGAGCCGCTGTTCGCATTCGCCAACGTGCAGTACGACACTCCCGAACAGTACCGCAACCTGCCGCAGGCGCCGGGCGGCAACAATACGGACGTTTTTACACTCAGTTCCAGAGAGGTCTACGCCCCCGCAGACCAACTGCAGGCGGCGGGTGTGAAGGCCACCGGCCGCGTCGAGCGCATGATTGATGATGGGGCCCGCGGCTGGCACGACTGGTACCGCCTCAACTGGGGAAATCCAAGTCTGTGGAACGTCGTCACCCGCAAGGTCAAGGACGCCAAGTGGCGCGGTCCCGACGGGGCGCAGCTGGTCTTCGAGATCAATCCGCTCCGGGATGCGTCGCTCGTGGTGTCTGTGACCAGCAACGACTGGGGCGCGTTTTCCTCCGGGCCGAAGGCGCAGTATCATGTGGTCCGGGAGTTGAAGGGCTCGCCCGACTTCCAGACGGTGTCGGTTTCTTTGGAGGAGCTCGTTCCGAGCGATCCGCAAAACAAGGTGCCCCTGGCCAGTTGGCAGACGCTCACCGAACTGGCGCTGAGCCCCTCTTTGGGCGGGAGCAAGCCGGGGCAGGCAGCCCCGCCGGAAGGAAGGCCGTGGGCCAAGCCCACCGAGGTCCGGATCCGGAACCTGCGCTGGGTGGGCGGTGAGTACAAGACTGCCCAGGCCAAGGGCGCGGTACTGTCCGAGGCGGAGTACCGCAAAAGCTTCAACGAGGCGATCCGGAAGTCGCTCGAGCAGGAAAAGCTCGATAAAAAATAGCACGAAGACGGGATCGCACCCGGTCACCAGGGCCGGATTTCCCGCTCAAAGTCCTGCCGGTCGGAGAGGTTTCTCACCTTCTTGCGGCCTTCGCGTTTATACCGGCGCTCGATGGTCATCTGGCGCTTTTTGCGGCTGTTTCTCAGCTTCTCGATCTCGGTATCGAGCTTCATGTAGCCCGTGTAGCGGGCTGGATCCAGAGTTCCCGCTTCGACGGAGGCGCGGATGGCGCACCCGGCGTCGGAGCGGTGCTTGCAGTCAAAGAACTTGCACTCTCCGGCGAGGGCCTCGATGTCGGCAAAGTGTTCGCGCAAGGTGGTTTCATCCGTCCACATCTGGACTTCCTTGATCCCCGGATTGTCCACCAGGATCCCGCCCTTGCGCAGGACCATCAGCTCCCTTGCCGAGGTGGTGTGGCGGCCCTTGCCCGTGGTTTCGTTGACCTCGCCGGTCCACTGGTACTCGTCCCCGAGCAGGCGGTTTACCAGTGCGGATTTGCCCACGCCGCTGGAGCCGATGAGCGCGACTGACACCCCCGTTTTGAAGTAGGCGCGCACGGCTGGCAGACCGCGCCCTGTTTCCGCGCTGGTGAGGTGGACTGCAGCATCCGGGTTGAGTGTGCGGATTGCGTCGACCACCTCCTTGCTGTGGGCGGCCGAAAACAAGTCGGCCTTGTTGACCACCACCACCGGGGTCGCTCCGCTGCGCCCGATGATCGCAAAGTAACGCTCCAGGCGCCTTGGGTTGAAGTCCACTCCCGGCTCGGTGACCACCAGCACCACGTTGACGTTCGCCACGATGACCTGCTCCTCGGCACTGTGTCCGGGCGCCCGACGTGAAAGGCACGTCTGCCGGGGAAGCCTCGCACGAATGACCGTTTCGTCGTCGGGTCCTCCGAGTTCGAGCGCCACCCAGTCACCCACCGCCGGCAGTTCCGCATCGGTGGCTGCGTCATGGTAGACCTTGCCGCCCAAGACCACCTCGCGCTCTTCACCATCGCCGAGAAGCGCGCCGTAGGTGATGCGGTTGTCGCGGATGAGACGCGCCGGTTTGAGGCCCTGTTGGCGCAGTGGCTCAAAAGCCGCTGCAAACGCCTCGTTCCATCCCAGATCTGCCAGTGTCATCGTTCGTCTTGGTCGGAGTCAGGGTCGCCGCTCGCGGCCTGAGCAATGGTGTGCTGCAATTCCCGCACGCCAATCTGGTTTTTTGCGGAGGTCACAAACATCAGGGGCGGTTCTTCAAACCATTCGGCCACGGCGCCCATGAACTGCTCGATATGTTCCATTGCCTTGTTGCCTTTGGCCTTGTCCTCCTTGGTGAACACTAGGGCAAAGGGCCGGTCCGCCCGCCCGATCCATTGTACAAAATCCAGGTCGGCAGCCTGAGGGGGGATGGAGGAGTCCACCAGCACCAGCACGCACGCCAGGTTGCGCCGTTTTAGAAGGTAGTCCTCGATGAGTCGGGTGTAGCGGGCCCGTTCCTGCTGGGAGGTTTTGGCAAAGCCGTAACCGGGCAGGTCCACGAGGCGCCAGCGGCGGTTGATCGTGTAAAAGTTGAGCATCTTGGTGAAGCCCGGGGTGGCGGAGACGCGCGCAAGATCCCGCTTTTCCGCGAGTCGGTTGAGCAGCGTGGACTTTCCGACATTGGAGCGGCCGATGAGCGCGAATTCAGGAAAAGTCTCCTGCGGACAGGACGCAAAGTCAGGGGCACTGACATCAAACACAGCGGAGGTAATTTTCATTCAGTCGCACAGGCACAAGCCTGCCGGAAGGTTACCGGAACGTTGGTGGGTTGCCATCCCAAAGGCCGCCCTTCGCGGGCTGGTGGGGCCCGGTCAAAAAACGCGCTGGCCGTCTACAAACGTCATGGCCACCTCGAGCGCATCATCCAAGACAACCAGGTCGGCGCGCGCCCCCGCTGTGAGGGTGCCGATCTCCTCGTCCAGACCCAGCGCCCTCGCCGGGTTTAGGGTGGCCATGCGCACTGCTTCAAAGAGCGGCACGTCGACTTGTTCCACCATGTTGCGCACCAGTTGGTTCATCCGCGAAGTGCTCGAACACAGCGCCTTTCGATCCGCCGTTAGGGCGACTCCTCCGTCGACCACGCCGTGGATCTCGCCCATCGAGAAGGTCTCGCCCGCTGCAAGGCCCGCCCCGCCTCCCGCGTCGGTGACCAGCGCGATGCCGGCCGCGCCCTTGGCCCGGTACAGCGCCTTCATCAGGGTGGGGCTGACATGAAAGCCATCGGCAATGAGCTCGCAAAGAATCTCAGGCTCGCCCATGGCGAACTCCAGCAACCCGGCCGCCCGGTAGGCGCCACGCCGGCGGGCACTCGACATGCAGTTGTAAGTGTGGGTGACCTGGCGCATCCCGTGGGCGAACCCCGCCGCCGCTTCCTCGTCCCAGGCATCGCTGTGGCCGCCACTGGCCCGGATGCCTGCCGACACCAGCGCTTCAATCAAGGGCAGTGCCCCCGGGAGCTCAGGAGCCAGCGTCATCTGCGTGATCCGGTCGCGGTGTTTGAGCCAGGGCTCGTACTCTGCAGGCTGCGGGTTGCGGATGAGTTCTGGAGAGTGGGCGCCGGGCTTCTCGAGGGAAAAGTAGGGTCCCTCGATGTGGATACCCAGCAGGCGGGCGCCACCCGTCGCGTTTGGGTTGATTTTACCAGCCGCCTCCAAAACGGCGGTGATTGCAGCGGCAGGGGCGGTGACCGTGGTCAGGGCAAGGGAGGTGGTGCCCCCGGTCGCGTGAAACTGACAGATCGCGGCAAAGGCTTCCGGCGTGGCCTCCATGGTGTCGCGCCGAAGCGCGCCGTGGAGGTGCATGTCGATAAAGCCCGGAGCCAGAAACCTACCGGCCAGATCCATGGCGGCTTCGCCGGGTTCCGGAGCAAGGGCGCCACCGAGTGAGGAAATCCGACCGTCGACCACCCTGAGTGAGCAGGGGGGGAGGAGGCGGTCGGGCAGGATCAGTCGGGCGTTTCTGAAAAGCATGGAAGGGAAGGCTGGTTTTGAAAAGCGGGCTCGAGAGTCGGCGCAGCAGGGTGGGGCGTCTGGTTTCCGAGAAAGCGCGTTTGGCTGGGGGTGGGCGTCGTGGCTGCGGGGGCTTTAGGGGTTGTTCGCCAGGGGGGGCCTACGCATCAGTGCGGCGCGGGTGGGGGGCTTGTCGCAGCAGGCCTTTGCTTCCGGGGCGTTGGCCGAGGGAGCCAACTCGGAGTAAGTGGCCGGTGTGGCGGGCGATTGTCCTGTTTGTCCCGCTTTGTCTGAAGCGCCGTTCGCGGTCTGAGCCGGCGGCGGTTGCGTGTTACCGCTCCAGAGCAGAAGGGACGCACCAAGGGCGAGGGCAGCCAAAACACAGAGGCGCAGGATGGCGTTCAGGGGTTTCACTCGGGCAAGTATGTCTTTTTGGGAGGCGGAGGCAACTTGTCCCCACTAGGGCAGGTACTCCGCTAGGAGTTCCCTGAGGGTGGTGCGTGCCCGGAAAAGGAGGCTTTTGACAGAGCCCACGGACACCCCGAGGACGACGGAGATTTCCTCGTAGGAAAGGTCCTCGTAGCGTCTCAGGACCATGGCGGTGCGCTGGTTTTCAGGAAGTGTCTGGAGCGCGGAATCGATGGCCTCGTGAAGTTCGCGCTCGATGAGGGCTACATCCGGATGCAGGGAAGGCGGGCCTGCCGGGCTTTCCTGAGTGGTGTGCCCCTCTTCCGAGGGGGCGTCCATGGAAACCGTCGGATGGCGGCTGCGGTAGCGCAGTTCGTTGAGGAAAAGGTTTCGGGCGATCGTAAGCAGCCATGTGGAGAGCCGGGCCGAGGGTTCGTAGCGGTGCGCAGATTTCCAAACCCGCACAAATACCTCGTGCGCGAGTTCCTCAGGATCGAAGGCGGGGCCCGCCATCCGCGCCAGAGCGGCTGCGACCCGGTTCTGGTAGGCGAGGATCAGGGCCCGGAAGGCCTCGGTATCGCCGCCTTGGACGCGCCTCATCCAATCGGCATCGCGCAGGCGCGTGTCTTCCAGTTCCGGTTGGATGTCGGCGGGGGGGGGCATGAAGCGGGGTGAGACTCTCGGCCAGTCGCAATGCAGGCTAACTCAGGGACAGCCAAAATAACGCCAAAAACCTCACGCTGGTCTTGTGCGGCTGCTGAGAGCAGGTGGCGCCGGAATTTTCAACTGGTGCGCGGTCACGGGTCCCGAGGGGCTCCTCCGCCGGATGGGTCTTTTTGCGGGCATGTTTTTTCAACGGCTCAAAGGGGCGTTTCCGATCTGGCTGGAACGCCCCATGTGACATGATTGTCACACTCGTGGCCTTGAGTGATGTCGGGGTGTGGGGTCATCTCACGTTCGGGAAACACCGGCGGCGGCTTTTTGTCTCACAACTCACCCGGAGCTTTTTTACGATTGGCGTAATTTGGGAGCTCCGGATGCAAGCCCCCCCCGCTTAGAATGCTCCCACCACTCCATGACACCTCCGACCCCAAGCGCCCGCAAAAAGATATTGGTGGCTGACGACGAGCCTGACGTGCTTAGTCTCGTGGCGCTCAACCTGCAGCGTGCCGGCTACGACGTGCTCAACGCCCAGGACGGAGAACAGGCTCTGCGCTTGGCGCGCGAGCAGTTACCCTCCCTGATGGTGCTGGATGTGATGATGCCCGGCTTGAGTGGCCTGGAGGTCGTCAAGCAGCTTAAACAAAACGCTCAGACAGCCCGCATTCCTATTCTGATGCTCACGGCGCGCGCCGACGAGGTGGACCGGATTGTCGGGTTCGAACTGGGTGCCGACGACTACGTGACAAAGCCGTTCAGCCCGAGGGAAATCGTGCTGCGCGTACAGTCCGTCCTGCGGAGGATCGAGACACCCGCAGAAACCGTCGACATGCTCGAGGTCGGAACCATCAGGGTCGACCGTGTCCGTCACGAGGTGTTTATTGGCGGGGTGCGGGAGGAGTTTACCGCCACGGAGTTTAAGCTCTTGAGCGTGCTTATGGAACGGTGTGGCCGGCTCCAAAGCCGGGAGGTGCTTCTCAACGACGTCTGGGGCTACGAAAGCGTCATCGACACGCGCACCGTCGACACGCATATCCGGCGTTTGCGCGACAAGCTGGGGGCTGCGGCGGAAATGATTGATACGGTGCGTGGGTTTGGGTACCGGATGGTGCAGCCCCGAGCCTAAACGGGGGAAGATGCACGAAGGAGCCACACTGTTTTTGGGTGCGGGTTTTCTGGTGAGCGCTCTGGGATGGGTCTGGTATGCCCTCCGCGCCCGCCGGCGTTTGGACCGGATTGGCCGTTCCCTCGATGCGCTCTCAGAGGGGCATCCCAGCGAGGCGGCGCTAGCCGTTGTGCAGGCCGACTCCGGGCTTGCGGGTCTGCTCGAAAGCCTCGGGCGGGTCTGTGCGTTCCAGGAGTCGCTGTTACACCGGATCGTGCACGAGGAATTCAGCCTCAGAACCATGCTCTCGAGCATGGAGGAGGGGGTGCTGGTGGTGGACGCCCGCCAGAAAATCAGGCTGGCCAATCCTGCTTTTGTCTCGGGGTTTGGCCTGTTGCGGGACCCTGTGGATCGCTCCATCCTGGAGGTGCTGGGCGAACCGGAGGTGCACCGGATTCTGGTTGAAACGCTGGAAACCGGCTCCGTTCAGGAACGCCAGTTGGAGTTGGTTCCCGGCAAGGGGGTCCGCTTTGTCACCCTGCGGGCGGTGCCCATGAGCGACGTCAAGGGGCGACCGGGGGTCCTGGCCGTGTTCCGCGATGTCACCCGGCTCCAGTCCTTGGAGCAGGTGCGCCGGGAGTTTGTCGCCAACGTCTCCCACGAACTCCGCACCCCTCTGGCGATCTTTCAGGGCTACGTGGAAACCCTCCTTGAGATGCCGGACCTCCCGGAGCCCGAGAGGGTCAAGATCTACTCGATTTTGAGGCGCCATTCCAAGCGCCTCAACGCCCTGGTGGAGGACCTGCTGAGCCTCGCCAGGCTGGAGGCGCGCAAGGACAGTTTTGTCTGGGAAGTAATCGAACCTGGGGCATTTATCTCCAAGGCGACCCAAGATTGGAGCGTCCGGGCCGAAGGCCTCGACGTCCACATCAGAGTGGACGCGGCTTCAGCGCTCCCAGAGGTAAGGCTCGACCGTCGCCGGATCGAGCAGGTGCTCTACAACCTCCTCGAAAACGCGCTCAAACACGCGCCCTCTGCCGGCGCCGAAATCCTCATTCGCATCCAGCCTTCCGAGGGCGGCTCAGTGTGCGTGTCGGTCGAGGACAATGGTTCGGGAATCGCGCAGCGGGATTTACCTCATATTTTCGAGCGCTTCTACCGGGCGGACAAGGCACGCGGCGCCGCGGGGGGCTCCCAGAAGGGTTCTCACAGCACGGGACTGGGCCTCTCGATTGTGAAGCATATCGTCGCGGCACACGGAGGCGATGTCGGCGCGGAAAGTGTGCAGGGCCGTGGCGCGCGCGTTTGGTTCACACTTCCGGCGGCGGACGCCGACCACGGGGCCGTGGCGGGCGAGTCTCTGCCGTAGAGGCAGTCCACGGACGGCAGGGCACTGCAGTTGCGGCTCACGCCCAGATCCGCGGGTGGTTCTGGGCGCAACTCTGCGCGGTGAGAGGAGGGGCGCTGGTGGGCGAAATCAAATTGGGAACAGGATTCGCCGCCGAAAGGGTCCGTTTTCGGTCCACAAATTCCATGCCACCTGCGTCAAACTGGGCTACGCTTTTTCAATGAGTAGTGAGGATTGGAAAGACCAGCTCCGAGGCGTTTACTCCAGAGGGGTTTCCTCGTGGGAGGCTGGACGGCGTCGCCCGGACGCGATGTTTTCACAGGTTGACAGAGACTTCCTGTATTCCATCGGCTGTTCGGCTCAGGAAATGTTCGATTTCGTCGAGGATCTGTTAGCATACGGTGAGCCGGATTTTGAGACGGTCTGCGGTATCCAGGAACTGCGTCGTGACTATTTGGAGACGGTTCTGGGCGGGCGGCGCTCCGGAGTTGTGGCCGCGATGGACGGATTGCCCCGGAAAAGCGACATGCTCGGAGGCGTTGCGTGGCTGCCCAGATTGATCGTCAAGGCGAGGCTCAAGCTCAGGGGCGAAATGCCCCCCGAGTTGATGTACGGCTGCGGAGGAGACCGACCGTTTGTGCGCCGGATGGGCACGACGCTGCCTGGGTTTCTGAAGCTTGTTTGGGAGTGCGGCGACAGCGACCAAGCCGTGCTGGACGCCCTCAAAGCCTCGATGAAAACATCCTGAGCGCCTCGGGCTGCCCCAACCTGCACTCGGCTACTGGAACCCAGGCGCCCCGAGCTGTTCGGGCAGCTGGGGAACTTTCTTGAACAGAGAAGGATCGTATCCTTGGTTTTCTAGTCTCTTGAGGATCGCCTTGTAGGTGACATCGGGGAGGGACTTGCTTCTGGCCATGATCCAGCCGTACTTACGCGAGGGGTGCCCGACTACGGCCCACTGGTAGCCCGGGTCCAGGTCGAGCACCAGATACGCTGCCCGAACCAGCCCTCCGAAAAAGTACACCTTCCACTCGGCGTTGGTCTCCTTGTTGAGCACCTTGATTTTTGCCGTGAACTTTCCGGGCTCCGAGTCGAAGGATTTCTTACGGAAGGTGAACCAGTTGGCGATTGTTCCATCGGGATTGAGCCTGTAACTCTCGAGGGAATCAATACAGCCTCGTTCTGCGAAGTAGGGGATGTTGGCGATGACCCTCCAGTCGCCCATGTATTTTGGCAGGTCGACGTGCTGCACCGTTTTTAAACAGGCTTTTTGTTTCAAGGCACCTTGCCGGTTGGCGCAGCCGCTCGTGAGCAGTGCGAGGACTGCGCAAAAAAGGAGCGCACTGAAAATGCCACCGCACGCATTCCTGTTGCTTGGTGTCCTGAGGTGCGCTTCCGCTGAGCAAGCCGGCAGGGTTTTGATTTCAATAGACGAGCATTGGAGGCTTGGGGGCATTCGGAATGCGTGTTGTGGCCTGTGGCCGGTTCAGGGTGTCTCGATGCAGTACAGGAAGGATTGGCCACGAATGAACAAGCGGTTTCTCACCGGAACGATCGAGGCAATGATGCGATCGTCGAACTTGTTTTCGGAAATGAGTTCAAACCCCTTTTCCACGCGCGCCACAAAAACTGCACCGTCCTCCCTGGCGGCATACAGAATCCCGTCGGCGATGACCGGGGAGGAGTAGAAATTCGCGCTGGAGCGGGGCAGCGAGGCGCTCCAAGCCGTCTTGCCCGTGCGCGGTTCAATGCAGTCCACCTGGCCACGGTCGCTCAGGATATACACAAGGCCCTTGTATTCCACCGGGGTGGGGACAAACGCGCCAACATCTTCCCTCACCCAGACGCGGCTTGTGGTGGTGACGTCCCCGGAGCCGCCGAGTTGGATGCCGTGGAGTCTTGGGTTGCCCCTGTCCGCGCGGCCAAAGCAAACCACAGCCATCCCGTCGGCAGGCACCTGCGAGGCCACCGCCGGCCAAAGGGCCGTGGAGGCCGGGTTAAAATCACCGCAGCTCCAGAGGAGCTTGCCATTCTGTGCGTCGTGGATGGTGAGGTGCTGCGCCCCCCAGGTCAGGAGGGCCTCCCGCCCCTCGTGGCGGATGACGCTGGGAGTGGTGTAGCCGTGGTCGCCTTCCTTCGGAGTTTGGTAGGTGCGGTCGGTCTTCCAGCGCATCTCACCGGTGTCCTTGTCGAAGGCCGCCAGCCAGGATTCGCCGTTGTGCATGCGGGCCAGAACCACGTTGTTTTCCGTCAGCACCGGGGAGGTGCCAAAGTCCCAGAAGAGGTTGACCGGCCCAAAGCGCCCCACAAGGTTGGCCTGCCAGCGGACGGACCCGTCAAGGTTGAGGGCCGCAAGATTCCCGCTTTTAAAGGTCACAAAGATGCTTTTGCCGTCGGTGACGGGGGAGGGGTTGCTTCCGGAGGCATTCCGGTGTTTGCCCGGATCTTCGGCACCCAGGTCGGTTTTCCAGAGGGGTTTGCCCGCCCAGTCAAAGGCCAGGACGGCGTCCTTGCCCTCGCTGGGAGCCGTCAAATAAATGCGCTTTTCCAGAACGATCGGAGTCGAGCAACCCTTGGCGGGCAGGGGAGCTTTCCAGACCACCGAGGCATCGGTCCATTGCTTGGGGAAGCCGCCGGCCTGCGTACTTCCGCTGTTTTTCGGACCGCGCCACTGCGGCCAGTCGGCATCGGGGGCGCCGGCCGATGTCGCCGTGGCGGGTGGGTGTGCCGCGACAGCCAGCAAGGCGGCCATCCGGAGGGCGGGCCAGTTGGGGAAAAGAAAGATGAAGCGGAAAGGGAAGGGGGAAAGCGGGCGGCGCATGGGCTTTGGTGGGTATGTTGTAAAATACCGCTTGGAAAATCTTTTGCAGCCCTATTCGGGGCGTGGGAAATCCCTGATCAAGCCGATTCCGAGGATTTTGACAGTTGTGGACTCGGGCCGGTCTGGTAAAAACCGGCTATGACTGAAGCTAAAAGATTCCGTTCCGGCGTGCTTTTCGGGGATGAAGTAAAAGAGCTGCTGGACTACGCGAAGGCCCATGAGTTTGCGCTGCCTGCGATTAACTGCATCGGGACGGATTCCGTGAACGCGGCCTTGGCGGCGGCGCGGGAGGTCAACTCGCCCACGATGATCCAGTTCTCAAATGGTGGAGCCCAGTTTTTCATTGGAAAGTCGGTGAGCAAGGAAGGGCAGTTCGGTCCGATTCAAGGTGGGATTGCCGGGGCCCAATATGTCGATCTGGCGGCCAAAGCCTACGGGGTTCCTGTGGTGCTCAACACGGACCACTGCGCCAAGAAACTGCTACCTTGGGTGGACGGAATGCTGGCAGCCAGCGAGGAGCTTTTTGCACGCACGGGCAAGCCCCTCTACAGCTCCCACATGCTGGACCTCTCCGAGGAACCGCTGCACGAAAATCTCGAGATCTGCGCCAAGTATTTTGAACGTATGGCCCGCATGGGGATGACCTTGGAAATCGAACTGGGCGTGACCGGCGGCGAGGAGGATGGGGTCGACAATTCCGGGGTGGAGGAGTCCAAGCTCTACACACAGCCTGAGGAGGTGGCCCAAGCCTACACGGCGCTGAGCGCAATCAGCCCCAACTTCACCATCGCTGCCGCCTTTGGCAACGTGCACGGGGTCTACAAGCCGGGGAACGTAAAGTTGAAGCCAACGATCCTCAAGGATTCGCAGGACTACATCACCAAGACTCTTGGTACGGGACCCAAGCCTGTGAACTTTGTGTTCCACGGCGGTTCGGGTTCCTCGCGAGAGGAAATCCGTGAAGCCATCAGCTACGGGGCGATCAAGATGAACCTAGACACAGACATCCAGTGGGCATTTTGGGACGGGGTCCGTGCCTACGAAGCCAAAAACCACGACTATCTCCAGGGCCAGATTGGGAACCCCAAAGGCGCCGACTCGCCCAACAAGAAGTACTACGACCCGCGGGTCTGGCTTGGTGTGGCTGGGGAAAGCGCCACGAGGCGGCTGGTTGCCTCCTTTGAGGATCTTAACTGCGTCAACCGCAACGCCTAGAGCGAGTTCCTCGGGTTTGATAGGCATTGGAAGGGAGCGGCCTGGGCGGAGCAGGCCGGTTGGCCGCCCCCCAACCCTCCGGGTTTGGGAGGGAGCGGCGGTCCTCTGATTCAAAGCTGGCGTCTGGCCGTAAAAGCAGGGGAGGAACCCTAAGGGGGAGGAACCCTGTGTGACGGTGTGGTGACTCCGGTTACATCGTGTTTGCCTTAACGATGAGGACGCCCGGTTTTGTGTCTCTACACCGCATGTAAGAGTCTAGTGTTCAGCCAAAAGTGTCTCCGGCAGGGATCGAACCTGCATTTACAGTTTAGGAAACCATTGTTCTATCCATTGAACTACGGAGACTTTCTGGCCTTTCCACTCTGCTGCCTTTTTCCGCAACCGTGGCCAAGGGGCACAGAGATTACCGGAGTTTAGCGGGGGGCTCAACCCCCAGCTGCGGGTTTGCCTTTTCTTTTGCCAAAAAGCAGCTGGGGAAATTGGCCGGGGTGTTGACGAAGCCCCTGCCCCGTCTTGCGCCTGCCCCTTCGCACACGTACAGTCTTCAAGAGTTTCCATCCCCATGCAGCAACCAGAACCGAGTGCCAAAAGCGAAGACCAGCCCAAGCCGGAGCCCCTCACAGAACAGGACTCCGCCGGAAGACACCTGTCTGTCGATCCGGTGGTCGCGGCGGGAATCCGGGGAGGCTCCGATGTCCCGCCATCCTTGCGCGTAGAGTTGGAGCCGGTCGAGGTGCGGGCCAAGTTTCTCTTTGAAGGGGACAAGAAGTTCTTCCTCAAGGGTGTCACCTACGGCCCCTTTGCACCGGATTCTGACGGGCATTTCTTCGGTCCGCCGGAGGGTGCGAGGCGCGACTTCGAGCTGCTCCGGGAAATGGGGGCGAATTTGCTCCGGGTCTACTACGTCCCGCCTCGCTGGTTTTTGGATTTGGCCCGGGAATTTGGGCTGCGGCTGCTGATTTCCATCCCGTGGGCCGAGCACGTTGAGTTCCTCAACCATAAGGGAATGCGGCGGCAGATCATCGACACCGTGCGCCGTTCCGTCGCGGAACACAAGGGTCACGAAGCCATCTTTGGCTACCTCGTTGGAAACGAGATTCCCACTTCGATGGTCCGCTGGCTCGGGGTCAGGCGGGTGACCGAATTTGTAGAGGAGCTTATCGCGGTGGCGCGGAAGACGGATCCCAGACCGCTCTACTCCTACGCCAGTTATCCTCCCACGGAGTATCTGCTGCCGCAGAACGTCGATTTTTACACCTTCAACGTTTATCTGGAGCG
>JBIKSY010000302.1:0-4560 GCA_044348365.1 Chthoniobacteraceae bacterium
ACTCGTGTTGCGTGCTTGGAATGAGAAGTCTTCCGATGCCGACCTTGCGTCCAACCCCATCGATCTGGCGATCGAGCGCGGCGAAGATTTCACCAAAGCTGCCGCCAAGGATGGTGGCATACCGTTGGTTTGGCGCACGTTTCAATCGAGCATCAATCTGACTGACGGAGCCAATCCCGGCAGCGTGGACTTCGCAGGCATCACCTTCTTCCAGAATTTCGAGGCCGGCTACGGCGCACGCTGGATTCACAGCGACACTGTACGCCGCCTCAAGTTCGACCTCAAAACCTCGGGTGTCGGTTCTGCGATCCATCTCACCGCGTGGCTGAATGGTCAGCGACTTTACTCAGACTTCATAAACAAGGAGCCGAAGCGTCAGGCCTCCCGTGAGGTCGATCTGCGTGCGGGCTGGAATGTGCTTGTCTTCAAAAGTTGCCACCGTACCTGGCAATGGCAGCAGACCATCAATCTCACCGAACTCGATGGCTCACTGCCGCAGGGGCTTGAGTATCGTGCTTCAGCCCCGCTGAAGTGATCGTACTCTCAAGAATATTCACATTGTGATGAACGGCTTTTCGCATTCCTCTTCCTCCCTGCCGGCTTTCTCGAAGTGCGCCTGACCGAGACGGTGACCTTCAGCGCCTCCGTGAACCGCGCCGATCGGGTGCGCCTGTGGATCGACGATACGCTGGTTTTAGACGACTGGGCTTCCGCCTATCCCAAGCGCCGCCGCCCCAAGCAAACCGCCGAGTCGGTCGACGCGGTTTTGAGCACGTCTTTGGCGCTCTGGCGGGCAGCGTGTTTTGATTCGACTCGAATATGCGAGTGAGGGCCCAGAGCCCGGTTCGCTCAGCCTGAACTGGGGCAGCTTTACGCAGGAGCGCTAGCGCGTCCTCAACGCGTTTTTAGATCCCGCGGCGGCGAAGTAAAACCAGGGACTTTCCTCAATGGGATCTCCCCGTTTGATCCATGGGCTACCTGATCAGCTGCAGGCCCTGGGTTACAAAGATCTCGAAATCTGGAGTGTTCCGTGTTGCGAGCAAAGCGCCCTTCAGAGTGGCGCACGATGCAATGAGGGCGTCTATGCGCAGGGCGCGTCTTCTGCCGGTGCGGTTGAACAACCTTGCAGCTTCCCTAGACTGAGCTTCATCCAGTGGCACGATTTCAGTTAAAACGGATTGAACTGCCTTTACCTGGAGCTCGGAGACGGGTCCGCACAGGAACTCATACCAAGCCGGCATGGCGGTGATCAGCACCTCACCCCGCTCGAGCCAGTTCAGGACTTGCTTTGACTCGTCGCTTCCTACCACGAGCGCCCCAATGAGATAGTTCGTGTCCAGCAGGATCATTCCTGTCTCCACATTTGACGATCCTGCCGTACTTCCTCCAGATACTGGCCGGCTATTTTTGAATCGAGGCCATTTCCCGATTGAAGAAAATGTTCGAACAAAATTCTGGGGGAGGAGGCGGGCACTGGAGCCTGGGCAAAGGAAACAGCTCGGCGAACGACTTCCGCTTGGGAAACCTTCCAAAGGGCGGCAAGGTTTTTGATCCGTACCATGGTCGATTCATCAAGCGCAAAGGTGGTGCGGTGTGTCATGGTTGCCATACCATCACTCTACAGCTCTTTGCAGAATTGGACAAGCGGCGACAGGCAAAAACAAACCTGCAAAGTCGCGTCCGAAACGTCCGAGACTTTTGCGATCGCCCAGCGCGGGGCGATTTAGGTGCGACAGGAATCCCGGTGTGCTGGCGTAACTGTTCGCATGCTCGAAGTGCGCAAAAACCGGGTGCCGGGACAGGAAATGCTTTGCGTGCAAATTGTTGGTTTTTTGGGGAGCAGGATTGTCGCGGGCGACGGACAAAGACTGGTGTCTGCGACTCACAAAAAGGGATTTATCGCAAGGACTCCACCGTAATCCTGACCGTGGTTGAGGTCCTCGGTGAAAAGTTCACTGGCACCCTTGTTTGAGCGGCCGCAACGATCATGGCATCCCACAGCGAGAGCTGCCAACGCGTCTGCAGCGTCATTCCCAGTCGGGACAGAGCCATGGAATTATCAATGATAGGCAGGTGTAAAAAATCGTCGACCACCGAGGCGGCCTCCTCCGGGCGATGTCCTCGGCGGACAAAGTTGATGTAGAATTCCTGAGGCACCTGCACGCTGATGGCGGTGTTCCTCGGTTGCGTCCAGACCTGTTCGATTAGTGCCTGTGCGGCAGCCCGTTTGGCCGGTGCATCTAGATCGTAGCCGTAAAGGAGGATATTTGTATCGAGGAAGCGCTCAGCTGCCACGGGCTTCATCGCGGATCAGGGGTTTGCCGCCAAGGTGGTAGCCGTGGCGCAGGCGGGCCAGCGCATCGGAGGGCGGAGGCACCGGCGCATGTTCCCTGAGAACCGTCTCCAGACCCTCGATAACAAGATTTTTGATCGTTGTACGTCGCCGTGCTGCGGCGATTTTGGTCCGTTCCAGAATGGCATCGAGCAAGTCAATCGTCGTCTTCATGTGTGGCCATAAATCTGGAGTCTGGGCGGCGAGTCTGCGGTGCACTAATTTGCCTGACTCGGGCTGCTATGGGGAAACGGGGGCGTCCACCGCCCCGGGAAGCTGCATCTCCACACACAAGCCGTGCGGCTTGAGATTTCGGATGCTCACCGTGCCGCCACACGCCTCCACGCAGCGCTTCACAATCGCCAGCCCCAGCCCGACTCCGCCGGTCTCACGGGTTCTTGCCGATTCCGTCCGAAAGAACGGGTCGCCCAACCGGTGCACGAACGCCTCCGGAACGCCGGGGCCTTCATCCGACACCGAAAGCAGCACCGAGGAGCGCGATTCACGAGCTTGCACCTTCAGCGGGCTCGCCGCCCCCGCGTGGCGGACGGCGTTGCGCAGTACGTTGGCCACAGCCCGAAGCAGGTAGCGCCGGTCCGCCTGCACCCGCAGGTCTTCGGACACCTGGATCTCCATTTGTGGGCTGGAAATGTTTTCCTGTGCCACCGCCTGCACAACCACCTCCCTGACGGCCACCGACTCCAGATGGAGGTCGGTGTGCAGGCCGGCCTTGGTGAATTGCAGGATTTCCCCTAGCAACTCCGTCATCTGGCCGACCTCCTCCCGGACGTCCTCGAGCAGTGGCGCCATGTTCGGCGTGGCGTTCTGGGCGACGATCTCTATGGCAAACTGCATCCGGGCCAGGGGTGAGCCCAGTTCGTGGGCGATGTCTCCCAGAAAACGCTTCTGGCCGGTGACAAACTCCTCCAGACGCTCCCCGAGATGGTTTAGGGAATTGGCCAGGCCGCCGATTTCGTCGCTCCTTTGGATCTTGACCCGGGTGTCGAACTGACCCTGGGCCATGCTGCGCGCAGCGTTGCGCATTTTTCCAAGGGGCAGGGTGATGTGCCTCACCAGGGGTACCCAGAAGAGGGCGGAACCCAGAAGCAACGCCGCGGCTATCCATAACGGGGTGGTGTCCAGCAGGAGTCCTCCTGAAAGCAGAGAGGAGGAAACCATCAGCCGCGTGGTCGGTCCGCGGCCGCGTGCGGGATCCGCCGGAAGCCTGACCCCCGCCCAGTAGAGGCCGCCCTCGTGCAGGAGGAAACGAAAGTTGCTCAGGGCGGGGAGTTCCCGGGGTGGGGGCTCGGCCTCAAAGCCGCTGGGAGCCTCGGGAGGGGCTCCCTCCCTGGGGGCGGGCGAATGGGGCAGGGCAAGCGGGCCCGCCTCAAGATCCGGACTCGGAGGGGGCCGGAGCGGTCGGGGGCCCCCAAACTCGCGGATTTTGGCAATGACGGCCGCAGGAGGCTGGGGGATGGAGCCGGCCACGGGATCCCCGTCCCTTCGCACCAGGGCGAAGGAGGCGTGGTAGCGCTTTGAGACCGAGGCCATCAGCTCCGGCCAGCGTGTGCGGGGCAGTTGGCCGAGGCGTTCCCCTAATTCGGACCCGATCGCTTCGAGCCGCTCCCCACCGTCTCCGGCAATGAGCGTGTTGAGAATGGGGGCCGATTGGGCATGGAAAAGGGCAGCCACCACGCACCCAGCCACCACCATGTTTAAAAAGAACCAGCCCAGAATCTGCAGCGACAGGGGCAGGGCCCAGTTCCTGCGGGGCACCGCTGCTTCCGGCTCGGGCGGCGGTTGGGAATCAGGCAGCATCGGGGGGAAGCAGCGAGTAGCCAAGAGTGCGGACGGTCCGGATGAAGCGCGGGTTTTTGGGGTCGTCCCCCAGTTTTTTGCGCAGCGCTGAAATATGGACGTCGATGGAACGGTCAAACACCTCGTAATTGCGCTCCCGGATTTCCTCGAGCAGTTGCTCGCGCGTTTTGACCCTGCCCACGGCGGCAGCCAGACATAGGAGCAGGTCGTACTCCACGGGGGTCAGCTGGAGGGGTTGTCCCCCGAGTGTCGCCAGGCGGGATTCCGGTTGCATCCGGAGCGTCCCGACCCGCATGTCCCTTTCCGGTGGGGACGCTGCGGCCTCCTGTTCGGGCCGGCGCGCCCGCCGCGTCACGGCCCGCAACCGGGCCAGCATCTCGCGACTGGAACAGGTTTTCGGCAGGTAGTCG
>JBIKSY010000083.1:0-14944 GCA_044348365.1 Chthoniobacteraceae bacterium
TGGAACGATCGCCATCCAATTTGGTGGTGCGGAAGACGGTGACGGCAACCTCTCCAGCGTGGTGGGTATCGGACCCCTCGTGTTAGCAGGGGGCACAGCAGGAGCCACTTTGCGTTTCGGTTCTGAGGGGGTACACGCGGGGACATTGGTCAACGTCGTTACGTTGAGGGGCGGTACGAATCTGAGTGTCAAAGCAAAAGCAGAGATCAGTGGCTTCTCTCCGGATGACAAGTTGACACTCGCCGGCTCGGTCGTGGTCGAGGCGGAAGGGTCCTCGGCGGATGTTTCGCTTCCGACCAACATGGCTCTCAATTTGCTGACGCCGGTGGAATTGACGAACACCTTGAGCGTCGCTGGCACGTTGAGTCTCACAGGAGGAAGCTCGCTCAGTTTCCTGCCTGAAATGGCTAGCCTGTACCTTGGCGATTTTGTTCTCCAAGACGGAACCTTGAACATCGGCCTCGATGCCACCCAATCTGGAATTGCAATCAATGGCACTACCGGCAATCGCAGAATCAGCCTCCTTGATAATGACGTCACTATTTCAGCTGGGGACGGTACGATCCTCCCAATTTGGGAATCCGCTTTTTCTTTTAGCGGTGGCAACAAAACGTTGAAAATCGAAAGTGGTTCGTTCGGCGTCAGTGCCGTTGCGATCAAAAACACGGTCGCAATTAGCGTGGAGGACGGCACGCTTTCGTTGGGCGGGGTCCAACGCGCTCCGGGAGCAACCTCTGGGATTATCTCCAAAAGCGGGGCGGGCACCTTGGAGTTTAATTCCAGCATTGCTTCCGCCGGCAGCCTTGCCCTGACCGAGCTCCGATTTCTAGGAGGTACAGTGGCCTTCAGCAGCCTCAGTCCGGTTGTTTTTTCCGGCACCACCCAGCTCTCCACTGCAACCGTCCAGATCACACCCGGCGGGAGTCTTACGCTTTCCGGCCCTGTGAACGGCACCGGTTTCACCAAGACAGGCGCTGGAGCCCTTACTATTGAAGGAGCAAACACCATCTCAGGCGCGACCACGATTTCCGCCGGTCCTCTCAGTCTTGCTTCAGGCGCGGGCGCTCTGCGGCTTGGGGATGCCGCCACCGGCGCTCTCGACGCACCCACGCTCGTTTCTACCGGCACTGTTTCCGGAGCGATCACCGTGGGCTCGGGGGCGACCAGCGCCTATACCGCGGTCTTGGCGTCCTCCGGCACCGGAACCGCGACCTTCAGCGGCTCCGTCACCCTCAGCACCGGCTCGGCCAGCTTTGTGCTCCAAGCGGCCGACGGCGGCACGCTCAACCTTTCGGGTTCGTGGGCGGCAAACAACAAGCCGGTCACAGTGGGCGCACCAGGAAAGGCGGGGACGGTCAGACTCTCCAGCGCCCTTTCCACCTCCGGGGGGATCTTGGTGAAGAATGGCTCGCTCCTGTTGGGCGGTTCAAACACCCTAGGCACCTCGCCGCTCACCCTCGACGGAGGCTCCCTCAATCTCAGCACGTTCACTACCACTGCCGGGGCGGTCACGCTCACCTCGGGAGACATTCACGGTTCGGGAACCCTTAATGCCGCCAGCATCACGGCGCAGTCCGGCTCGATTTATGCCACCCTCACCGGAAACGGTGCCCTCACCAAGACCGGCGCAGGGAACGTGACCATTGCCAAAGCCAGCGGTTTCACCGGTTCCACCACCGTCTCGGCCGGAACGCTCACCTCCGCGTTGCTCTCAAGCACCGCCCCGATCACCGTCGATGCCAACGCGACCTACAAGCTCGCACTGAGCACGGGTGGCACTTATACTGGCACGCTCAATAATAACGGCACCCTAAGTTTGACGAGCGGAGACGAGGTTGTTCTCACCCTAGGCACTACGGCCAGACTTTCAGGCTCGATCGAAATCGGGCCAAAGGTGACTCTCAAAGCGGATGCTGGCGCCAACAATCTTTTCGCCACCGATTTCAGACTCACCCTTAACGGAGGCAAGTTTGACGCCAACGGGACCACCCAGACAATCACCAACATCACAACCTCCAGCGGGGGCTCGCTTTACAGTTCCGCCTCGGCCGCAGGCACAATCACGACAACCTCGACCGTCAGTCTGTTAAATTACGGCAACATCACCTTCCCGACCCAACGGAAAACTGAGGTGATCGAACCGGGCACTTTGAAGTTCACCGCTGGCAGCCTCGGCAACCTAGCGTCCGGGGGGACCGTCACCTACTCGGAAGTCATCACAGAGGCGGAGTCGCAAAATGCCACGCTCACTTTTGACCAAGCTGTCACAGCCTCAACTTCGGTCACGGCGCGCGTATCGTCCGGCAGTGCCTATACACTCAGCGTCGGGTCGCTGGTCACCACGCCCCTCTTCGATGTGCAGAAGAACGTCACTGTCGTTTTCGCCACCAACGGCCAGCTCGAGGGCGGCCTTCGGATCGGCGGTACGGTCAGTCTCTCCGGCTTGAGCAAGCCGTTCTCAGCAATCGAGCTCCAAGACGGGAGCCTCACCACGGGGACGCTTTTCTCCGGCTCCCTCACGGAGTCCGGAACGACCGCCTCTGTCCTCTCCGCCACTCTGGGCTCCGGCTTTGTCAGCCTCACCAAGACCGGCTCGGGAACACTGACCATCTCCGGTGCGAACACAGACTACCTCGGTTCCCTCTCAGCTAGCGCTGGGACGGTCATCCTGGGTAACGCCGCCGCACTCGGAGCCGCCCCGCGGATCGCTTCCCTCGGAGCGGACGCAACTCTACGGCTGTCGGGCAACAGCTTGACGCTTTCCACCTTGTCAGGTGCCGGGACCATTGAGAACGGTTCCCTGCAGGCTGTCACCCTCACCCTTCCAACCGCCACGGATTCCACCTTCACCGGCGTCATCCGGGACGGCACGCCATCGGCCGCGCTTTCGCTCATAAAGGACGGAGCCTCGACCGTGACCCTCGGCGGTACCTCCACCTACACCGGCAGCACCACGGTCAAACAGGGCCAGCTTCTGCTGGTCGACGGCCGGTTGCCCTCGGGCACCGCCCTCACCATCCAAGGGGGCACGCTTGGGCTTGGGACCCAAAGTCTCTCCGTGAGCTCGTACGCCCAGACTGCAGGCGTTTTGCAGGACGGAACGGTGACCCTCAATGTGGGTACCTATCTGTTAAGCGGCGGCACCGTGAGCGCCGTCCTTGCAGGGACAGCGCCCGTCAATGTGACCGGCAACGTGACCCTCAATGGCGCGGCAACCTACTCCGGCACCACAACCGTGACTAACGGCAGTCTGCAGCTGGCGGCCGGCGGCGCCCTTCCTGCGGGAACCTCCCTCGACCTGCTCGGCGGAACACTGGCACTGGGCGGCAAGGCCCAAACTGTCGCGGCCTACAGCCAGAGCGGGGGCTCTGTGTTTGACGGAACAGTGACGCTGGACACCGGGTCCTTCAACCTGACCGGCGGCTCGGTAAGCGCCGTGCTGGCGGGCTCCGCGGCGGCAGCGGTTTCGGGAGGTGTGATTACATTGAATGCGGTAGCCACCTATTCGGGTTCCACCACCGTGACCGGTGGCCAGTTGCAGCTGGGGTCTGCGGGCGCCTTGCCTGCCGGCACCGTCAATCTGTTGGGCGGTACGTTAGCCCTGGGCGGCAGGGCCCAAGGGGTCGCAGCCTACAACCAAAGCGGCGGCACGTTGGAAAACGGTACGGTGACGCTCGACATCGGATCCTTCAACCTCACCGGCGGTACGGTGAGCGCGGTGCTAGCGGGCGCCGCTGGCGCAGCCGTTTCGGGCGGTGTAACCACGCTCGACAGGGCGGCAACCTACAGCGGTCCGACGGTGCTGACCTCTGGAAAACTCCAGTACGCCCCCAACGGATCCTTGGCGACGACGGGTGCACTGACGGTCCAGGGCGGCACACTTGCGCTCGCGACCAAAAACCAGACACTTGCGGCCTACACGCAAACGAGTGGATCGGTCGAAAATGGAACTGTCACGCTAAACGCTGGTTCCTTTAACCTTAACGGCGGTTCCGTCACGGCGGCGCTCGCCGGCTCAGCAGGGGCCGTGGTTGGCGGCAACGTGACGCTCAACACTCAAGCAACCTACGCGGGATCGACGGCCATCAACACAGGTAAGCTGTTACTCGCGCAGTCCGGAGCGCTTCCCACCAGCACGGCCTTGACCGTCGCCCAAGGTGGAACGTTCAACCTCGGTGGGCGGTCCCAGACGGTCGGCGCCGTGGTGCTCAACGGAGGATTAGTCGAGGCAGGCACCCTGACCGGCACAAGCTACACATTCGGTGGCGGCACGGTCAGTGCATCGCTTGCAGGCACAGGTTCGGCTTCGGTGACCGGCGCCGTCACACTTTCGGCAGCCAACACTTTCAGCGGTGTAACCACCCTCAGCGGTGGAGCTCAGTTGACCGTTGCAAACACTGCGGCGCTCGCCAACAGCCTGGTGGACTACGGCAGCGGAGCAATCGCCTTCGCCAGCGGGGTCAACGCAGCCACGTTCGGCGGGCTGACCGGCTCCCAAAATCTTGCACTCACCAACGCTTCCAATGGAGCGGTGGCACTGACCGTGTCGGCCAGCACCGATGCGACTTACAGCGGGCTTCTTTCCGGGAACGGCTCCTTCACAAAGGCCGGCGCCGGCAACCTGACCCTCGGCCAGGCGCCTTCTGATCTGGTCGCCATGACGGTTTCGGCGGGCAGCCTCACGCTTGCCAACGGCGACCTGCTGAACGGTTCGCGCTCCATCACAAACGAAGGCACCATTAACCTGAACCTTTCCACCGGGCTCACTTACAACGGGACCCTTGGAGGGAGCGGCACCATCAACCTCAACTCACTCACGCCGGTCACGCTTGCCCTCGGGACAAATGCGAGACTCAGCGGCAACATTGTACTCAACAACGTGACGCTGGATCTTTCGAGCAAGGACTATTTCCTCGCGAGCGGCTCTACGCTCAACATCGGGACAGGCGCGTCTGTTCTACTGGGCAGCGGGACGCAGGAGATTACCAGCCTCGTTATGAACGGCGGTTCGCTCAGGGGATTGGCCGGGTCGAAGGTCCTCTACGGAAGCCTCACGCCGACCAACCTTCTCAATGTGGAAGGCACAAACCCGAGAACGGACTTTTTGAACGCCGACGCCATTATTGCGTTCGAAGTCTCCTCAAAAACCTTCCCACTCCCCGCGACCGGAACACAGACCGGTTTGCTGGTCACCGCTGGCCGTGCCGGCAGTGGAGCCAACGGCCTCCAACTGCTGCGTCTCCAGCCCGAGACGGACACCACCAAGGTCATTATCGACCAACCCTTGACCCTCAGCGCAGGCATTGAGGCGATTCTCGGCGCCGGCCGCTCCAAAGGCCTCATCTCCATCGAAAACCAGCTCACCCTCACCCTCCCCGGCGGCAGCATCACCTTCGCGCAGGGCATTGAGGCCACCCTCACCCAAAGCGGGTCCCTCAACGCGGCCGCACTCCAAAACGACGGGCTTCTCATTGTCGACGTCTCCGCCGCGAAGACGGTTGAAATTCCGATCAACGGCACAGGCTCTCTGAAAAAGGCGGGCGCCGGCACGGCGACTCTGAAGGGCAACAACACCTACACAGGCGGCACCACACTCTCCGAGGGCGTGCTGGAGCTCGGTTCGGAAAACGCTCTCGGTGGGACGGGGGCGATCAGCTTCACCGGAGGCACCCTTGGATACGGCGTGAACATGACCAGAGACCTCTCCGCGCGGATCGCAGCGCTCGCCTCCGGAACGGTGGCAGGGATCGACACGGGCGCCAACAAGGTGACCTTCGCGTCCGGCCTCACCGGAACCGGCGGTATTGCAAAGCTTGGCGCTGGCACGCTGGTGCTGACCGGCTCCAATTCCTTTAGTGGCGCCGTGGCCGTCAAAGTCGGAACCTTGCAGATCGGTGGCGGTGCGTCCGCTGGGAGCCTCGCTGCTGCGGCAGCCGTCGACAGCGGTGCGGTTTTGCGGTTTGCCCGGAGCGGCGAGTTGACGTACTCGGGTGCTCTTAGCGGGGAGGGTACGCTCCAGCAGGATGGTGCCGGCACTCTTAAAGTAGACGGAGCGAACTCCAATTTTGAAGGTACGATCCGCATCTCCCAAGGCACACTCACCCTCGCCAGCGAAACAGCCTCGGGCGGTGCGGCCGCCTCCCTTGTGTTCGACGGTGGTACGCTGCAGTTCGGCACTGACATCACTACGGACGTCTCAGCAAAAATCGCCGAGCTTGGCAGTGGTGTCACTGCCCGCATTGACACCGGCGGAAACACGGTGACTTTTAACACCGGTCTGAGCGGGGCGGGAGGATTGCAGAAACTGGGAGTTGGCACGTTGGAACTCCAGGTGGCGAATGACTTCGCAGGACCGACCACGGTGACCGCAGGTCTCCTGCGTGCGGGAACGGCGTTGGGGAGCACCAGTGCCATCACCGTGAACGGCGGCTCTTTTGAAGCGCGCTCCTACAACCCCGCAGCAGCGTTGACGATTGGGGCCAACGGAACCGCGTACTTCCCCGAGGACGGACCTTTCACCGCTGGGACAATTGTTAATACCGGCCGCTTGAATTTTGCGGGCAACGCAAGCGATGTAACCGTAGGCAGCCTGACCGGCACAGGCTTTGCCACTTTCGCGAATGACGCCACGATCTCTACCGGGATCACGGTCGGCTCGATCACAGTCGGCGGGGATCTGGTAACTCCCAGCATCTCCAACGGAACAGTCTCCGCCGCAAAAATCGAGGGACCGAACCAGGGCAGGGTGAGCGTGAGCGGCGGTCTGATCAACATCGAAGGAACCGTTACTTCGATGGTCGGGACAGTGAGCGGCGGAAGCCTCACCTTCGTGGCTCCCGTCGATGTGGAGGCGATAACAGGAGGCAGCATCACTGCCAATCGCATCGCCAGCTTTGGGACTGTCTCGGGCGGCGTAATCACCCTCCAGTCCGCCACGAGTGACATCGACGTCCTCAACGGCGGGACGATCGTCAACGGAAGCGTCCTCACGGTTTTGAGCGGCACCATGGGCGGTTCGATCTCAGGCGTGGGCTCCCTGACCAAGACCGGGTCTGGAAATCTGACCCTCACGGGGGCAACGACCTACGAAGGAAGCACGGATGTCTTTGAGGGTACGTTGTCTGTGGGCGGTGCTGCGACGCTGTTCAACTCAGCCGGCCTAGTTGTGCACGACGGCGCCCAGGCGAACTTCACGGCAAGCCCCGGCACCATCACGCTCAAAGGCCTCTCCGGCGGTGGAACCACGACCTTTGCGAGCAACGCTACCCTCAGCGGTGGCTCTGTTTTCGAAGGCTCGGTAAACGTCTCCGGCCGTTTGACCGCGGATGTTTCCGGTGGGACCGTCACTGCGGCTTCCCTCACCGCCGGCACCGTCTCCGGGGGGGAACTGTCCCTCACCAGCGGCGTGTCCACGGTCGGCAGGTTGACCAATGGCTCCATCAACATCGCCGGTGCCGCCAGCCTGAGCGTTAGCACAGGCACCTTCGGCGGGCTGCTCACCGGGAGCGGGACCCTGAACAAGACCGGGGCCTCCAACCTCGACCTGAGCGCTACCCCTGAAGAAACACTCAGCGTAAACGTGCAGGCAGGAACGCTGAACGTAGAAAATCTCCTCACAGGAAATCGTTCCGTCTCGGTCTCCACCGGCGGCCAGCTCAACACCACCATCACAGAGGGCACTTATGCGGGGCAGCTCACCGGAACCGGCAGCACGCTGCTCGGCGGTACCGGAACTCTCACCTTGGGTGCAGCCGGCTTCATTCAGGGCAGCCTGACCCTGGACACGGGGGTCACGCTGGACGTTTCGTCTGCGGGAAATACGGGAGCGGCGGCTAATGCCGGAGTAAGCCCAGCCACCTCGCTCACACTCTTGACTGGCAGTCGTCTGACACTCAACGCGCCCAACCAGCGCCTCGAGCTCCAAAGCTTGACTCTCACCGACGGCGCAATCCTCAACGCCGAAAGCGGCGTGATCCTTTACGACAGCGCGCCGGTCTATCTCAGTGGCGGCAGCTCCGCTCAGATTCTTGACCTCAACAACGACCTTCTGGATGCCTATAAAACCCTCGTCCTAATCACGGGCTCCCTCAAGTTCGAAGAGAATTCAAAGCAGGAGCCAACCGGCATCACTGGGACCTACAAGTTCGTCGCTGGCCGGGTGAAGGACGTGGTCGATGGAGCGCAGCGCCTCCTCTTGAATCCGCAGGACGGAAAAACCGTTCGCATTAGCAGCGCACTTGTGCCAATCGCGCAGGAGATTGTTGCGACCGGCACAGGATCCGGCGGTTTTGTGAGCGTCGGAACCCTCGTTACGACCCCGCGGTTTGCGATCGGCGCGGGAATTCAGGCGACATTCACGCAGGACGGAGCGCTTTCCAGCAACGGCGTCTTTGTGAACAACGGCACCTTGCAGTTCTCGGTGCTTTCCGGAAACACCAAGCCGGTAGGAAACCAGATCTCCGGTGCAGGGGTGCTTGAGAAGCTCGACGGCGGCACCTTGGAGCTTTCGGCAGCCAACACCTATTCGGGCGCGACCCGTCTCTCGGGAGGGGTGTTGCAGCTCAACAACAGCGCGGCGATCGGGACGGGCACTGCTGCAATCGTGTTCAACGGTGGTGGCCTCAGGTACGGCCCAGGGATCACGACCGACCTCTCTGGCCGTTTCGCGGTCGTCGGCGCCGGAACGGTTGCAATCGACACGGGGGCGAACGCCGTGACCTTCGCCTCGCCGGTTTCGGGCAGTGGCGGCCTGGCGAAATCAGGGACCGGCACACTCGTTCTTGCGGCGGCGAACACCTTTACCGGGGAGTTGTCGGTGGGCGCAGGTACCTTGAAGGTCGGAAACGGTGTCGCCGGCTCGCTGGCTGCCGCTTCGGCCGATGTGAGCAGCGGGGCATTGCTGAGTTTTGCGCGCAACGATTCGATCACGTACGGGGGCGCAATCACCGGCGCAGGCCGGGTTGAACAGGCTGGCAACGGGACCTTGTTGCTGACCGGCGACGGCACCGGCTTTACCGGAACCTTCGAACTGAGTGGCGGCACCACCCTAGTGGGAAGCTCAGGGGCGCTTGCGGCGGGAACAGTCACTTTCAACGGCGGAACGCTAAAGTACGCAATCAACCAAGCGACCGACCTTTCGTCGCGAATCAACCCTCTCACCAAGACAGCCCTTCTGGACACAGGTTCCTACGACGTCGTGTATGGCACGGGCCTGAGCGGCACGGCCGGCCTGACCAAGCACGGCGTTGGTACATT
The DNA here is from genome assembly GCA_044348365.1 of Chthoniobacteraceae bacterium. Taxonomy (GTDB): domain Bacteria; phylum Verrucomicrobiota; class Verrucomicrobiia; order Chthoniobacterales; family Chthoniobacteraceae; genus Chth-196. The sequence continues at coordinate 9,256 of JBIKSY010000083.1, forward strand.
GACGCTTTCCGGAGCAAACACCTATACCGGCTTGACTGCAGTGGCAGCCGGCACTTTGCGGTATTCGGGAGCCGGGCTCACCTCGGCGGGAACCGTCAGCACGCAGACGAACACAACAGTGCTTCTCGAACACACCGGGCCCGCCGTCGTCTTCACCGGTGCGGTCACCGGCCCGGGCCAGCTTCTCAAGAATGGAAGCGGCACAGTCACCATTGAAAAGTCTCAAGCCAACACTGGCGGGGTGACCCTTAATGGAGGGAGCTTGGTATTGAGCAATGCTGCGATTTTAGGGGGGACAGTCGCGCTGAATACAGGGAGCACGCTGGACTTGATTCTTGGCAGTCTGAATGCGAACACCGCCTTGGCCTTCAACGGCGGGAACCTTCGTCTTGGAGATGAGTCGATTACGGTAACCAGCCTGACCCTCAACGCTGGCAGCATCCTCTACGCTGGTACCGCAGACAGCACCAACGTGTTCTATTCCACTTTGACTGGGGCAGGCGTCAATGTGCCAGAGGCGGTGACTCTGTTGAAATACGCCGAGAATGCCGATGGATCGCCGGCGGTTCTTTCGGGTTCGCTGAAGGGAACCATTTCTTCGCTGCCCAACACCTCAGACCTGACCGTTACTCCGAATCAAAATGGCAAGCTTCTGACCCTCGCGGTTGCGAACGGTCTGAATCTGGGGACCTTCAAGGGTGAGGTTGGCGTGAATCTTTCCATAACCAAACCCGTTAATGTGACGGGTGATTTTCTGCTCAGGGGCGGTACGGTGCAGATCAGCGATAGATTGAATTCCTCCAACGGTAGCGTGGTGTTCGGCATGGTGTCCGGGGGAACGTCCTCAGCTGTGACGGGCACCATCAACAGCGGTGGTTCAATCGGGGCCCGCGAGTTCACTCTCACTGGCACGTCGGTCCTCACGCTGAACGACACAAGCGCGTTAGAAAATGTGACCACCCTCCAAGTGGGAGCCAGAACATCCGCCAGCAGTGCTGAAGACCGAGCTAACGATGCAACCCTCATCATTCCAGCGGGCACTCTTAGTCTGGTGAGAGGTCAAACGCTCAAGGGCAGCGGCCGGATTTTAGGGGATGTAACTCTCGCACAGGATGCAGTTTTAGATCCGGGTAATTCGCCTGGAACACTCTACTTTGCAGGCACTTTGAATCTCACCAGCGGGACTATCCGCATTGAAGTTGGCAACCTGACCGCCGGCACCCTGGTTCAGGATCGCATTGACGTGGGAAGTTTAGGCTCCGTCGTAATCGGCGGCACAGGGGCAACAGCCGGGTTGAGGCCGACGTTCCAGATCGTGGACACGGACGGAGCTTTGGCCAGCGGCGGCACGCTGCAAGACATCATCAGCGGGTCGCTTGGCTTCACGCTAACGGTAAACAATGCAGGTACTTTCACCTTCGCCCGCCAGAGCTCCACCGGCGCGGTCCTCCCCTCGGTGATGTACACCTCCAACGACTCGCTCGCGGCGCTCCGAGTTAACCGTTTGCAATTCGCTTCGTTTGCGGGCCCCTCGCAGAACCTGACGAGTTTCGCAAAAGCTCTCGATACGCGCATCCTGACCCAAAGGGCGACGGCTGATGGGTTGCTTGAGCTCGGGACCGGCATTGCCAATACCGACGCCGTCGCGACTCAGCTGGCGGCGGCTCTACCTGTCGCTTACTCGGAACTGGCCGCGCTCAGCACTCAGCGGACGTTGAACCTCCATCAGGGCCTTGTGGGTCGCTTCAGCTCCGTGAGGGCAAACCTGCTCGAGGTTCCGGAGGGAGCCTTCAGCGCCTGGACCACAGGCTACGGCGCCGGTCACAGGCAGGACGGAAACCGGTCCCTTGGCACCGCCGGCTTCACCGCCTCCAGCTGGGGCGACATGACCGGCGTGGAACAACGCATTGGTAGCTTACTGCTTGGAATTACGGGCGCCGCTGGCCGTACCACGGCGTCCTTCGCGAACAATCCCGGCCGTGCCACCACGGACTCCTGGCACGGGGGCCTCTATGGCGCCCTCGATCTGGAAGGCTTCGTCATTGAGTCGGGCGTCATGTACGGGGCCACTGACACCAGAGCCCGCCGCACCATCTCTGCACCAGGACTCACGACCCGCGAAGGTCGCGTGACCTTGAGTGGCTCCGAGTGGATGGCGAATTTGGGTGTCGCGAAGCCAATCGCCGCCTCGGATGCGCTGACGATCACTCCTTCGGTCCGCGTGATCGCGCAGGGCCAGTCGCAGGGCGCGGCGCGAGAAAGCGACCTGAGTGGTCTGGAAGTCGGTCTTGCCAAACAAAGGACGTCCACCCTGCAGCACCAGGCTGGTATGGAAATCCGTAGGAAGCTCAAGTTGGCGGGCCTGCCGGCGGCAGCGTCGCTCCAGCTTGACTGGATTCACAATTACAGCGCGAAGGGCCGGAATTTGAACATGGCTCTCTCGGGCGATCCCTCCGCTTCCTACGCGTACAAAGGCTCCGATGCCGGTGCGGATTCCATTCACATCGGCGCCGCGTTTGAAGCGGCGCTCAGCCAACGGGTCACGCTCCGTCTGGGAGGCGAGTACCAGTCGCAGACCGGTCTCTCAACGGTGCGCGGCACCGCCTCCATTGGGTACCAGTTCTAGGTTGCATTCCCCCAAGGTCACCGGCTCCTAATGCGGCTAAGGCTGGGATGTCTGTTGTTGCACTCCGCAACAACAGACTTTCGGAACCAGTATCGGAAGGCCACCAGTTCACCTTCCCAGGATGCCCCGGTTGGATGGGTCGGCCGGGGTGCTAGGTGGAAAACCCTGCTCTGGGGTCGCCCCGAAACCAGCCCACATGCCGGTTGGACGACTTGCTTCGCCCGCCGGTTTTGGTCTTGCCGGAACTGCGGCGCCTGCGCACAGCGCAACCGCGAAAACCATCACAGAACACAGAGCATCCAAACAGGCTGCCAGGCAGCAGAGCATGACCCCCCATACTGGGCGACCCTTGTGCCGCATGCCTGGAAGGGCCTCTGGCGGCCTCAGGGCGCCGCCGCTACCCAGTCTCGTTTTACGCGGTGGTGAACAACCCAGGGGAAGCCCAGAAAGCCCGGCCCCAAACCCTTGTTTGATGCCCTGTTCCGCATCCCGCACACTTCTCCGTGCGGGAGCAAGTTGTGCGGCCTACTTCTTTTTTGCCGTCGTAGAACCATCCAGCTTCGTGAGGTCCACCAAGTCACCAAGGAGATTGAGGGTCTCCTGTTTGACTGGGTCGTAGCGGATCGGAGCGCTTTTGAAGAAGAGTTTACCCTCCTTGTCCTTTTGTGGCTCAGACGCCGCATCGCTTACAGGTGCATCCTCTTCCTCCGAAGAAGCGGCTGCCCCTTCCTTGGCTACCTTGGGCTCCACGAACTTGACTGCCACCAACTCCTTTTTAGACACATTGTCCAACGTGAGCCGGAACACCTTTGGATCCTTTTCCTTGGCGCGCGCCTCCCGCTCCAGATCCCGGTCCTCCCTGCGCTTCTTGTCCTCGTCCAGTTCGGCTTGGCGCGTTTTTTCACTCAGGGACACCCGGTTTTCTGCGGTGCGTTTCCGGATTCTTTCAAGATCCTCCAGGACGTACCCAAACTCCGGGTTCTGCGGAATGCGGGCCTGCGCCCTGCGCCGCAACTCGTCGAGATGCAGGGGCTTGTCCCACTTGTCAAAATCCACGGCCGAAAAGGTATCGTAGGGCAGCGGGTCCTTGAGAGACTCCTCACCCAGCTCGGGTTGGTCAAAGACCGAGGGCAGTGTGATGTCGCTCTCCACACCGCGCAGTTGGGTGGAACCGCCCGCCACGCGATAGAACTTTTGGATGGTCAGCTTCACGGCGCCTGCGTCCGTCCCGTTTGCCAGGAAGGGCACGGCACGGCTCAGTTCGATCATCTGCTGGACGGTGCCCTTGCCAAAGGTCTTCGAGTCGCCCACGACCACGGCGCGGCCATAATCCTGCATTGCGCCCGCAAAGATCTCGCTGGCGGAAGCGCTTTGCCGGTTGACCAGCACCAACATCGGCCCGTCGTAGGCGACGGTCGGATCCTTGTCCCTGGAGACGGCGACCTCACCGTTCCAGCTGCGCGCCTGCACCACAGGGCCCTTCTTTATAAAAAGACCCGTCAGGTTGACCGCCTCGTCCAGAAACCCGCCGCCGTCCCTGCGCAGGTCCATCACCAGTCCCTGAATGCCCTCCTGTTTGAGGCGGTTGAGCAGCGCAAGCACGTCGCGGGTGGTGCTTTTAGCGTTGGGATTCTGGTTGCGCTCCGGATCCCCGTAAAAGGAGGGAAGCACGATTACCCCCAGCTTCATCGTCTGTCCGTTGGGGCGGGTCCATTCGAGCAATTCGCCGCGGGCCTCCTCGTCCTTGAGCTTCACCTCGTCACGCTTGATCTCGATCGTAGTCCGCTCCGAGCCGGTCGTGCCGTCGACGGGAATGACCTGGATGCGCACAAGCGTGTCCTTTTTGCCACGGATCATGTTGACGACCTTGTCGAGCTTCAGGTCGACGCAGTCGATAAACTCTTTGTCACCCTGCGCGACGGCTACGATGCGATCGCCCACCTTCATCTTGCCGCCCTTGAGCGCCGGACCCCCCGGAACCAGCTCCATGATTTTGGCGTAGCCGTCTTCCGAGCGGAGCTTGGCTCCGATCCCGAAGAGCGACAGCCGCATGTTGATGGCAAACTGTTCGAGGTCGTTTTTACTCAGGTATTCCGAGTGCGGATCGTAGGTTTGCGCCAGACAAAGCAGGAAGGTTTTGACCACGTCTTCTGCCGTCTGCTCCTGCAGGTTCCTGAGAAACTGGTCGTAGCGCTTGGAGATGTTCTGGACGGGATCGGTTTTCTTTTTCGCGAGCCGCTCCTGGATCAGCTCGGAGGTGATCCGATCGCGCCAGAGTTGGCGCGCCTGGGTGTCGTCGGCCGGCCACGGAACCTTCTGGCGGTTGAACTCGATGGACCGCTCCTCCGAAAAGCTGAGTTCGGTTTTAAGCAGTTCCTTGGCCTGCGCGACGCGCTCTTCCGCGCGTTTGCGAAAGAGGTCGTAAATCTGGTGGGCCGCCAGCGTCCGGCCCGCAAGGATTTCGTCGTCCAGCTTCTCCTGCCACAAAGTCTCGAAGCCCAGCACATCTTCTTGAGTGAAAAAGATGTGGTTGTAGTCCAGTGCATCCAGGTAGTTGCGCAGCAACCTTTTAGACATGGCGTCGTCGAGGCGAACCTTCGAGTAGTGGACGTTTTCCAGGAGACGGGCCACCGCAACAGTCACTTGGCTTGGATCCGGTTCGCCTGCCGCCCAAAGCGTGTGGGCCGTCTGGAACCGGGGCGAGGCGAGCAAGACCGCACAGGCAGCAAAGGCCGCAAAGGCGGGCCTTGAGCCTCGGAGAAGGGCCCTTTTTGGGGGAGTGCCGTCGGCCGCGGAAGGGAGAGCTAGGGAGCGGAGCAACTTCATGGCAGTAGGGTTGTGGAAGCGGTGAGGGGGGTAAGGGCGGGGCGGAGTGCAGCTAAAAGACCGGTGCGGGATACGAAGAAAGAAGAGGGATCACGGAGGTCGCGGTACGGAGTACGATGGCCTGCGGGAGGAATGGGGCCGGCGCGGGTGCTGGTGTCAAAGGCGTCAAAGAGGTCAAAGGGGGGAGGGCAAAGGCAAACCGGGTCGGGCCCGCAGCAAAAAAAGGAGAGAAAACAA
>JBIKSY010000303.1:0-4543 GCA_044348365.1 Chthoniobacteraceae bacterium
CTCACAGCAAAGCATCCAGCTCGCGGCGTCCGCTCACACCCAACCGCCCCTCGTTGATGAGTCGGCCCTCGGCGGCGCGTCGTATTGGAAAAACGACACTCGCCAAAAGCTGCAGACGGACAGCACTGCTTGCGCTGGGACGACGCTATTATTATTTCGCAAATAACTGAAAGAGTGTGCTTTAAAAAATGTGTGTCGGGGGTCTGTCGGGGAAGAGGCGATGCTTCACTCACCGCGTGCCCTTTTAAGCAACAGACCGGCTGTGGGGATGCAACCGGCTGCCCGTCCTGGTGCGATTGCCTTTGTGATTATGACAACCCTATCACCAATCACACTGCTCCTCCCCGCCCCCTTGACCCAAGAAGAGACGACACAGCTCGCCGACGCTGTCGAAACCGTAAGGCAAGGCATGGGGACATTTCTGGAAGTGGGCCGGGCCCTGATGCGCATCCGCGACCTGCGCCTCTACCGGAACCTCGCTCCAACGTTTGAAGTCTTTTGTTCCAAGGTTCTTGGAATGAGCAAACAGCACTGCTACAACTACATCGCCTGTTCAGACGTTTTTGGAATGCTGGAGTCGCGCCCGGAATTTGCCGGTCGGCTTCCTCAAAACGAGGCCCAGACCCGTCCTCTCCGCTCCCTGGATCAGGAGACCGCCATCGACGTGTGGACGGAGGTGGTTGCCCAATCTTCCGATGGCCCCATCACGGCTGCCCTGGTCAGGGCCGTCGCCAAAAAGCGTCTGCCCGCGACGGAGTCCGAGACGGCCACCCCTGAAGGCAGATCTCCCGAGGCCGTGGCCCGGCTCCGACGCAGTGTGCAAAGTCTTCGCAAGGCGATGGAAGCGGCAAGTGGTGACTATTCCGAGCGGGGGCTCGCACTTGTCAGCGAGTTGGAAAGACTGTTGAGCGACACCCCGCAGGTCTAGACGGAGACCTTCACATCTTTTCGCGCCCGCCAGTGGGGCGCGCAGGACAACCCCGGGACGCCTGAAACGGCGTTCCGGGGTTTATTTTTTGTGGAAAAGTAAACAATTGTTTACTTTACGGAGAATTACCAGGGCTCCTTGACACCGTCCGCCTTCCGGATTCGCCCCCGGGCAGTCGGGCGCGGCCCTACGCACCGCCACCCAAAAACCGCGCCGCGCCGTGCCGCCTGGCAAACCGGCTGTTTCACGGAACCGCGGGGGACTCCGGCGTGGAAAGCCGCTCGGCGATCCCCAAAACCGCACGCACCCGGCCGGTTTTCAACGTTTCTTCGAGCCGCGCCTGGTTGCTCTCCAACTGCGCCCGCGACGCCACAGGATGGTTCAGGTGGAACACCACCGCGCGCCCCCGCACAAACTTGCGCTTCCGCCCCAAATGATAGAGCCGCGCCGCCAGATCGCTGTCCTCGCGCCCCCAGCCTGTGAACGACTCGTCATATCCGTTGACCGCGAGCAGATCCTCCCGCCAGATCCCCAGATTGCACCCAATGACCCCTCTGAGGTCCTCGTCCTTGCGCACACTTTTCCACGGGGTCCGGAACGCCTTTAGCCCCTGCTCGATGCGTCCCAACCCCACCCAGGCGGCAACGCTGACCCGGGCGAGATCAAAATCCTGAACGTACGGTTCCTTTACGAAACAACGGCGTGCCTGGACCCAGCAGCCCGCCTCGGCAAGCTCAAGGTGGTCCGCCACAAACTCCGCGTGCGGCACACAGTCGCCGTCCAGAAAAACAAGATAATCCCCCCGCGCGCGCAAGACCGCCTGATTGAGCACGTGTGTCCGCCGGAACCCTTTATTTTCCTGCCACACATGGCCCAGCGCACAACGCAAACGAGCCCCCCACTTTTCCAGCACCGCCCGTGTCTCGGGTCCCGAGCCGTCGTCCGCCACAAGGATCTCAAACGGCGCTGCGGTTTGCAGTCCGACTGCGCCAAGCACCTTGTCCAGCGCCTCAGGGGCGTTGAACGTGTTCACCACCAGAGTGAGCGTGGGCGGCTTGGACGGGGGGAGGGGTGTTATAGAGTTGCTCATACAGGCGGCTGTAGCGGACGAAGGTTGCGTAGGCCGTGCTCACGGCGATGAACAATCCGGGAAAGCCGTCCAAGAAGCCCAGCCGGAAAACATACGCCCGGACAAAACGCCAGACAGCCCTAAAAGCCGCCGCCGCTGCCGACCAGCCGACTCCCCGCTCCAGTTGGCGTTTTAAAAAATAGTCGGAGAACACGTTGATCTTGCCGATGTGGCTCGCGATCGTTGGATTCGAGAAGTGGTGCATCTCTGCGCGCAGTTCGGCGCAAGCTCCGGCCAGCTCGATCTTGTCATGCTCTGGGCTGCCCCCCCAACGGCCGCTGTCCTGCCGGAAGAGACGCAATTGCCTGTCCGGATACCAGTCTCCGTGCAGTATCCAGCGCCCCAGAAACCAGGTCTTTCTTGGAAACCGCGCACCCGCGTACTTGGTATGGAGCCCGCCCGTAAAGAAGCCTTTGATCTCCTCTCGTAACGCCAGGGAAATCTCCTCGTCTGCGTCCAGCGCCAACACCCAGGGCTGGCTCGCGAACTGAAGTGCCACGTTTTTGGTATCGCGATAGCCAATCCACGGACGATGCTCCACCCTCGCGCCGTACCTTTCTGCGATGGAGGCACTCGCGTCCGTTGTGTTGTTGAGGACAACTACGATCTCAGCCGCCCAGCCGCAGACGCTCCCGAGCAAGCGCGGAAGATTGCCCTCTTCATTTCGCGCCACAATGCACACACTGATGGGGAGGGGCTCGCTCATGAAGCTTTACGAAAGCGGATTAAATATCTCCGTGAGATTTCTCCACACGGCGTCCACACTCAGCGAGGCGATGCACGGGGAAACGTGTGTACACACGTGCGCATGACCGCTGCAAACACAACCTGTTCCTTTCAAGCAACGGTGCATCGCCCCGAGCGGGGCCCACCGGAGCGCGTCCGTCGCCGCAAAAAGCGCGATGGTTGGAACGCCGAGCCCGGCGGCAAAATGCAGGGGACCAGTATCGCCCGAGATAAAGACACCCGCACGCGCCAGCACGGCCAGATACAAATCCAGATTCCCCAATTTGGGAAGCAGGGGAGCCGCCGGTTCGAGCTGCCGCAATTGTGAGAGCAGCGCCTGCTCGCGTGCGCTGGGACCGCTGGCAAACACAAACGGGATTCCGGCAGCCCGCGCCCGGTGGTAAAGCTCCCGCCAAAACAGGATCGGCCACTCCTTTTTGGGCTGGCTGGTCGACAGATGCGCGAGCACCGTACCCGAGGGGAGTAATTTAGCCGCCTCACCCGCCAACAGCGGGTCTGCATGCACTTCCAGGGAGCGTGTCGAGTCCTTAGGAACGCCGAGCCCGGACAAAAGCGCCAAATGCCGCTCGCTTTCGTGGACACCCACGCTTGGTATTTCGCGTTCCGGCACTCCTCGATTATAGCAGCGGGCGCGCCCCCAAAATCCAAGGTCCGCCACCAAACCGATCCGATCCGTCGCTCCAATCAGGCGACTTAGGAGGGCGCCCCGGTCGTTGCCTACGAAGTCCACTGACAAATCAAACTGCTCTCGCCTGAGCGCTGCAATAAGGGGGAGCGTCGCCCCCAACTGCAAACTTCCCCGCTTTCGCGGCAGACCCCACACCCGCGTGGCCCACGGCAGGTGCCGCACAATCGGAAGCGCATCCTCCGCGACCACAATATGCAGTTCCTCGTCGGGACGACTCACCTTGAGGGCCCGCATTGCAGGAATCGCCACGGCGACGTCACCAAGGTACTTGAACAAGAGGCAAAGATTTTTGCGCGCAGCCCGGGACATGGAATAGGGTGGGACTATAAATATGGGCGTTCTTTGTGCGGAAGGCACGCAAAACCAAGCAAACGGGGACCCTCTGCCCCCTGATGCCGGGCACAGGAGGCCGTTTGTTCTGTAACAGAACCCCCCCCTGTTTTAACTTAAAAGGGTGAGTCAGTCTGAACCCTTCTGGAACCATGCAAACCAGGCGCGCAAGTTGCTCGTGCTGGACTTGGGTTTTCTGGGGGACACGGTCCACTTGCTTCCTTCGCTCTGGTCGATTCGACAGGCGTGGCCCGAGGCGGAGCTGCATGTCATGGTTGCGGAACATGTCACCGAATTGCTTCAGGTGACCCCCTGGGTCGACCAGGTCTGGGGATACCCGCGCTTTCCAAAAGGGCCCAAGCCCTGGCAGGACCTTGGACGCGTTAGCAAACTCCGCGAGGCCCACTTCGACGCCGTGATCAACCTAAACGGTTCCGACAGATCCAGCCTGCTGACCTGGCTCAGTGGAGCCCGCCTCCGGCTGGGACGCAGGCCTCAGGGCGGCGGCCCCTGGCACTGGCCGTTTCAGTTTACCCACACGGTCGACCACCCCTACGCAACGATGCCCGTGTACGAGCAGCGCTGGAACTGCCTTGTGCTCGCCGGCATCCCCGTTGGGGCAAAGCCGGAATTTCACGTCACCATCCCGTCAGATGGCCGCCGGGCCGCCGGTATTGCCGAGGAAGAGGACGGCACCTACATCCACATCAGCCCCTTCACG
>JBIKSY010000084.1:0-14868 GCA_044348365.1 Chthoniobacteraceae bacterium
CCAAAGTGTCCCGTGCGGTAGCCCGCTGCTTTGAGCAAGCGTGGTGTCGTGGGGGCCTTCGGATCCAACCAGTCCGGCATCTCCGGAGGCTTGCCGACGCCGAAGACGGTGTTGATGCCGAAGCGACTCGGAAAACGGCCCGTCAAGGCCGCTGCGCGACTGGGTGAGCAGATCGGACTGAGCACATTGAACTGCTGGAAATCAATGCCTTCACTGGCGAGTTTGTCCAGTCGTGGAGTCTTCAACCATGTGTTTCCGTGACAGGATAAATCGCCCCAGCCCCAATCGTCGGCGTAGATGAATACGATGTTGGGTTTGGGCGCATCCGCGGCTTGCAGCGAAGCCAAGGTTGTAAGGAGGAGGGCGGTGAGGAGTGCAAGCGTTTGTCTCATGTGGTTGCCGGGGCTTTTTTCTATTGGTCGGTCTGGCCATTTTTCAGCACGTCGGGTTCCCCCTTGTCGCCGCCGAGCTGGAAATTTTTCTGATTCTGGGTCTTAGCCCGACTTTCTGCGCGCCACGCACTGGAGCAGATAGGGCAGTAGCTGTTTTTTGCGCGACACCACCCCGGCCAGCTCCCAGATGAAGGGGGAGGTCTCCGGGTAATCGATAGCGCCCAGAAAGGCGTCCTCTCCGCGGACCAAGAGCAGGGAGGTTTGTTCGTTGATGTCGGTGACCAGCAGCGCCGAGAAGACGAGTTTCTTTTCGATCCGTTGCGCCTCCAGTTCCTCTAGAAGGGCGTCTCGCTTTTCGGCAAAGTGCGCGAACGAGAGCTCCTCGATCTGCGCCACGCTGAAGCGGTACCCGTTTTCCACGTACACTTTCGAGTCCGCCCCCACTGCCTGCTTGGGGGTCATGGTCAGCAGGGGGGAGCCGACCGCAAAGATTTCGGCAGCCAGCTGGCCGGGGTCGACCTCGGCAATGGCCGAGAGGTGCTCGAGCAGACGCCGGTCGGTGGCGGTGGTTGTCGGGGAGCTGAGGTTGAGCGTGTCGGAGATGAGCCCGGCCATGAGCAGGCCGGCGATGGTTTTGGGGATGGGCTCGCCCGCATTCTGGAAGCAGAGGGCGACGATGCTGCTGGTGGAGCCCACCGGGTTGTTCCAGAAGTGGATCGGCGTGTGGCTGGCAAAGCCTCCCAGCTTGTGGTGGTCGAGGATTTCGATGATGGGCACTTCGGCCGCGCCCCGCACCGCCTGTGTGAGCTCGTTGTGGTCCACCAAAATCAACTGCCGTGGCACGGGTTTGATGAAGTCCGACTTGGAGAGAATCCCCACCAGGCAGTTTCCATCGTTGAGCACCGGAAACACAAACTGGCCGCTTTGGGCCGCCACCTGCCGGGCGTCCTCGAGCGGAGTTTCGCTGTGGAACGAAACGTACTCGGTCTGGATCATCCGCTCTACTCGAACCGCGCCGCGCGAAAGCAGCACGGTGGTGGCCGTGTCGTGCGGCGAGGCAATGAGGGTGACTCCCGCCTTTGCCGCTGCCTCGCGCACCCCGTCGCTGATGCCCAGCCCCCCGGTGACCACGATCGCCCTCACGTTTTCCTCGATCGCCATTTCCTGAATGTGGGGCCGGTCCCCGACAAACAGGATCACCGAGCGGTCCGTGTACCGGCGCAACCGCGGGATAAAGGAGTCTTGGGCCATGGCGCACACCATCAACAGGTGTTCGCAGGGATCGGTTTGGAGGGTGCCTGCCACCAGGGTCCCGCCGAAGGTCTCGACGATGTCGGCCACCGAGGCGGTTACAAGGCGCGCGGCGTTGGCTTCGTCCCGCGCTGGAAACAGGTGCTGGGTGATTTTGAAGGCGCTCAGCAGACCGAGACACAGGTTGCCGCCGTCGACAACGGGGAGTCCGCGCAGCCCTTTCTGGTCGATCAAATGAATCGCGTCGTACACCGGCGAGTCGGCCTGCACGGAGATGACCTTTGACTGCATGACGTCGCACACCCTCGGGGAAAGATCCGTGACCAGCATCGGGGCCGGATGCCCGAATTTGCGCAACACGTAATCAATCCGTTCGTTGGTGTTGCCGCACCGGGCCGCTACCACCTCCGGGTGCCCCGTGATCCGTTTGAATTCTGCGTACCCGATGGCCGAACAGATGGAGTCCATGTCGGGGTTGCGGTGGCCGATGACGATCGTTTGCATGAATAGGGGAATCGGGAGTGGGGAACGTCGTGGTTCCGGGGAAAGGGGGCGCAGACTCTGATACGGAAAATTGCGGGAATGAAGGAGGAAGTTGCACCGCAGCCCAAGAAGCGTCGGCTCCGCGGCACGCTTGGGCCCCGCCCGCCCAGTTGACCCTTCCCTCATTGGGCATTACCCTCCTGCACCTTTCGCCGGATACAGTCCGGAACCGCCCCACCCCGTCATGAGCCAAAACTACAAAGACACCCTGCTGCTTCCCAAGACCGATTTCCCGATGAAGGCGGATCTGGTCAAGCGGGAGCCCGAACGCCTCGCCAAATGGGAGGCCGCCGGCCTCTACGAGCAGATTCTTGCCGCCCGCGCCGGCCTACCCTCCTTTGTGCTGCACGACGGCCCGCCCTTTGCCAACGGGGACGTCCATATGGGCACCGCCCTCAACAAGGTGCTCAAGGATCTCATCGTCAAAAGCCGCAGCATGGCCGGGTTCCTAGCCCCCTACGTCCCCGGCTGGGACTGCCACGGCCTGCCCATTGAATTCAAGGTCGTCAAGCAGCAGCAGGGGCTGGCTCCGGCGGAAATCCGGCGCCGCTCCGCCGAGTACGCCTCCAAGTACGTGGACATCCAGCGCGGCCAGTTCCGCCGCCTGGGGGTGCTGGGGGACTGGCAAAAACCCTACCTGACGATGGCAGCCGAGTACGAGGCGGACGTTCTGCGCGCCTTTGCCGGCCTCATCGACAAGGGGCTCGTGTACCGCAGTAAAAAGCCCGTCTACTGGAGCACCGGCGCTCAGACGGCCCTCGCCGAGGCCGAGGTGGAGTATGCGGACCGGGAGGACCCCGCCATTTTTGTGGAGTTTGCCGCGCTCAGCGGGCCGCTTGCCGGGCGCGCCGGGTTGGTGATCTGGACCACCACGCCCTGGACGCTTCCCGCCAACGTGGCCATCGCGCTTCATCCGCGCGAGCGTTACGGAGTTTACGCCGTCCAGCTTGCGGGGGTCGCGCGTACCCTGCTGTTGGCCGAGAAGCTCTTCGAGGCCTTCTGCCAGCAAACCGGCGCCCAGCCCGCAGCCGACGGGCCGGCGGAATCCTTTTTGGGAGCCGAACTGGCCGGTTCGGAGACGCAGCACCCCTTCCTGCCACGCACCTCCAAGGTCATCACCGCCGAATATGTCACCATGGACACCGGCACCGGTCAGGTCCACACCGCCCCGGGCCACGGCTCGGACGACTATTCCGCCGGGGTACAGCACGGGCTGCCCATCCTGTCGCCCGTCGACGAGCAGGGGCGCTTCACCAACGAGGTGGGCGTTCCCGAATGGGAGGGGCTGCTGGTATTCGACGCAAACCGCAAGGTGATTGAGCGTCTCGCTGAACTGGGCGCCCTCCTCGGGGAGCAGGCCTACCGGCACAGTTACCCGCATTGCTGGCGCTCCAAGACGCCCATCATTTTCCGCGCCGTCGAACAATGGTTTATCCGCGTAGACGCCATCCGCACCGACGCGCTCAAGGCGATTGACGGGGTCGAATGGCTTCCGCTTTGGGGGCGCAACCGTATGGCGGGAACGGTGGAGGCGCGTGCGGACTGGTGCATTTCCAGACAGCGCACCTGGGGGGTGCCGGTGCCCGTCTTCTACCTTGAAAACGGCGAACCCCTTCTGGACGCCGCGGTCGCCCGCAAGGTCGCCGACATCACCGCCTCCCACGGCACGAACGCCTGGTTTGAACAGGAGGACTCCTGGTGGGTCGCCCAGCTCGGGCTTCCCTCCGGCTCAACCCGCCGGCTCGACACCCTCGATGTGTGGATCGATTCGGGCGTCTCCCATTTGGCCGTCCTGCGCCGCCACCCCGAACTGCGCTTTCCCGCGGACGTCTACATCGAGGCGACCGACCAGCACCGCGGTTGGTTCCAGTCCTCGCTGCTGACCTCCGTCGCGCTCTGCGGCGAGGCGCCCTACAAGACCGTCATCACCCACGGCTTTGTCGTCGACAAGGACACCCGCAAAAAGGTGTCCAAATCCGCCCAGGGCACCTACGCCAAGCCGATGGACGCCGCCCACTTTGTGGATAAGTACGGCGCGGACGTCGTCCGTCTTTGGGCCTCCAGCGTGGAGTTCACCCACGAGGTGCCCTTCTCCGAGGAATCCTTCGCGCTGCTCACAGACGCCTACCGGCAGTTCCGGAACGTGCTGCGCATCCTGCTGGCCAACCTGCACGACCTACCCAAGGGGTACGACTCGCTTGAAGGCGCCACGCTGCTGGACCGCTGGCTCCTGAGCCGACTCCAGGCGGTGATCGAAACCTGCACGGACGCCTACCACGCCTTCGATTTCCGGAAGGTGTTCCAGACGCTCAACCAGTTCTGCACCGTGGACCTGTCCGCCTTGTACGTGGATATGACCAAGAACCGCCTCTACTGCGAGCGCGCGGACGCGCCCCGGCGGCGCGCAACGCAGGTCGTCATGGCGCGTGCGTTCGACGCGGTGTGCCGGTTGCTCGCCCCGATTCTGGCCTACACCGCCGACGAGGCCTGGGAGTTTGCCGGGCACGCGACCTCGGTGCACACGGCGGTTTTTCCGAAGACGGATCCGGCGCTCCGGGACAAAGCGGTGGAGGCGCACTTTGAACAGTGGCTCGAACTGCGTTCGATTCTCGCGCAGGCCATGGAGCCCGCGCGCAAGGAAAAGCTCGTGGGCAACGCTCAGGAGGCCGCGGTAGAAATCGAGGTCGCCGACGAAGTGCTGCTCGCTGGAACGGTAGGGATGGAAGAGGAGTTGGAGGAGGTGCTGCTGTTGAGTCACCTCGTCCTCCGCAAGGGCGAGCGGACGGCTGCGCAGGTCCGGGCTAACCCGGACAAGCGCTGCTCCCGTTGCTGGCGGCACAAGCCCTCCGTAGGGCGTTCCGCCCTGCACTCCGAGCTCTGCGACCGGTGTGAGGACGTCCTGACTAATCCCGCCCTATGAGCACGGTTCCCGCCGAAAACGCAGGCACGCCGGCGGCGCACCCTCCGGTCGCCGCACCCAAATGCTGCACCGGCGCCTGGTTTGCGGCCGCCGCGTTGGTGCTGGTTTTGTATGTGCTGGATCAGGTGACCAAGCTCTGGACTGCGGGCCTTGATCTTGGGCGTCCCGGTTGGCCGGTGCTGGCGCAGCATGTGCCGCTGGGTGGGCACATTCCGGTGTGGGGTGAGACGTTTGAATGGGTGCATTTTAGCAACACGGGTGCCGCCTTTGGGATCATGCACGACAGCAACCGGTTCTTTATCGGCCTGTCGGTTGCAGCGCTGTGCGGTCTGGCCTGGGCGCTGCAGCGGAACTTGTTTCCAGGCCGCATCAACCTCGTGGCGATCCTGCTGCTTCTTCCCGGAATTCTGGGCAACCTGACCGACCGGCTGCTCCACGGGTACGTGGTGGACTTCCTGTTGTTTGACTTCGGCTTCTGGCCCTTCGCTCCCTGGCCGGCCTTCAACGTGGCCGACAGTTGTATCTGCGTTTCGGTGGGACTGCTGATGCTGGCGACGATCCAGGAGGGCCGGGGCAAGTAGGGGATGGGAAAGCTGATTCGTCTTAAATGACAATAGGCTCTGGTAATGGCGCGCCAAGCTGACGTGGCTCAGGATGGGGAACTGATTGCGTACCGAGTCGCGCGAGCAGGGTGTAAACCTCGCCTACCCGCGGAGAACCTCGGCAGTGTAGCCCGCATTTGCTTCCAGTATTGACCGGTTTTCTGTCGCGGGGAGCCGCGAAAGCTCCGAAAGCCCCTCAGCGCGTTCTCCTTACTTTGCAACCGCTGTCTTAGGACTGTACCCAGGCGAGGCGCAGAAGCTGGTCACCAGCTTTCCGTCCGCAAGGTTCCACACCGTGACTGTTCCGTCGTAACAACCCGCCGCGATCCTTTGGGTGGCCGGATGAATCGCCACGGAATAAATCCAGTCGTTCACCCCTTCGAGGCTGCGTGAGAGTTTGAGGTCGGCCACCGCAGCCTGCACCAGCTTGCCGCCGCTCCCGGCCAGATACGTCTGGTTCTGGGACACAAGAAGCTTGAGCACATCGCCCTGTCCGCCAAGTTCCCGCGTCTTCTTGCCATCGGCGATATTCCACTGGTGCAATGCCTTGTCTCGGCCTGCACTTAGAATCTGGGTCCCGTCCGGAGTGAAGGCCACCGCGTACAACGGCGCCTGGTGTTCACGGTAGATCCCGGCCAGCTTTCCCGTCGCCACATCAAAGACTTTCGCGCCGCGGTCCAGTCCGACGGATGCTACCTTGGTGCCGTCTGGGCTGAAGGCCACCGCGGTGACCGCGTCGGAATGGACGGGCAGGCGGTGCAGCCGTAGGCCGGAGGCAGTTTGGAAAATCGAGAGCGAGTGGTCCGCCCCTGCGGTGGCGAGGAGTTCTCCGGAGGGACTGAAGTCGAAGCCAAGTACCGCGTCCGTGCTGCTTAACAGCTGGGAAAGTAGCGCCCCTGTTTTGGGTTCGAAAAGGCGCAGTTCGCCGTACTCCCCGGGTGCTCCGCTGGCCGCGGCAAGCTTTTGGCCGTCCGGGGTGAAGCCGATCGTAAAGGTGCGGGGCGCGACATTGCCGATGCGGCGTACAAGTGCGCCCGTGGCGGGGTTCCAGACGGTGAGTTCGCGGAGCCCGCCGGCGAACAATTCTGAGCCGTCCGGGCTGAAGGTGAGCGCGGTGACGGGAAGGGGCTGTGCGTACACTTCGGGCGCCTTTGGATGGGTGCGCGCCGGCACTATTTCGATGAGGGATGCGGTCGGTTCTCCCCCGTCGAAGGAGGCGCCTTCCGCGATCCAGCGCTTCACCAGTTCCGCCTGTTGGGCGGGTAGTTTTGGCGCCTTTTTTGGCATGCGCTCGTCCAATTCGTCCGTGACCAAGCTTGTGTAAAGCCTGCTCTTGTCGGGCTTCCCCGCCACGAGCACCGGCTCCGAGGGGTCCTCGTTGCGGGAGAGAAACTCAAACGTGTCGAGACGGTAGCCGCCCTTTTGTTCCGCCGCCCCGTGGCAGGTCTGGCACTGTTCCAGAAGGAGCGGAGCGATCTGGGCGCGGAAGCTCACGGGTGCAGGGGCCGCGAGTGCGTTGCCGAAACAGCCTGAAATCAGAGTCAACAGAAGGAGGCTGGGTCCGTTGAGGGGGGTAAAGCGCTGCGGCATGTGCTTGAGCATTTTAAGGGTTGAGCGCAGCCGGTGGCGCCTAGTGACGGAATACGAATTCGCGCAGGTTCAGCACCGACCAGGCGATGTCCTCGATGCCGCTGGCCCGGTCGGCGCTGGCGGCTAGGTAGGTCTTGGCCTTGTTGAGCTCGATTTCCTTTGGATAGCGGCACAGGGCGGCGAGATAGAGGTGCGCGATGATTTCCTCGTCGGTCTTGTTTTGCGCAGCCATGTCCTTCAGAAATTTACCTCCCCCGTTTTTGAGGCGGGACTCCACCGTCTGGCTGTTGGAAAGCTGTAAAGCCTGGGTGAGACTCGGCTGGCCCTGGCGTTCGCAGGCGCAGGAACTCTGCCGCGTGGGCTGTCCAAAAGCGCTCAGGAATGTGTTGTTGGGCTGCGGTGCCGGCAGCTGCGTTGCCGGCGTGCCGACGGGAAGGTTGCCGAAGCGCTCGGGGGTGCCCGTCACCTGGCAGACCGCGTCGAGGAGCTGTTCAGCTGAGAGAATGTTTTGCTGCGCGTGGGAGAAGTTTTTCTCGTCGGTCCGGTTGAAGTCGTTGGGCCGGGAACTGGCCTGGTAGGTGCGGCTGTTGAGGATGGTGCGCAGGATGTGGCGCCGGTCGAATTTGTGCGCAATAAAGTCGGAGGCCAAAGCCTCTAGGAGCTCCGGATTCGTGGGCGGGTTGGATTCCCGAAAATCGTCGATGGGCTCTACGATGCCGCGCCCCAGGAGTTGCCACCAAATCCTGTTGACCTCGACCTTTGCAAAGAAAGGGTTCTGTGGGGAGGTGAGCCAGTCGGCAAAGGCGGAGAGTCGGTCGGCATCGGGGGGAAGCTCCATTTCACCGGCACCCGGGGCCCACGGTTTCATGGTGCGCCCGGTACGCGGCTGGGTGATTTCGCCGCGGCGAGCCAGAAAGATGAGAGTCTCGTCGGCGCGTGCGCCCTTTCTGCGCTGGACCCGTTCGAAGAAGGCGCCCAGTCCGTAGTAGTTGTCCTGGGTCCAGCGCTCAAAGGGGTGGTTGTGGCACTTGGCGCACTGGACTCTTGCGCCGAGGAAGATCTGCGCCGCCATTTCTGTCGCTTCGGAGGTGTTTGCCGTGGTCCGGAAGAAGCCGGCCTGCGGTCTCTCCAGTGTGCTTCCCTGGGTGGTGAGCAGCTCCCTTGCAAAGCGGTCGTAGGGAAGGTTCTCATCCCAGGCCTTGACCAGCCAGGCGTGATACTTGTGGGTACCGGGTTCCGAAACCGCTGTGGGACTGAGCCGCAGTAGATCGCCCCATTTGAAGGCCCAGAAGCGCGGGAAATCCGGCCCGGCCAAAAGCGAATCAATCAAGGCCGCGCGTTTGTCGGGCCTCGTGTCCGCGAGAAAGGCCCGGGTGGTGGCGACGTTGGGGAGCAGGCCCGTGACGTCCTGCGAAGCGCGGCGCAGAAATTCTTCGTCGGAGCAGGTGGCGGACGGCAGATAGTGGAGCAACCTGAGCCGTTCAAAAACAAGCTTGTCTACGTAGTTGGCGGGGGTGGGCGCCTTCCATTCAAAGCCCGGCACGTCCCGTACCAACGTCAGGTAGCACGTCTCCACATTGTCGAGGAAGCGGACCGAGATGCCGACCTGGCCGCGGCCGGTGCCCACGACAAGCCCGCTGCTGTTGACCGAGGCGAGCGACTCCTCGGAACTCGAGAACATGGCCAGCCGGGTGATGTCCTTTTGTGAGCCGTCGCTGAAATCCGCGGTCACCCGCAGTTGCTGGGTGTGGGCCGGCCATTTCAAGGTGCGCCGGACTGCTGGTCCGACTTGGATGCCGGTGAGCTTCGGGGCGCTTTCCGCATCGAATTTGCAGCCCTGCTGAATCCAGTCTAGCAGCAGTCGGTAGGATTCGTCGTCCCGTTTCAGCTTGAGTCCGCCTCGGTGGGCGACCTGCATCAGGGGCTTGCGCAGCAGCAGGCTGGATTCGGGTTCCGGCAGGTTGATGCGCCGGTTTAAAAAGTCGCGTGTGAGCGTGACCTTGTCCGCCTCCGGGTCGAAGGCGACCATGGAAAGTGCGAAGCCGCCCTTACCGCTGGGGGCGCCGTGGCAGCCGCCTGAGTTGCACCCGTTCTTTGAAAGCGCCGCCAGTGCTCCGTAATGAAACGAAACCTGTTCGGGCGTCTTCTGCCCGGAAACCTGTACCGGCAGCCTCTGCTGCAAGTCGCCCACCTGCACGGTCAGCTCGGTTGTTCCGTCCGCTGTGGGAAGAAGCAGCGTGCCTTCCGTGCGGAGGATTCCCTCGGCGCCGGTTTTGAGTTGCGCGGCCCGCGTGAGGTCCTGCACCGTTCCGTCGGCATAGACGCCTGTGACAACGAGTTGCACCTTGTGCAGAGGGGTGCTCATTTTGATCGCCGCCGGGATCACCTCGATCTTTATCGGGCGGCCGACCTGGACGGGTTCCATTGGAGCGGAAGGCTTTTCGGATTCGGGTTCCTCCGCGCGGAGCGATGGATAGGAAGCGAGAAAAAACAGGCAAAGCAGGGCGCGGAGTGCTTTCATTTTTTAATCTCGAGGCGGACGGGTGCTGTCTCGGAGGAAACGTCGGCATCCTTGATGCGCGTGACCCCCGAAAGGACCAGTGAATCGGAGCACTGGTCGGCGAGATTCGCAACCGCCCGCACTTCTACGGTTAGTTCAGTCTCACCCGGGGGAATCTGGAGCGAGTCAGGCCCGGAGATGCCTGCGGGATAATTGCTCAGGCGCACGGTGATGGGTTGTGGGTCGTTCTCGGCGTAGCGCGTAGCGACAATCCTGAGCTTCTGGCTCCCACCCGGAACCAGCGGTCCGCTCATCAGGCCGGCGATGCCCAGCGGTTGGACAACGCGCAGCGGCACACTCGGAAGCCGCACCTCCTTGTGTACCCCCTTGAAGTCGGCGCTCGCGGTGATTTGAAACGAGTGGGTGCCGGCTGCAATTGTCTCGGGCCCGGTGATTTCACAGATGAAATCCACCTGCCCCTTGATGCGGCCGCCCCGACCTGATTCGGTTCGGATACTGACGCCTTCGGGAAGGCCCTCAAACTTGAGTTGGGCGTTCGCGTCGAAGGTCTCGTCGAGGGAGATCTGTCGCACGACAAAGGAATGCTTCCCCACCAGCCTGGGCAAATCCACGCCGGTGGAAGTCAGCTCAATTTTGAAAAAGTCAGGCGCATCCGGGCCCACGCAGATTGGAAAGGTTTCGCGCAGCAGTCGCGGGGGAAAGGGCATGGACTGGAGAGCCGCCGAAACCTGATCCTTCGGTGCCTTGTTGGCTTCCGCTTTTGGACCCGAGGCCACGGCGCTCAGGAGTTGTTCTCCCTCCTGTGCGCTTCCGGTGATGCGCACGTGGTAGATCGTGCCGGAGGGCACTCCACCGGGAACCGAAATCTTGAGCATCGTGTCGTTTTTCCCCTTTTCGATGATGTGCTGCTCCAGTCGGATTTCCGGGGGGAGCGGCCTGCCGTCACCGCTTGCGACGCCGAGAGTGATGGGGCCGTTTGCTCCGCGGCGTTGGGCGGTGACCTTCGTGGTGAAGGAGCCTCCCTTCGGAGCAAGAAAACGGTCGGAGGCGGTGCTCAAGTCAAAACCACTGGAGCCTCCCTTTTCCACCCGGACCCCGTACACAAAGTCAGGCCCGCCCCTGCGGGCAACGTCCTCGACACAAATGGTGTAGGTGCCGTCTCTAGGCACCCGAAAGTTGAGCGCCACATCGGATTGTACGCCCGCGGCGCCGGCGTCGTTTTCTGCGAGGATGGCGCCCTTCTCGTCGGTGGCTGCGACGTAGAGAACCGCCGGGGAACCGACTTCCCGAGTCAGCGGCGTGAGAGTGAAACGCTCGTCCTTTTTGGCCTCGATCAAAAAGGCATCCCGCTCCCCCGGACGGGTCAGGCGACCGGTGAAAACACAGGGCAGCGGAGGACGTTGGACGGCAGAAGAATCCCGCTTTTCCTCCTCCAGAACCACAGGTCCCGGCTCCACGCGCAGGAAGGCGAATGCGGAGGGCTTGTCAGGAGCAAAACGCACGGGCACCGAAAGCACTCCCCGGGGGTCGGAGGGCGCTTGCACCTGTACCGGTGTGACGGCCTCGGCACCGGCTCCGCCAGCCTGAAAGGAGACCGTCGCCCCGGCCTCCGCAACGGGAGGGAAGACGGCGCTCAGCAGCGGAAAGTCTCCGATGCGAATGTGGTAGAAGCGCTCCACGCCGCCCGCAAAGGCGGCGTCCCGGATTTCAAGTACAACTGGCTCGCCGTCGGGCGAGGTGAAGCGCAGGCGGCAGTCGCCGGCGAGGCCCTGGGTGTCGTCCGCACGCACGAGTTCACTACCATGGACGTTGAGGAGGCGCAGGAGCGGGTCGAGCTTGGAGCCGAGCCGGCCCGCGTACACCTCGACGGAGAAGCTCTCCCCCTGCTTGGGCGTGAGCCGGTAAAACTGGGAGCTGCCAGTGTCGGAAGCGCTTTCGACTGCGCTCGGCAGGGCTAGCAGTTGGGCGTTTTCCTGCGAGGAGTTTTTGGGCGACCTAGGTGTTAGAGGCAGGTCGTCCACCAGAAAGAGCAGCGGTCCCGAGAAGCCCGTCGCTGTGGAAAGACGCAGGAACGCGATGCCCAGCGGCGCAGCTTCGGCGAGGGTCACTTTGGCGGTGAGGCTTTTGCCGTCGGGCTTGGGGAGCTTTCCGTCTTTGCCCTCGGCGGGTTTTTCCCAGGCCGTGGTCGAATCAAAGCTGGTCCAGATCCTCTCAGGCTTGAGGAGGTCCTTTCCGTGCAATGTCAGCGAGACTGTCTCACCTGGGCGCGCCGAGCAGGGGAGGACCCTTCCCAGCTCCGGGGACTGTCCCGACACGGTTGCGGTGACGAGCAAGGCAACCAGTCCCGGCAGGGAAAAGGGTAGCCTTTGGCGGATGCGCGACATCTGGGGAAGGGGGGGCGGCGGGCAGGGGATTGCGGGGCAGGGGAGTCGGGCGCCCTAGATAAGGCCCCGGATGACCTCGCCCTTTTTGGCCAGAAAAATGGGGCGTCCGTCCGGGGTGAAGAGGGGTTTCTCACGGTCGATGCCCAGAAACTCGTAAACCGTCGCCGCGTAGTCTTCGGGAGTATACGGCTTTTCGGTCACGTACCCGCCTTCGTTGTCGGTTTCCCCGATGATCTGGCCGCCGGGGACGCCCGCACCGGCAAAGGCGATCGAGTAGGCGTTGGGCCAGTGGTCGCGGCCCTTGGTCTTGTTGAGGCGCGGGGTGCGGCCAAATTCTGTGACGAAACATACCAGCGTGTCGTGGAGCAGGCCGCGCTGGTCCATGTCTTCGATGAGCGCACTGAAGGCCTGGTCCGTGGACCCCATCATCCACCAGGTCCCGATGCCGTAGCGCCCCACACCGCCCTGCGCCCCGGCGAGGTTGCAGGTGCCGTTGGCGTAGATGTAGTCGTGGTGGTCCCAGTTGAGGTTGCTGCCGCCGGGGGTCTTGTCGTTCTGCGGTTCGCGGACGTCGACGGTCACAAACCGCACGCCGGACTCAATGAGTTTGCGGCCCACCAGATAGCACTGGCCGCGGTGGCCGCGTCCGTAGCGTTCCCGCACTTTGTCCGGTTCGCCGGTCAGGTCAAAGGACCCCATGGTGTTTGGATTGGTGAGGAGGTTTTCGGCCTGGTCGTAGAAGGACTTCATCGCCTCGGAGGCGGGTGTGGCCTCCGTCGCCAGGCCGATGTCCAGGCTGCTCAACAGGTCGCGGCGGTCCTTGAAGCGGCGTTCGTCAATGCCGGTGGTGAAGCTCAGGTTGGGCACCTTCCACTTGGGGTCGGCGAGGTTGGCGCCCGTGGTCTTAAACGCGGCGAAACTCGGAGGGAGGTAGCCGGTGCGCGTCATTGCGGCCTGTTCGTGGTTCCCAGGGACCATCACGTACGGGGGCAGGTAGCCGCAGTCGCTTCCGGAACGGAATGCCACCACGCTGCCGATGTCCGGCATCTCCACGGGGCCGCCGGGAACCTCCCCTGAAAGAATATATTGGGTGCCACGGGGGTGGTCGTCGACCTTGATTTTGTGGTACATGGAGCGCACCACGGCGAGCTTGTCAGCGACCTTTGCCGTCTTGGCGAGCAGTTCTGTAAACTGCATCCCGGGAACCTTGGTGGCGATCGGTTTGAAGACGCTCCGGTGCTCGGAGGGGGCGTTGGGCTTGGGATCCCAGGTGTCCATGTGCGAAAGTCCGCCCTGTTCCAGAATGACCAGCACGCGCTTTGCCCGGCCAAAGTGCTTGCCGTGCCCTCCGCCCGCGCCTGCCGCCAGAAGTGACCCGCCGCCCAGCGCGCTCAGGACCCCGCCGAGCCCCAGCCCCACGAAGCTGCGCGCACCGTGGTTTAGCAAGCAGCGTCTGGTGATCCCCTCGCGGAGCGAGGCGGTCATTCCCGCCACATGACTCTGACTGGAATCAGCCGAATGATTGAGGAACATATCAAAACAGTTAATCCGCTCAGCTGTGTGTTTGCTAGTGAGGAAAACCTCGTCCCGCGGTTGGAGATCCGTAATTCACGGCCTCAGAGGCGGCTTGAGCCCCCAATGGCGAGAAGACGCGGGCGCTAAAGGCGTTCCGAAGCTCTCATCGCCGTAGTTGGCGTTCCAGCAGTATCCAAGGGCAACAGAACGTCGCACCCCTCTACTCTTCCCAGTTTGCGACGATGGTCGGGCCGGCGAGATTCGAACTCGCGACCTCTTGAACCCCATTCAAGCGTTCTACCAAGCTGAACTACGGCCCGACATAAGAGGGGCGGAAGAATCGGTGTCGCGAACCCTTTTAGCAAGCGTCTTTTGTGAAAAAGGGGCCACGAGAAGACGCGTAGGAAACACACACTCAGGGAGGTGAGGGCAGAGCGGGAATCCAGTTGGCTCCGACGAAGCGCACCCGTGACAAAAGCGGACGGTAAGCGCCGAGCGGTTCTCCGCAAGGCGGGCAAAGCGCCGAGCCTATGAATTCTGGAATTCAGCCAGATTTACTGTTTCTGCAACAATGTAAAGGGGCCTGTTTTTTCCCTGCCGATAAATCCGACCAACATACTCTCCAATAATCCCGAGAAAGAGTGAGTTCATGCCCACAAGAAAGAGTGCAAGTAGGATCAGCGTCGTAGTACCGGGTGGTGGTGGCGCTAAAAAACTGGGCTTCGAGATGAAGAGGACGCCGTAGACAAGGGAACTCAGTAACGAAAGAGTCGTTAGAATTAAGCCAAAGTACATGCTGAGATGCATGGGTCTTGAAGAAAAACAAAGGATTGCATTTAGAGCATAGCTTATGCAGTGGAGGAGGCCCGCGTTTGAATTTCCTGACAAACGCTTGCTTCGGTCGTAAGTAAAGTAGTCCTGTGTGAAACCAATCCAGTGAACCAAGCCCCGAAAGTATCGGTCTGGTTCGCGCATGCCTTTCAACGTGGAAATTACCTTTCTGTCGATTAGTCGGTAGCTTGTCACGTTCGGGGGGATTCGTGACTCGGTGAGTTGGAAAATAAGATGATACGCTATTTTTGCACCAATTGTTTTTAGCAGGTTATCGTCGTTCCGTTCGTTTAAGACACCCGAAATCACATCGGAACCG
>JBIKSY010000304.1:0-4507 GCA_044348365.1 Chthoniobacteraceae bacterium
CTGGACGTTGGTCACCCTCCAAGGGGACGTCCTCACGGGCGACGGCATGTTGCACGGCGGCGTGGAGTCTGGGAACGGCCTCTCCTCAATTTTAGAGCGCCGCAACCAGGTTCAGGCCCTTGAAGGGGAGCTGGAGGCGGTGCGGGGACACTTTTCCAACAAGCAGGCCCGCCGGGAGGAGATCGCCGCAGAGTGTCAAACCTTGGGAGCCAGGATGAACGAGGCCCGGGAACAACGGCAGACGGCCGCGGTGGAGCAGTCCACTTTGCGGGCGCAGCTCACCCAATGGGAGAGGCAGTTGGGCGAAACCCAGCGCAAGCTCCAGCAAATGGAAGGGGAGCAAAGCGGGGCGCAGGCCCGGATGGCGGAGTCCGCCGAGCGCCTGGCTGCGCTGGAGGAGGAGGTCAACCTTGCGGCGGGTCTGGTCGGGAGCCAGCAGGCGCGCAGACAGGAGCTTCAGGGAATGCTGGAGGCCTTGCGTGCGATGGAGGCGGAGTCTTCCGGAGAGCTCAACGAGTTAAAGGTCCGCGTGGCCACCGAGCGGCAGAGGCACAGTTCGCTGCAGCAGCAGCGGCAGCCGATGGATGGCCGTTTGGCCGAACTGCGCAACCTCATCGAACAGCGGGAGCGCGATATCGAGGGTTACAGCGGCCGTATTGCAGCCGCGGCGGCGGAGAGTGCCGAAATCGAGGTGAGTCTGGAAGCGCTGCGGGGCCGGGTGGGGGAGTCGGAAGAGGTGCTCCAGTCGTTGCTGGCGCAGCGGGCTGCCGTGGCTGCCGAGGTCGAGGAGGGGAATGCGCAGGCGCGGACATGGCGGGCGCAGTTGACGGCGCTGGTGGACAAGCGTTCGCGCATTGAAGTGCAGCTCAGCCAGGTGGAGATGCGCATCAGCGCCATCGAGGAGCACATTAGAAAGCGCTACCAGATCGAGCTCTCGGAGTTTTCCAAGGATTTGTACGCACTCAAGGTCGCCTACCGCGACGCGATCAAGCGGCCCAGGTCCGGGGCAGCCTTGCAGTCGGAGACGGACCCCCAAGCGGCGGCATTGCCCTCGGAGGAGGCGGAGGAGGAAGGTGAGCAACAGAGGGAAACGGCGGCCTATGAGCTGGACTGGGCGCGGCTGGATGGGATGGTGCGGGAAATCGACCAGCGCATCGACGCAATGGGTCCGGTCAACATGGAGGCGATTCAGGAGTACGAAGAACTCGAACAGCGTCACGGTTTCCTGCAGCAGCAGCACGCCGACCTGATCAACTCCAAGGAGGAGTTGTTGCAGGTAATCGCAAAGATCAACAACACCACGAGGCAGCTTTTCTCTGAGACCTTTGAAAAGGTGAGGCTCAACTTTCAGGAGATGTTCACCGAACTCTTCGGCGGAGGCAGGGCAAATCTGGTCCTCACTGATGAAAGTGATCCGCTGGAAAGCGGGATTGAAATCATCGCCAAGCCTCCGGGCAAGCAACTCCAGAGTATCACCCTGCTTTCCGGCGGGGAAAAGACGATGACCGCCGTCTCGCTCCTTTTTTCCATCTACATGGTCAAGCCCAGTCCCTTCTGCGTGCTGGACGAAATGGACGCACCGCTGGACGAGTCCAATATCAACCGGTTCATCCGGATTGTCGACCGGTTTGTCGGCCAGAGCCAGTTTGTGGTCATCTCGCACAACAAAAAGACCATCGCCCGCGCCGACGCCTTGTATGGCGTGACGATGGAGGAGCACGGCGTTTCCCGTCTGGTGGGCGTAAAGTTCACGAGGCGCGACGAGAGTCGGGCAGGCGTGGATGTCACCGGCGAGTCCAACGCGGACCAGGTGCCCAGCGTAGCCGAGGCCTTTGGCAAGAGTCCGAAGCTCCACAGCGAGGAGACCGCCGCCGAGACTGCCTAGTTCTGTGCAAGCGCGGGGTTGCCGTTCGGGTTCGGTTTTCGGAGCCGGAGGGCCGCTTCCGGGGGCTTGGTTTTATCGAGTGGGGGCGGCCTTGCAGCAGGGCCGATGCGGGCCTTTGGGGCGGATGGGTGTGTGGCGTGTTTCCCAAGAGGTGAGGGGAACGGGCTAGGGTAAAAAGCGTTTCTGGCCTCGGGTAAAGTCTTAGGGCAAACTCCGAGGGTATGCGCCGCCGCTTTCCTTTCTCCTCCTGCCTGCTGGTTCTTGCACTAGCTGTCTCCGGACTCCTCTGCCATGCGGAGGACGTTGTTTTGCTGCAGTTTGAAAAAAAGGGGGCGCTTCTGCCCCCGGTGGCCATCGCATTATACGAGGCGGATGCGCCCCGGCACGTGGCCAATTTCAGACGACTGGTGGCCAGCGGTTTTTACAAGCAGACCAGCATCCACCGTATTGCGACGGGGCGTTTGGTGCAGATGGGGGACCCGTTGAGTCGGAGCAAGGCCTCGCCGGACATCGGCACCGGCGGCCCCGGCTACACCGTAGCTCCGGAAATTGGGCGACGTCACGCCGAGGGCAGCGTTGCAATGGGGCGGTTGCCGGACCGGATCAATCCGGGGCGCGTTTCCAATGGGAGCCAGTTTTATGTCGCGCTCAAGGCACTGCCGGAACTGGACGGGACCGACACGGTCTTCGGAAGGGTAGAGAACGGGTTGGACGTGCTGTTGGAAATGAGCGAGGCCGCGGTGGATACCAATGAGGTTCCCGTGGAACGGGTGTTGGTGAGGAGGGCCCGACTGGTGCCTCGGGAAAGGCTGGAGCGCGAACTGGCTTCCTGGAGCGAGGCGGCAAAAAAAGGGCCTTCGTGGTGGGGGCGGAACCGGGGGCGGTTGTGGCCGTTTTGAGGCCGCCGGCCGAAGCACCGGAGAAAAGAAGGCCGCACGCGGAGAAGATTTCCCGATGCCAATGAATCCGCAGCATTTGTTTCTTTGCGCGGCTTTGCGTGCAACGTCTGTTGTTGTGTTGAGTTGGGGATCAGGAGTAGGGGAGCGCAAACGGGGGAGGGCGAGCCAAAAAAGACTTGCGCTATTGCTTGAATTTGGAAGGGGTGGGCATGGGCTTTTTTAAATACTTTCCGCGCTGGTTGTGTGCGGCAGCGGCTTTCTGCTGCGCGTGGTCTGGGGCTGAGATCCGTGGTGCCACACCGCATTTCGAGCCGATTTCCGTTCCGGGGCGCCTTCTGGAGGGAAACCCCTTGGGGGATCCTTCCCAGCGGCGGGTGGCCGTCTTCACCCCCAAGTTGCCGCGCTTCACCTCAAAACTCCTGACCGTGTATTATCTTCCCGGATACGGAGGTTCCTCGGAGGATTTTTTCGGAAGCAGCGGAGAGCACTTCGCCGCAGCGTTTCAAGACCTCGCAGACAAGGGGATTCCTTTGCGGATGGTGGTGGTGGATTGCCGGAACCGCTGGGGAGGTAGCCAGTACCTGAATTCTCCGGCGCAGGGCAACTACGCCGACTATCTATTGGAGGAGGTCATCCCCCATCTGGAGAAGCATTACGGAACGCCTGCAACCCCCCGTGACCGCATTATTGCGGGCCATTCCAGCGGCGGGTTCGGAGCGTTGCGGGTGGCTATGATGGCGCCGGAACGATTTGGGGCGGTGGTGGCCCTCTCGCCCGACACCGATTTTGAGGTGACCCACCGTCCCTTGGTGGAAGAGCACATTGTCCGGAGCGTCACTCCCAAGCAATTGGCTGCTTATGTGGCTCCCCCGGGGCGCATGATCAAACCTGGACACAACCTCATTCAGATCATCCTTGGACTCTCCGCCGCTTACGCACCAAAGGGGCCAAACGAACCCGGGGAGTTTCACTGGCTTTACGATGAAAAAGGCAACTGGCAGGCCGAGGTGTGGCAGAACTGGCTGGAGGAGGACGCGGTGGTCATTGCCAGGCGCAATCCTCACTTGTTCATGCCTTACCACAAGATTTATTTGGACGGGGCCGAACATGACGAGTTTGGCGCACAGAAGGGGGCCAAGGTCCTGCGTGATCTCATCAAGCCCTACACAAGGGTGGAGTTTTTTGAGTCCCCCGGCGCACATGCGGATCTGATTGAGGACAGACTGGCCCGCGGGTTGGAATGGGTGTTTGAGCGCAAGTTGCGGACCGTTGGCAAACGGTGAAATCTTTTGAGAATGCCCGGAGAAGACACAGCAGAGAGTTCGCGGTTGGTGTCGGAGTTCCTTTTCGGGCCGTTTGAATCCCGGGCGGCTGTGGGTTTGGTTCTTTTGCTGGCGGGGTGTATGATGGAGGTGCGGGCGGCGGACCCTGCAGGGGCGGATGCTGCAGCGGCATGGAGAGAGGTCCAGCGTTTGGAGGCGGGACCTCCCCCCGCTGGACAGGGGGACCCGAAGGAGGTCTACGGTCGGCATGTAGCGGCCCAGGAGGTGGCTTTGCGCCGGTTTTTGGAACTGGCGGGAAAGGAGAGCGCTCCTCTGTTTGATGCCAAGTTTCGACTGGCGCGGGTACTGGCGCTCAGGGCCGAACTCGAGGCCAACAGCGCTTTGCAAGGGGAGTCCGACGCTCTGCTGGACTCCTTGGAGAAGGGAGCCACCCACGCGCA
>JBIKSY010000085.1:0-14772 GCA_044348365.1 Chthoniobacteraceae bacterium
CCAGCGCATTTTTTCAACCTCCTCCTCGATGCTAGAGGCCACCGCCGAGTTGCCAATGTTGGCGTTGATCTTCACCAGAAAATTGCGCCCGATGACCATCGGTTCCAGCTCTGGGTGGTTGATGTTTGCCGGAATAATTGCCCGCCCGCGTGCCACTTCCGAACGCACAAACTCGGGGGTGATCTCCTTGGGCAGATTCTGCGGAAACCGCCGGAAAACTTCGGGCGCATCGGCCCGGCCGGTCGTCCCCGCGTGCTGGTGCGCCAGCGAGTTGCGCTTGGCCTTCTCAGACAACTCCTCCCGCAACTTGTCCAGTCCCTGGTTCTCGCGGATGGCGATGTACTCCATCTCGGCCGTGATGATGCCCTGCTGCGCATACCAGAGTTGCGTGACGGGATGTCCGCCGGAGGCCCGCAGCGGGTGCCGGCCAGCCGAGGCAGGCGCCAGCAGCGCGGAGGCTTGCCCCGAACGCTGGGCGCTTGAAACCGCATGCGCCTCCGAGATAAAGCCGTCATCCTTCGCCGTCTTGTGGCGCCCCTCGTACTCCTCTACATCGGCGCGCGCCCGGATCCAGTCCCCGCGGAGGGCCGGCAAGCCGTCCTCCACGCTTCCCTTGAACTGGGGATCCCCCCAGGGTCCCGACGTATCGTACATGAGCACCGGGGCGTTTTCCTCCAGGGTGCCGTCAGGCAAGCGGGTCGAGGCCAGCGACACCTCGCGCATCGGAACACGCAACCCGGCATGGATTTGCCCCTCCAAATACACCCGCCGTGAATTGGGAAGCGGATCGGTGCTCTGGGGATGCAGGGTGTGCGGAGTTACGTTCATAGGGAAAGACCTCGTGTTTGTGGCAAACACAGACCGATAGGCGATCAACGCCGCGCGTGAAAGAAAAGAAGGCGGGCCGGAGGATGACAGGCCGCGCCTAGTCCGAGGCATGGCGCACATAATTGTGGGAAGGTTCGCGGGGGGCAGCAAACCACCCCGCGCACCAAACGATAAGCAAAACTAATTGAAAATAAAAATTGAACATTCTTGGCATCGGGAGGGTGATGCTTCTAGTTGTGAGACAGCGAAAGGGGTCTCCTCGCTCCCCCCTACAACCCGACAGCCCACTTCCCAACACACCGTGAAACTTCTGCTTTCATTTTGGAGATCGTCCATCGGTAAAAAATGGCTGGTAGCCCTCACGGGGCTTGCGCTTCTCGGATTCGTGGCGGGCCACCTGGCTGGGAACCTCCAGATGTTTGCCGGCCCCGAGAAAATCAACGCCTACGCTGAATTCTTACACGCCAACGAGAAGCTCCTCTGGGTGGCACGGATCGGCCTGATCGGGGCGTTCGTCCTCCACATCGCTGCCACGATCACGCTGGTCATCCAGAACAAGAGCGCACGGCCCTACGCCTACCAGTTGGATCGCAACGTGCAGGCGAAACTTTCCACGCGCACGATGGCCTACAGCGGGCTGACGGTCGTCTCCTTCGTGGTGTTCCACCTGCTCCACTACACTTTCCGCGTGACGGACCCCCGGTTTAAGCTTGCCATCGAAGGAGGCCTGCTGGAAACCACCCACGACGTCTACAAAATGGTGCTTCTGGGCTTCCAGAACCCCTTGATTTCGGGCTTCTACCTTTTGAGTGTGGGGTTGCTCTCGCTCCACCTCAGCCACGGCATCTCTTCGGCGGTGCAGACCTTCGGGCTGGAGTCCAGACGTAACGCCCAAGGCATCCGCCAGACGGGCCGACTACTCTCCGCGGCGATCTTTATCGGGTATGCATCCATTCCAGCAGCCGTACTGCTGGGCGTTCTGAAGTAACCTCAACCGGAGCAAACTGTCGTCCCATGAGCCTGACCCTTGACTCCAACATCCCCTCCGGACCGCTTGCCGGGAAGTGGGAGAAGCACAAGTTTGAATCCAAGCTGATCAACCCGGCCAACCGCCGGAAGTTCGAGATCATCGTGGTCGGCACCGGTCTGGCCGGGGCCGCGGCGGCGGCAACTCTGGGGGAACTCGGTTACAAGGTGAAGTCCTTCTGTTTTCAGGACTCCCCGCGCCGGGCGCATTCGATCGCAGCGCAGGGCGGGATCAACGCCGCTAAGAACTACCAGAACGACGGAGACTCCGTACACCGCCTCTTTTACGACACGATCAAGGGGGGCGACTTCCGCGCCCGCGAGGCCAACGTGCACCGCCTAGCTGAGGTGAGCGTCTCGATCATTGACCACTGCGTGGCCCTCGGGGTCCCCTTCGCCCGCGAGTATGGCGGCCTGCTGGACAACCGCTCCTTCGGGGGGGCGCAGGTTTCCCGCACCTTCTACGCGAGGGGCCAGACCGGACAGCAGCTTTTGCTGGGGGCCTATTCGGCCCTCAACCGCCAGATTGCCGCCGGGAGCGTGGAGATGCACTCCCGCACCGAAATGCTCGACCTGGTGCTCATCGACGGGCACGCCAAGGGCATCGTCACGCGCGATCTGGTGACGGGAGAGATCAAGAGTTGGGCCGCGGACTGCGTCATCATGGCGACAGGCGGCTACGGCAACGTATTCTACCTTTCCACAAACGCGAAAGGCAGCAACGTGACGGCCACCTACCGTGCACACCGGCGGGGGGCGGCCTTTGCCAACCCCTGTTACACGCAGATCCACCCGACCTGCATCCCAGTCGCCGGCGACCACCAGTCCAAGCTCACCCTCATGAGCGAGTCGCTGCGCAACGACGGGCGGGTCTGGGTGCCCAAGAAAAAGGGGGACACCCGCCCCTCGGCACAGATCCCCGACGACGAACGGGATTACTTTTTGGAGCGGAAATATCCGAGCTTTGGCAACCTCGCACCCCGTGACATTTCGTCGCGTTCGGCGAAGGAGGTGTGCGACGAGGGCCGCGGGGTGGGCCCCGGCGGTCTGGGCGTTTACCTCGATTTCGCCGACTCCATCAAGCGCCTCGGAGAGAATAAAATCCGCGAGCGTTACGGCAACCTCTTTGAAATTTACCACCAGATCACTGGAGAGAACGCCTACCAGATGCCCATGCGCATCTTTCCAGCCGTGCACTACACCATGGGCGGCCTCTGGGTGGACTACAATCTGATGTCGAACCTGCCGGGGCTCTTCGTGCTAGGGGAGGCAAACTTCTCCGACCACGGGGCCAACCGCCTCGGCGCCTCCGCCCTCATGCAGGGCCTCGCCGACGGGTACTTCGTCATCCCCTACACCATCGGCAACTATCTCGCGCCGGAATTGGGGAAACGCCCCTCCACCGACCATCCCGCCTTCAAACAGACTGAGGCTGAGGTGCGTGCACAGCTCCAACGTTTCCTCTCGCTCAAGGGCCGCCGCTCCGTCCAGTCCTTCCACCGGGAACTTGGCCTCCTCATGTGGGACCAATGCGGGATGGCTCGGTCCGAGCGCAGCCTGACCAAGGCGCTCAAGCGGATCCCCGCGCTAAGGGAGGAGTTCTGGCAGGACGCCAAGATTTTGGGGGACAACGAGTCGCTCAACACCTCGCTCGAGCAGGCCGGCCGTGTGGCGGACTTCCTGGAATTCGGGGAACTCATGTGTATCGACGCTCTGGCGCGCAACGAGTCTTGCGGCGGGCATTTCCGCGAAGAGTTTCAAACCCCGGACGGCGAGGCTCTGCGCAACGACACGGATTACGCGCATGTGGCCGCCTGGGAGTACCAGGGCTACGGCCAGGCGCCCAAGCGGCACATCGAGCCCTTGATTTACGAGGAAGTGAAACTCGCAACCCGGAGCTACAAATGAACCTGCACCTCAAAGTCTGGCGCCAGAAGAGCGCCCACAGTGAAGGCCGTCTTGCCGATTACGAGGCAAGAAACATCCCGGAAGACTGCTCCTTTTTGGAGATGCTCGACCTCGTCAACGAAGACCTCCTGGCCAAGGGCGAGGAACCCATCGCTTTCGACCACGACTGTCGTGAGGGGATCTGCGGCATGTGTTCGCTCACCATCAACGGGATCCCGCACGGGCCGAGCGAAACGACCACTTGCCAGCTCTACATGCGCAAGTTTCAGGACGGTCAGACCATCTACATCGAGCCGTTCCGCGTCGGCGCCTTTCCGCTGTTACGCGACCTTGCGGTGAACCGCTCGGCCTTCGACCGCATCCAGCGGGCGGGCGGCTTTGTGTCCGCCCACGTGGGCTCGGCCCCGGACGGCAACGCCATCCTCGTACCCAAGACGCAGGCCGACCGCGCCATGGAAGCCGCTGCCTGCATCGGCTGCGGAGCCTGTGCCGCGGCCTGCCCCAATGCGAGCGCCATGCTCTTTGTGGGCGCAAAGGTGACCCATCTCGCTGCGCTGCCTCAGGGCCAGCCCGAACGCGACCGCCGGGTGCTTGCCATGGTCCGCCAGATGGATGCAGAAGGTTTCGGCAACTGCTCGAACTACCTGGAGTGTGAGGCGGTGTGTCCCGCGGAAATTCCGAACTCGGTCATCGGCCAACTCAATCGCGACTACACGTCGGCCCTGGTCAAGGACACCTTGTAAAGGCGGACGGAGCCGGCCTCCGGGGCAGAACGGCAACCCGGGGTTCACTGGCAACCCCGGGGCGGCGGGTTGAATTCAAAGTTCAACCCAGTTCTGGTTTGTGTTACGCTTGGAGAGCTTCCATGGACTCCGCGCATCCCGTCATCCTGTTTTACAAGTACGTGCCCATTGCGGGACCGGACCGCTTTGCGGCGGAACACTCAGCCCTTTGTAAGAGTCTGGGCCTCAAAGGAAGGGTGCTCGTCGCGGAGGAGGGCATCAACGGGACCCTTGCGGGTCCGCGCGAGGCGATTGCCTCCTACGTGCAAACCCTCCGCGCGGACGCACGCTTTGCCGACATCGAAATCAAACAGAGCCCCGGCGACGCCTCCACCTTTCCCAGGCTCTCGGTCAAGGCCAGGGCGGAAATCGTGACCCTAGGGTCGCCCGTTCCGCTTCAGGCGGACATGCACAACCATCTGAGCCCCGCTGAGTGGAAACGCAGCATCGAGCAGGACCCGGACATTCTGCTCGTGGATGTGCGCAACCGTTACGAATCAGCCGCGGGCAGGTTTGAGGGCGCGCTCGCCTGTGACATCGAGTTTTTTCGCGAGCTGCCCGCCTACCTGGAAAAGCTCGAGGAGTATCGGGACAGGACGATTTTGATGTACTGCACCGGAGGGATCCGTTGCGAAAAGGCATCCGCGCTTTTCCGACACCACGGCTTCGGGAAGATCTTCCAGCTGCACGGCGGGATCGTCAACTACCAGAAGGAGTTCGGGAACGAACACTGGCTGGGAGAGTGCTTTGTCTTCGACAACCGGATGACGGTGAAGGTGGAGG
Organism: Chthoniobacteraceae bacterium; assembly: GCA_044348365.1. GTDB lineage: Bacteria > Verrucomicrobiota > Verrucomicrobiia > Chthoniobacterales > Chthoniobacteraceae > Chth-196. Next base: position 5,328 of record JBIKSY010000085.1, read on the forward strand.
AAAACCTGGTGCCTATCGGCGTCTGCGCGCACTCGGGGCGCTCCACCAGCCGCTTTGTCAACTGCCTGCACGACTTGTGCCACGCCCTCTTCCTGCTCGCTCCCGAAACAGAACAGGAAAATACAGAAACACGGCTCTGCCCGGAATGTCTGGCCAAAGGGCTGACCTCGCAGACGGCCGACTATAAGGGAAGCCCAGCCAGAGGCCTCAAAACGGCAACTGCCTGAGCGCCAGCTTTCTACCCGTCCCGAATGCTGATGCACCCCAAAAAAGGACTCACTTCCCGATACAAAAACTGCTGAAGATCCGTCCGAGCAAATCTTCGTTGTCGGTGCGCCCCACGACCTCCCCCAACGCCCCCAGCGACGCGCGCAGTTCCTCGGCGATAAACTCGGGGGGGATGCCCCCGGCGAGCGCCTCCTCCGCCGCCTGTAAAAACGCCAGACTCCGCCGCACGCAATCCTGGTGCCGCGCGTTGATCGCCACCTCGTCACCGGAGTCCGCCGGGCCGAGCCCTGTTTGAAGCTTGGCCGCGATCGCCACCTCCAAAGCCTCCATGCCTTCGCCGGTCAGGCAGGAAATCCTGACCGCCTCGGTTTTGTCCCAATCGGCGTGCACCCCCAAATCCACCTTGTTTAACACGCGCAGCACCCTCGCATCCGGCGCCGTAGCAGGCTGCTCGGGCCGCTCCTGGCCGTCAGAAACCTGCAGGACCAGGTCCGCCTCCTCCAGTTGAAGAAGGGTACGCGCCATGCCCATCTGCTCAAGTGCGTCCCCCCCCTCGCGCAGCCCCGCCGTGTCCACCAACCTCAGGGACCAGCCCCGCAGCATCACCACCTCCTCCAGCGTGTCCCGGGTCGTCCCGGGGACCGGGCTTACAATCGCCCGCTCGTACCCCAGCAACCGGTTGAGCAAACTGCTTTTTCCGGCGTTTGGCGCTCCGCTCAACACGGTCCGGACCCCCGTGCGCAGCACCCGTCCGTGGCGCGCAGTCGCCAACAGCTTCTCCAGGTCCACGCGCACCAACGCCATCCGGGCCTGCATCTGGCTTCCGGTCTCGGGCGCGATGTCCTCTTCAGGAAAATCAATGTAGGCCTCCAAATGCGCCAGCAAATCCAACAACTGACTCTGCAAACCGCGCACCCGCTCCCCCAGGCTGCCCCCCAGTTGCCGGGCAGCCGCCCGGAGCGCCAGATCACTTTGAGCCAAAACCACGTCCATGATCGCTTCAGCCTGCGTCAAATCCAGCTTGCCGTTCAAATAGGCGCGCCGCGTGAACTCCCCAGGTCCGGCCGCGCCCGCGCCCGCCTGCAACACCGCCTCCAAGACCCGTCTGGTAACCAGTCCCCCCCCGTGACAACCGATTTCCACCACGTCCTCTCCGGTAAAACTGGCCGGGCCACGGAACACCGTCAGCAGCACCTCGTCCACCAGCACACCCCCGTCCCAGATCTGCCCGAAATGCTGCACCCGCGGCACAAGTTGGCCCACTGCCGCCCCCCCGCCCGGCCCGCCGCAACCGCGTTTGCGGAAAATCCGCTCCCCCACCACCAGCGCGTCCGGACCGGTCACCCGCACGATGGCGACCGCTCCCTGCCCGGGAGGGGTTGCGATTGCCGCCACGGTGTCCGGGAATCTCATCGGTATTCGCCTCTTTTTACAATCAACGCGCCGGAGCCACTCAGGCCTTTCCGAGCAAAGCGCCCAGCGCGGCCACAAACCGGCGGTTCTGCTCCATCGTTCCCACTGAAACACGGATCCATTCGGGCAGCGCGTAGGCGGCCATGTCCCGGATGATGATGCCCTGCTGAAGGAGTTTGGAAAACACGTCCTTCCCGTCGCCCACCTTCACGAGCACGAAATTCGCGTGGCTCGGAACAAACTCGAGCCCGAGGGTGTCGAAACTCTCCTGCAAATAGGCGCGGCCCTCGTCGGTGACCAGGCGGGTGCGGAGTTGGTGTTCCTCGTCGAGAATGCCGGCCAGGGCTCCGGCCTGGGCGATGCCGTTGGCGTTGAAGGGCTGCCGCGTCTTCTGGAGGACCGAAATCAGTTCCGGACTGGCAAGTCCGTACCCGATCCGGAGGTTTGCAAGACCCTGTATTTTTGAAAAAGTCCTCAAAACCACCACATTCCGCCCGTCCCTGACGTATTTGAGGGTGTCCGGTGCATTCTCCAAAAACTCGAAGTACGCCTCATCAAAGACCACCACCACGTGCTCTGGCACCCTGTCCATGAACCGGTCGATCTCCTCCTGCGACACCAGGGTGCCCGTTGGATTGTTGGGATTGGCCACAAACACCTCCCGTGTCCTGGGGCCGATCGCATCGGCCATTGCCTCAAGATCGTGCTTAAATCCAGGGTCCTCCACCTCCACTGTCTTGGCGCCAAAAAGGGTCGCCATGAGCTTGTAGACCACGAAGGCGTGTTTGGCCGTGACGATTTCGTCCCCCGGCTTGAGAAAGGCCTGTCCGATGAACTCAATGATCTCATTGGATCCACACCCCAGAATCACATTCTCGCGGGCCAGCCCGCACCTGTTGGCAATGGCCTCCCTCAGGTAGTACCCGCCCCCGTCCGGATAAAAATGGCTCCGCTCCAGAGTGGCGCGCATCGCCTCCAGCGCCTTGGGGGAGGGCCCGAGCGGATTCTCATTCGAAGCGAGCTTGATGATGTCTCCCGGGGCAAGCCCCAGTTCGCGGGCCACATCCTCGATGGGTTTTCCGGGTTCATAAGCAACAAGACCGTGTAGCCAAGGGTGGGCGAGATTCCAGATCGCAGACATAGTCCTACAGCCTACCGGAACCCGAGGGTGTTTGCCAACGCTCGCGCACTGCCATACGCCAAGGAAGCGCTCGGACCGTCCAGACCAAGAGGCCTCATTCAACCCCGGGTCCCAGGGTCCTTGGTACCCGTTTTTGCGAGATTGAACCAAAGCAGATGTACGACGTCTCCATCCGGAGTTTGTCAGAGAGGCCGGAGCAAAGCCCCGAAAGCAGCCTCTACCGTTAGAGCAGGTCTGCAAAGGCCCTCAGTTTCTAGATTTAGGCGCGGACAGCGCCCTACATTGAACCGCCCACAGTTGTTATCCTGGCGAAAAGAAGACAGGCCCTTTTGGTAACACGACAGGCTGTTCCTCAGAGGCCGTTGATTCGCATAGCCACTACAGTGTCAGTCGGCGAGTAGGTCTGCATCCCCGGATAGAGCACGGAAAGTTGATCCAGCTTTAAATCCTGCATCGCGGTCTTCATTGAGGCGGTTCGCCCGGGCATATCTGCGCGCTTGTTTCAACTCCACTGCGCCTTCCGTCCTTGTTTAACAGCACCCATTTACGCTCCATCCTCTGCTTGGAAAGCTGCGAAATCGATCAAAGTGCGTGCGGGACTTTCACGGCTTCCACAGCTTTTCATGCGGTAGATTCCGTCTTGCCGACGAGCCGCGAGTTTTTATGACACACACCGCAGTTGCCCAGTCCAGTCCTGTCTGCTGTACTCACAACCACATCAGGAACGCATTGGGTAACCAGTGCTGCCAACCGGGGACGGAGAAATCCTACGGTGGCTGAAGGGCGAGTGCCTTTCGATGTGCAGCGGGGAAAAATCCGCTGAACAAAAATCTCTCCGCGCCTTCACCGCCGCTTCCTGATTGGGATCGGCGGTTTTTTGTTGCTCGGGTTTCTGGTGTGCCAATTCCAACACGCACCATGAAAACCTCAAAGATCGCCATCCGCATCGGCAGCAACCCGAACCACCACCTCTGGAACAACAACGGCACCTGGTGGCTGCACTACACCGAGCACCTCGCAGACTACACCAAGCGCAGGGTACGCCTGAACCTTCACACCCACAACGTCAAGGCGGCACGCGCCATTCGGGACGTGCTGCTCACCTGGGACGCACCGCAACAAACGCGCTCCCTCGTGCTCGCAGCGTAACGCATTCGGCCCATTCCTCTTCCACAGAGCGACCGGGAAAGCACGCCTTCCTGTTGTGCAACCCAATGACTCGACAACTCCAACGCCTCCAAATGCCATGCCTACCCAAAAGAAAGCCACACCCTCCAAAAAGACCGCCTTCAACCGTGGCACTGCTTCGCAGAAAAAGCAGGACTCATCCTTCCTAACCAAACCGCTCGGTCTGCTGGGGTGGCAACGCCTGGAACCCGTTTTGCTCGCCGCACTCGCTACGCGGGAGCCTTTGCTGCTCATCGGCAAACACGGCACCGCGAAAAGCTTCCTGCTCGAGCGACTCGCGCAGGTGTTGCACCTCAACTACCGCTTCTACAATGCCTCCCTCATCAACTACGACGACCTGGTCGGGATTCCCGTCCCCAACGAACAGCACACGGCGCTGCGTTACATCAGCACCCCCACTGCTATCTGGGACGCCGAGGTTGTCTTCATTGACGAATTAAACCGCACGCGTCCAGACCTCCAAAACAAGCTGTTCTCGATCATTCACGAACGACGCGTCCAAGGCATCCAACTGGAAAAGCTCTCTTACCGCTGGGCGGCCATGAACCCTCCGCCAATGGACGACGAAGATGGAGACGTCTACCTTGGCGCGGAGTCGCTGGACCCCGCATTGGCCGACCGGTTTGGCTTTCTGATCGAGGTTCCGGATTGGAGTGATCTTACTGACGCAGACCGAAGCGTGATCCTGCTCGACCAGTTCCGCGGCCGGCACGAATTCCCCGTCGATGTTCGTGAACTTGTGCGCAGAACGGAAGCCACGTTCCGGTTCTTTTGCGAGAACCCGCCAAACCTGTGTGGTTACTTTATCGCCCTCGAAGCCCAACTCCGAGGCGTGGGAACCCGGTTCTCGCCCCGTCGTCTATCGACTCTTTTCCGCACTGCTTTGGGCATCCAAGCTGCCCGCATCACATTGGAACAACTCGGCGGTAAAACAACCGCGCCCGACTTGGAAACAACGCTCTTCCTTGCTCTCTCGCACGGGCATCCGGGGCTCGCGGAGCGGTCCCTGGACCGGGCAGCCCTGCTAGCCTTACATCGGCAAGCGTGGAACATTGCGGGCCTTGAGGAAAACGACCCGTGGAAGGAGTTGCTCCAAATCACGGATCCGCTTGAGCGGGTGCTGGTCGCTTCACGCGCTGGTTTTCTTCTTTCTGAGGCGGATTTTTCGTCGCTTGTGCTTGAGGCGCTTGCCTCACAAAAAGGCGAGGAGAAGCGGAGCGCGGTCGCCTTGATCATCTACCTAAAGTTGAGGGTCGCTAAAAAGATCGCAGCGACTGCCGCAGAGACGCTCGCAGGGCAGTTGAAATATATTCTGCGCCCGAAAAACACGACACATCAGGTGTACGGAAAAACGCTCGAACGGTGCCGCCAGGTCTCCAACTTGTGCAGCACTTTGGGGAAGACTCCCAAAGACCTGTACACACGAAACCTGCTCAACGGCTTTTTGCCGGACGGCTACAAGTCGATCGAACCACCGGATCTGCAGGATTTCTTCACACAGCTGTGGGACCGCTTCGGATTGGAGGGAGATCTTTTATGAATTTTTTGCACAACATGAGCGCACCGCCGCGCACCAGCATCACGCTCCGCGGAAATACGGTCGCCGGGCAAACCAAGATCGTGTGTTTCGTCTGGGCTTTGGCGCGGAAGGTCCAACCCACAAAACAATCCCGAGCAGTTGCTTCCAAATGCGCATTCAAGAAAAAGAACCGCGGCGTTGACTGGAATTGGGAAAAAGATGGGATCCCAAGCATCGGACACGATGTGCCCGACTCCCTGCCGAAACTGTCGCACAGACTGCGCGTTCTGTTTGAAACCCCAGCCGACTTTTTCGCCCAGATCGGGCAGCCTATTTCCGCCGATTGGGCTGCCGATTTTCTGATCGGTTACAGGGTGCGCTTCGAGGATTTGAACACCCACAACTCGAGCAGCCAGATCCGTCTGCTAAAGCCCGTCTTCTGCTCGGATCCGCTTCTATGCGCTGGAATCCTCTCCCAATGCGCGGGATCGTTGTTCCTTTCCAGACGCGCCCCAAACCTCACTTGGGACACTCTGCTCGATCTCCCCATCGCCTTCGACGACGCCCTGGCCATCATCCAATGAACCTTTTATATAACAAACCTCGCAACGCCGATGCCGCTGAAGTTCGCGCAAGAATATTCAATGTCCTGCCCTCGGCTTCCTATCAGCTTGAAAAGCTATTCGGCCTGCTCGATATCGAATACAGCGACCAAACCGAAACGGCCTGTGTGGAATGCAGAGACACGCCGAAACTCCTACTCAACCGGCGTTTTGTGGAGGAGTACTGCGCGGACGACGGTGACCTGTTTTTACTGATTCTACACGAATTGCACCATGTCATTCTCGGACACACGCGGCTGTTTCCGAGGGTCGACCGGATTGATAACATCGCGTTTGATGCGGTGATAAACTCGATCCTTTGCCGCACTGTGGGCAGGAGCGTCGGGGTTCGTTTGTTTACCTCAACCAACGCGTGGGAGGACTTTCCCGCCAGACTGCTAAGGCCTCCTCCCGGTTGGCCAGGGGCTGTCGGGGCCGCGCTCGTCAACCTGCCCGAGGAAGAAGCCCGCGTGATTCGTCTGCTGTATGGCGAAAGTGATGAGGCCCTAACTTACCACGACATTTATCACCTGTTGCGACGCTCTTTTGGGAAGCATGACGATTCCGGAGCCTTTCAAGTCCAAATCACAGAAGAAGTGAAGGCGCAGACTCTGCCGACGGCCGGGGAAGGCAGGGGCAGCGACGGAGAAAGGGCCGGATCGAAGCCAGGCCGACTTGACCACAAAATTGACGAGGCTTTGCTGGACGCGTCTTCGACCGAAGAGGACGACACACCCGCGGGTGCAGGGAGGGACCTGAAGGCAAGGCTGCTCGGAAGCCACGATGGTCAGGACGCAGTGGATCCGCTTCTCACCGGAGTCATTCGCCGAATCGTGGAAGGTTGGCCTCCCCCTCCACTCCGGATTGCAGGGCGTGACGAAGGAAGGAGCGCGGAGGCTTTTCAACTCAAACACGAAGAAAAGCCCGGGGCGGCGTTTACCAAAGCATTCAAGGGCTTGCTGCGGCGCTGCGGCATCCATTCAGGCCGGGGACCGGCGGTCTATCGACGCGAATTAACGGTCACGGAGTTTGTGCGCGAATCGGTCGTCCCCGACGAACGGGACCGACGGGTGACGGCACTCAAAGCCATCACAGGCCGCACGCCCCTCATCTACCGTTCGCTGGATTGCCAAATCCGCCCACGGCCGAAGCGGGTGCCGGTGGTCCATCTCTATCTTGATGTGAGCGGCTCCATGTCGGGTTGCCTGCCGTATCTGACCGCGGCTTGCCGTGAACCCTTCCGCAGGGGCGAACTCAAGGTGTTCGCTTTTTCCACGGTGGTCAGCGAGGTCAAGGGAAGCGACCTCACGAGGGCCACCTTTGCGAACACGCAGGGCACCGATATTAATGCGCTCCTCGTTCACGCCGCCTCCACTCCAGCGAAAAAGCGACCGAAGGTCATCCTCATCGTGACCGACGGTTATGTGGGTCCTGCCCGAAGCCACCTCCTTTCCAGTCTCGCGAAAATACGCACGGTGGTAGCGCTGACTGGTCCCGCGTACGACGCCGATCTCAAGCCGTGGATTTCCGAACTCAACCAACTGCCCAAACCCTAAACACCCCATGAAAATCTACGCTGAATATGTTTCACCCGGTCACCCCGACCGTCTCGCGGATGCCATTGCCGAGGGCATCGTCACTGAAGCCGTACGGCAACGCCCAGACTCCCTTGTGGGTGTTGAGGTGGCCGTCCACAGAGATGTGGTCTTCATTGACGGCCGCGTCGCCGCCGGACCTGATCCGGTTGATAGCCGCCGGATTGTTCGGGAAGTCTACGAGGCTGCGGGATACGGTGGCCAATGGATTCCCGACCCGACCAAACTGAGGATCGTGGATGACCTTTGCGAGGAAGAGTTGCCGGCGTTGGAGTCGGACATCCGCCCGTTTTCCGATGATCAGAACGTTGTCGTCGGGTATGCTTGGAATTCGGAGGCAACAAACCATCTACCAACGGCGCATTGGGTGGCTGGTGAGCTTGGCAGAAGACTGTTCAAGATTGTAAGGAATCACCCTGAGTTGGCCGCCATCTTCGGGCCTGATTTTAAGATTCTCGCTTCACTCGAGGAACATGCCGACGGGTTGAATTGGGACCGTCTTGTGCTGAGCATTCTGCACCGCCCCGGACTCGCTCAAGAGGAGCAGCACCGCCTGTTGTGGCCGCATCTGTTGCAAATCCTCGGGGAGCTGGAAGCCTCCGGATTGAATGGAATCTCATCCCACTTCAATCCACGCAAACTGGTTCTCAACGGGGCCGGTGAATTCGCCATCGGCGGACCTGAGGGGGACAATGGTCTGTCTGGCAAAAAACTGGTTATCGACCACTACGGTCCGTTGGTGCCGATTGGAGGCGGCGCACTCTCCGGCAAGGACCCGCACAAGATTGACAAGTGCGGCGCACTACGGGCAAGGCAGCTCGCCAAGCAGTTGGTGCGGTTTGGAGCGGACGAGGCCACGGTCACCTTGGGATGGGCACCCGGTGGGGACGCCCCGTTTCTTGTGGAAGCGGTGACAAACACGGGGGGCGTGCGTCTTCAACTGCCGAGGGAGGAACTGCCCGTGGAGGATTGGTTCTCGATCAAACAGATTGTGCGGGACCTCGAGCTGACTGAGCGGGACTGGCAGGCCGATCTTTTGCGTGGGTACTTCGCACACCCGACGCACCCGTGGGAGCGATAAGAACCTGCACTTTATCCAGAAAGCATCATGATACTGAACGTTTTGCCCGCAAGACACCCTGGCCCGGCATCACAGGCTAGTAACGGTGATGCCGTTTTCAGGGGGTGACCAAAAGCGCGTTCATTGAGCGGATTGTTGCCCGAAATGTGACGCCTCAGCGTTCCCGCTATGGCTTCCTTCCCAAAGACAGTGGCTCAATCACGCGTGGAGCAATCAACCGGTCCTCCGACAAACCGCAGTCGTAGAAACCTCGCACTCCGGGCTGTGCTATCATGGGAGTGTCCCCCAGCACCCTCCACTTTATGCCGGAATGCCAACCAGACAGAAACAACCCCGCAACAACCGCACTTCAACAGACACATCTCGAACCGAGCGAAACGGAGAAGCCTATTATCGAGGCGTCGCTGCTGCTGGGGGCGAAAAATTTATCGCGGCAACCCAGGTCCTTGTCGGAATTCCGCAGGCAGTACGACCAGATTCAAGAGAGTCAGTCAAAGTAAACGCTGGCATCCGTGATGCCGAGGCGTCTGCCCTTCGCGCGTTCGCTGTGCAGAGCCAGCTTCTCCTGGACGGGGAGGAATTCGAGAACCGCTGGAAAGCCCAGGGTGAAATGGGCGGCTCCGAAAACGACATCACCTACGACGAAACCACCGGCTTGGTTTGGAAGCGGAATCGGGT
>JBIKSY010000305.1:0-4491 GCA_044348365.1 Chthoniobacteraceae bacterium
CAAGTGCCCGCGTGCCTCCTCATAGTAGCCCTTGCGCACGAAATCCTTTTCCTTCGCAGCCGCCTCCCCGGCCATCTCCAACACCTTCGACTCCGCGGAGCGCACCGTGGCCACGCCCTTGAGCGCCTCCGCTCCGGGCGCCTTCCTGCGAAGATTCCAGGTCGCTGCGAGCACCTGCTTTTGCAACTCCAGGAGCTGCGGCCCCCCCTTCTCCGCCTCCCCGTCGCTTTCCTCCCCCTGGCTGTACTCCTCCTCGAACGGCCGGATCCTGCCGAGAAGCAAATCGCTCTCCACCCTGCGCACCTGCCCGCCGCGCACCAGATCCTCCGCCCAGAAAAACCAACTCAGCGAGTCACCCGGCTCCAGTCCCTTCTCCTCGAGCGCCACGAGTTCGCTCATCCGGACCTTGGCGCCGCTCTTGGAGTTTTCGCCCAGCACCACCTCCACCGGCTCTCCGTTGCCCACTTGCAGGGTAACGCCCCAGCGCTTCAAATTGCTGTCGTCCCAGACTTCCGCGACAAAATCCACCTCTTCGATTTTGGTGAAGCGGGCGTCGGCCTTCGGCAGGAGCGGGCGGATCTTGGGCGGCTGGTTCGGCAGGACCTGCACTTGAAACTCGGGGTTCTCCTTCGCGCTGCGGCCCTGAGCGTCCTCAAGTTCGAGGCGCGCGGAAAGCGGTTCCGCCAGTTCTGCCAGCGCCCACGGCAGGGTGGTGCCCTCCGCGGGTACGGCAAGTTCCTCAATACGGCCGTCCTTGTGTCGCAGGCGGGCGGCCCTGACCGGCTTGTTGAGCTGGAGCTCCCAGCGTACCGTCGAGCCCTCGGGGACGGTCAGCTTTCGCGCGTTTTCAAAAGTGCGCTGCGCCGGCTCCATGCCGGGCGGATAGTGCACCAAAGCGTCGGAGCGCTGCAGCTTTGGATATTCAAAGACCCGCACACTGAAACGCTCGGAGCTGGCGCCGGGCGTCTCCACCCAGTATTCGAGGTCGCTTTCCACCGCGGCAATACCGCCCCCGTAGAGCGGCTCCGTCAGGCTTTGTTGCATCGGGGTTGAAAATGGCTCCCCACCCGCGGGCTGCCCCACCAGGCGCACCTCGGGCGACACCTCGCCTAACCGGGCAGTCACCGACAGACGCGTACCCTTTTCGAGCTCGACGCTGCCCGGCTGGACCTCCAGCCCGAGAAGGGCGGGCGCCGGCACAGCTGCCAATTTCTCCTGCTGCGGTGATGGAACCACCCGGGAGAGCACCAGCGAGGCAGCGGCCAGACACGCCACCAATGCATCTACAAAATGAGCAAAATTGAGGCGCCACCCCGGCACGCAACGTTCCCACCGGGAGCCGCGTGCAAGCGTCTCCACTTCCGAAAAGAGGCGCTGTTGAACGAAGCTCCAACCTGCCGCATCCCCCTGCTCCACTGCGGTAAGCAGACGGCCCTCCAGCGTCGGATCGAATTTTTCGACCCGCAGAGCCAGAGCTTTGGCCGGGGGGGTCCAGGGACCGAGCTTGGATGCGAGGTTCAGAACCAATGCAAGACATACGAAAAACCAGACTTCAAAATCGGTGGTCCCCATGAAGTACCAAGCCAACACGTAAGCGCCCGTGGCCAAAAGCGTGCCGGCGGCCCAACGCCAAGCGGTACGCTCAGCCCTGAGCCTCCCCAAAAGTGGCGCAAAAAGCGGATCCAACGGAGAAGCTGACGGGCCTTTGGCGCGGTCCTCCGGGAGCGGGTCTGAGGGCGGTTTCATGCGGTTCCCTTTCTTTGTTGCGTGATCCTTGCTGCCCAAAACGTCTCCACGACCAGCAGTGAGAGCACTGCCGCCAACACAAACCGCCATGCCCCCTGCCTGGATTCCAACTCACCAAGGGCGAGGGCTTCCGCGGCAACCAACCCAGCGGCACCGGTCGGTCCGGACGCGGTCTGTTTGTGGACGGGAACTCCGAGGGCCTCCAGTTTGTCCTCGGGCAGGGACGCCAGGGACGCCTCCTCGGGGCCAAGGTTGACGACGACCATCCCGCCGCCCGGTTCGATCGCATAGACCCCGGGTTGTTCCAAAACCACAGCACCGCCGGCAACGGAAACCAAACCACCGCCGGCAGCGCGCACACCGGTCGAGCCGTGAGGCAGCGCAAAACTGTCCCCAGGGGCACCGGTGAGTAGTTGGCGACGCCCTCCGCCGGCCAGTTCCACGCACGCGGCCAGAAAAGGCACGCAACGCGAGGAAAGCACCCACTGCCCGTCCGCCGGTCGCCATTCGCTGGCCCAGATGAAGGTCCTTCCTTCCCCCCGGCGGACCTCCACGAGCGCCGGATCGCCGCCCTCGAAGCGGGCAAGCACCTGCGCGCCGGACTCTCCGGGCAGTTGCAGGGCGCGGTACTTCCAAAACCGAATGGCCGTGAAATCCGAGAACTGGGGCGCCTGAAAAGGAGCAAAGAGCGGGTGCTCGCGGGCAATCGTGCCGAGGACCGCAAATCCCTCGAGGGCCTTTTCCTTGGCGCCGATCTGGATTCCAGCCAGCGCGCTCAGCGACTGCGCATCGGCCTCTCCTGCCAGCAGGACCAGGGCCGTTGCCCCGCGTTCGACGGAGTGGCGAATCCGGTCCTGCAGCACTTCGTCGGGCTTGGCGCACACAACCCAGAGCGCCACCTCGGCATCTCGTGCCACTGGGAGTGCCGCAGCGTCGGCGGCTTCCACGCGCGCCGCGCCTAGGGCCTCGAGCGCGCTGCGCACAAAGTACGCGGAGGCCGTCTTGTCCTGGGGATCCGTCGCACCGGCAATGGCCACAAGCGCCCTGCGTTGTGGAACCCGGGCCACCCAGATCGAGGCGGCGATGTCGTCAAATCCATCCGCCCGCACCCGCCCATGGGCGGCTTCGTGGGGGAATGACGCCACCTTGGACTTGCCCGCGATCACCGGAACCGAAACCTGAGCTTGCCGCGAGTCATCGATCAACAGCTTGACCGTTTCGGCATGAAAATCCGGAGGCGCGACGACCTGAACCCTGCAAGGCGCGTCACCCGGCGCGGAATCCAGATCTGGAGGCAGCCACCTGAGGGCGACGCCCGCGGACCCCAACTGCGCCTCCACCTTGCAAAGCGTCACACTGAAGCGCTGCGGCCACTCGTAGCCCTGCATTCCGGCAAGGCTGCTACCCTCTTGAAAATCAGACACCACCACGACCTCTGTGGACCCGCCAGCAGCTTCCGCGTTGTGCTGTTCGGCGACGGCGCGCAAGGCCTCGTCCAAACGGCCAAGCGCCCAGCCTGGTGCAGCCTCGGCGAGCGTACCCTTGAGGAGGGTGCACCGCTCTGCTTCGGGGGTCCGCTGCCACTGGGCAAAGGGGAGCAGCGTCCGCACATTCCGGTCGAAGGAACGGAGCTCCAAAGCGGCTGGCGCACCGGAATGCGCCACCTTTTCGAGGGCGAGTCTCCTGGCCTCCTCAAAGGCCCTGCCCCGACGCATGCTGGCGCTTGTGTCGAGCAGCAACACGACCCGTCTCTGCTCTGCTCCCGCCCTCCCGCCGCCAGAGGCCACCGGGAGGTAGGGCCGCGCAAACGCCAGCGAAAGCAGCCCGAGGACCGCAATCCTTGCCGCCAGCAACGCTACATCCTCCCAACTGCGCCTTGCACTGCGGGGCGGGCGCGCTTCCAACAAGTCCGCCGCGCTGAATGCCACCCGCTTTTGCACATTAAGACGCCGCAAGTGCGCCACCAGCGGACCGGCGACCGTCAACAGTCCAAGCAAAAACCAGGGGGACAAGAGCGCCATGGCCTAGGTCCCCCCTTTTCGGCCACCGCCGCCGTGCGGGCGGAGCCGCGCAATCTCAGAAAAAGCGGACCGCAAGAGCGGCTCCAGCGGCAGGTCGGTGCGCGCCGAAAGCAGCGGAATCCCTTCGGATTCGCAGAGCGCGGCGCAGGATTCCCGGTGGGCTCCCAGCTTTTGGAGGTACGCCTCCCTTGCTTGGGCTGCGTCCAGATCCACACGCAAAGGTGACTCCATGTGCTCAAACCGGGTGTCGCCCTCGTACTGGAATTCGAGCTCCTGCGGATCCAACACCTCAAATACAACCACCTCGTGTCGGGCGGCCCGTAGCAGACGCAGGGGTTCGGCCCAGGAACCGGGCGGCGCGAGTAGGTCGCTGACCAACGCCACCAATCCCGGCCGCTTCAACAGACGGAGGGCTCCTTCCAGCGCCTTGCCCAGACCGGTTCCGTCCCCGGCGGAGGGGGCGGCCAGCAGCGGCCACCAGCGGGACATTTGGCGGGAAAGACGCCTGACTGGCACGATGTCCCCGACCTCGGCAGCAAAGCGCAGCAGCCCGACAGGGTCCCCCTGCCCGTGCAGAAAGGTGCCCAGCGTGCCCGCCAGCGTGCGGCCGTAGTCCGCCTTGGAATGGGAGAGCGAACCAAACCCCATCGAGGCGCTCAGATCCATGACCACCAGACAGCCCCATTCGGACTCCTCCTCGTACTGGCGCACAAAAGGCCGGTCA
>JBIKSY010000306.1:0-4483 GCA_044348365.1 Chthoniobacteraceae bacterium
GGCTATGATGAGGTCGCACCCTTTTTCTTGCGTGACGGATTCGAGTTGCGCGTTTCCCTTTTGGATTTGGCCCGCGAACATCCGTCCGGATTTGAGCTTGGTTTCTTCAAGTCCTGCGAGAGTGCGTGCAACCAGTTGTTGACAGGGGGAATAGCGTCCAAGATTGCATTTGAAGAGATGCAACCGGCGGTGAAGGCGATCCTCCAGCGGACCCACTGGTGCCGGCGGTGCGAGGTGTTCGCGGGTGACTTGGTTGCTTTTTTGCGGGTGTTGTTGCAAAAGCTGGCACTGGGAAGGCGGATCACCTTCGCGATCCGGTAGCCCCGCCGCAAAGGCGCCGGTCCCTCTGCAGCCCGAACAACTCTGGCTTCACGCGGAGGTTGCGGCGGGGAGGGGGCTGTTTCATCCTCTCAAGCCATGAGTGTTTTTGAGAAAATCATTGCCCGCCAAATCCCTGCCCGGATCGTTGCCGAAACCGACGAGTGGATCGCCTTTCACGACATCCAACCCCAGGCCCCCGTACACGTGCTGGTGGTGCCCAAGAAGGTCATAGTGCGCATCGGCGAGGCGGACGCGTCCGACGCCCCGCTCCTAGGGGCACTGCTGCTCGGTGTACAGCAGGTGGCCCGCTCCCTTGGGCTGCTTGATTCAGGCTTCCGTGTGGTCATTAACCACGGCCGCGACGGGGGCGAAACGGTGCCCCACCTCCACGTGCACGTTTTGGGAGGACGTCCCCTCGGCTGGCCCCCGGGATAAGCGGAGCGCTGCCGGGATGCCGGGTTTCCTCCCCGGTGAAGGCGTCCGCCCAGTGGCGGATCTCCCATTGTCCGCCTGAGTGGAGCACCTCGATGACGTCAAAGCGCACGCTCACCCGGGCAAGGCTCTTCCTTGTGTGGAGGGTGTCCCGCTCCTCCTGCTGTTCGAGCAGGGCGTACCATTCACGGGCGGCCTTGACGATCCTGCGTTGCTTTTCCCAGTCCACGGCGTCGGCCGGGGCCCCGTAGGTCTCGCTGGAGCGGGTTTTAACTTCCACAAACACCAGTTCCCGCGTGCCCCGGACGCGGCACACCAGATCCACTTCGCCCCCGTTTGCCGGTCGGAAGTTCCGGTACAGGATTTTGTATCCGGTCTGGCGCAACAAGCGCGCCGCCCTGCGTTCACCCTCCCTGCCGAGTCGGGCGGACTCGGGTTCCAAGTTTGGCCGCCAGAACTGCAGGCCGCGCACTTTCAGCGCAAGGAGCCAGTCGCTAGAGCGGGAGCTCCATTTGGCGCACAGGCGCAAAGCTGCGGCGATGAGCGGGACACGGACCATGTTCCTGCAATCGCGCCAGGTGTAGGGCCGTCCCGTAACCTTTGTGTCGGGCGAAGGCGTACTCGGGATACTGGGCGTCGAGCGCCAACATGAGGCGGTCGCGGGTCACCTTGGCAAAGATACTGGCGGCCGCGATGCTCAGGCTCAGACCGTCACCTCCGACCAGGGCGGTCTGGGGCTTGGGAAAGGGGCGTACTGGCAGGCCGTCGATCAGCACGTGGTCGGGTTCCGGAAGCAGCCCGGCCACGGCGCGCCGCATGGCCTCGTGGGTGGCGCGCAGGATGTTGAGGCGGTCGATTTCCTCAGGGCCGATCTCCACGACGGCGCTCGCCACGGCCGGGTCCTCGGAGAGTTCCAAGAAGAGGGACGCCCGGATCTTTTCCGACAACTTTTTGGAGTCGGTGAGGCGAGGGTGCGCGAAGCCAAGGGGTAGGATGACTGCCGCCGCGACAACGGGTCCGGCCAGAGGGCCGCGGCCGGCCTCGTCGACCCCGGCTATGGTACAAAAACCAGAGGCGCGGAGCCTTTCCTCGAAATCGAGGGTGCACCGCGCCTTCATGGACACGCTTGACAGGTGGGGAAACCCCGGGATTACACGCGGGCTTTTTCGCGCACCGCCATAGCGGACTTGCCCTTGCGCTTGCGCAGGTAGGTCAGCTTGGAACGGCGGGCTGTGCCGGCGGTTTCCACTTCGATCTTGGCCACGCGGGGCGAATGAATCGGGAACACGCGCTCGACGCCTTCTCCATAGGAGATACGGCGGACGGTGAGGGTCTGGTTCATCAACGTGCCTTTGCGGCCGATGACGATGCCAGAATAAATCTGGATACGCTCCTTGTCGCCTTCCACCACACGGGTGTGAACACGTACTGCGTCGCCCACGTTAAAGGGGGTGACTTCCGACTTCATCTGCTCCTGATTGATCTTGGCGATAATGGCTGACATAAGGATTCCTCCGGTGAGGTTTTCTTCAAAGGGGGCGGGAATTCAACTCGCTCTTGAGGGGTAAGGCAAACAAAATTCTCCTTTGTGCCACACTTCCTGCCCTATGGATCCGATCATTGACCTCCAAAGCGACGATTACTTCATGGGCGAGGCCTTACGGCAGGCTCTGGTGGCCCGCCGTCAGGAGGAAGTCCCCATCGGAGCTGTCGTCGTGCGCGAAGGCCGTATTCTGGCCAGAGCCTGCAACCAAGTCGAGCAATTGCAGGACGCCACGGCCCACGCTGAAATGCTGGCAATCACCCAGGCCGAGGCTGCGATGGGACACTGGCGTCTCACCGACTGCGACCTGTACGTTACCAAGGAGCCCTGTCCCATGTGCGCGGGCGCCATTGTCCATGCCCGCCTGAGGCGCGTCATTTTCGGGTGTCCCTCGCCAAAGGACGGTGCCGCTGGAAGCCTCATGAATCTGCTCCAGCACCCGCAACTCAACCACCGCTGCGAGGTTACCGGAGGGGTCCGCCATCTGGAGTGTGGCTCGCTGCTGCAGACCTTTTTTCGGGAGCGCCGGGCCGCGGGCCCCCTCGAGTTGGAGTAGGGGCGGCAGGCGCACTAAAGGGTTCAGAGTTCCAGAATTTCTGCGGGAACCTGCATCTTCAGCAGTATCGCCCTTACGTCCTCGGGTGTGTGGCCCGCCCCGCGGAGGGTGCGCAGGGAGAGGGCATCGTTGCGCTTGGCCAGACGGCGGCCCTCGGCGTCCGTCAGCAGGGAGCAGTGGTAGAGCTTTGGGGGAGTGTGTCCCAGGGCGCGCCAGAGGAGGATTTGCCTGAAGCTGCTGGTAATCAGGTCGGCTCCCCGCACCACTTCGCTGATGCCCATCAGAGCGTCATCCACGGCGGAGGCGAGTTGGTAGGAGGGCACCCCGTCTTTGCGCCACACTAAAAAGTCACCAAAGTCGACGGCTGCGGTTGCACACTGGCGGCCTTGAAGGCCGTCCAGAAAAGAGAGGGGTTCGGACGATGGGATCCGGAAACGCCAGTTGAGCCCCGGCTGGAAGCCGGCGGAGGGACCTCCGGGAAGGGGTGTTTTGGGCCGGCAGAAGCCCGGGTAGACAGGCTCTTCATCGGAGGCGTGGGGGGCGCTCAGGGCAAGGGCAAGATCGCGTCTGGAGCAGGAGCAGGGATAAATCCAGCCGCCCTCCAGTAGGGAGAGCATGGCGCCCGTGTAGAGGTCAAGCCGCTCGCTTTGGGCATAGGGGCCCCTCGGACCGGGGATGTCAGGACCCTCCTGCCACTGGATTCCCAGCCAGCGCAGGTCCTCGAGGGCCGCCTCCGTGAATTGCGGGCGGACACGGTCCCGGTCCAGGTCGTCGTTACGGAATAAAAGGCTGCCGGAGTTGAGCTTGGAGCGGTGGGCTGCGGCGAGAAAGGTGGCGGCGTGGCCCAGATGCAGAAAGCCGGTGGGGGAGGGGGCTAGGCGGCCGCGATAAACGATTGGCGTAGATTTCACACGGATACGGCAGGATCGGGAGCGGGCTACGATGTAATGGGCGATCCCCTTAAGATAATCCATAAACCTATGTTTTCCGGTACAAAAACTGACACGCCGCCCCGCCGCATTCTTCTGGTAGACGACCATCCCTTCATGCGGATGGGTCTGGCCCAATTTCTCAATACCCAGCCCGACCTGGTGGTGTGTGGAGAGGCGGGCGACCCACGGGAGGCCATGTTGCAGGTGGAAAAGTCGAAGCCCGACCTGGTGTTGCTGGACTTGAATCTGCCTGGCAAGGGCGGACTCGAACTCATAAAGGACATCCGAGTGCTTTTTCCCGAACTGCCGATTCTGGTCCTCTCGATGCACGACGAGCCTCAGTACGCCCCGCGCGTGCTGCGCGCCGGTGCCCGCGGCTACATCATGAAAAGCGAGCCGGTGACGCGGATGGCCGACGGAATCCGCGAAGTGTTCCGTGGGAAGATGGTCGTGAGCGACCGGATGGCGTCCCTGATCCTAGAGATCTTCGCTGGTTCCGGCTCGAGCGAGGGCAACCTGCCCGAGACGCGGCTTTCGGACCGGGAGCTGGAGGTGCTGGCGCTGGTGGGAAGCGCGCAAAGCACCCGCGCGGTGGCGCAGCGGCTCAACATCAGCATGAAAACCGTCGAAGCACACCGGGCCAACATCAAGCAGAAGCTGGGGCTCTCCTCTTCTCAGGAGTTGGTGCGTTACGCGGTG
>JBIKSY010000307.1:0-4482 GCA_044348365.1 Chthoniobacteraceae bacterium
CAGCCCGATTCCTTGTTCGGATTCGGTTCAATGCTGTCGCTCGCATCCAACGAGTCGGTGGCGGCTCGCGACAAGAACAAGCGCGTTGAGGTCTGGCTCAGAAAGAGCGTGATCAGTTGAGTTGCACCGGACGAGAAGTGGGTACGGGGATTTCGGCGCTGCCTCCCCGAAGTGGGCAAGAGCGGGGTGCTTACCCCAAGCCAACTCATGGAACAGATTCGAGGCACAGGCCACAGATGTCTCCGATGCCGAAGGCATGGCGGAGGCATGGCGGAGGACTACAGGCGGAAAAGGCCCATTGCCCTTCCCCTCATCCCCCAAAAGTAAACCGTCGCTTCCTTTTCGAAGAAAAACGTTGGCCGCCGCGCGCAGTACGCTGCCATCCCGTTGGAGTACGCCGTGTTTTTCATTGGATCCCGGAGGTGTCGCTCCTGCGCCGCTCGACCACCAGCTAACGGCACCCATGCATCGGCATGGCCAAAGACTGCTGACGGGAAGGGGCACGCCGGGCACGCTTGCCGCCGCAGGTAAAGATGGGCGCAAGGTCGAGATGCAAGATGTGCTCGTGGGCGAAGTGTGGTTGAGCTCCGGTCAGTCGGACATGGAAATGAGCGTGAAAGCTGCGAATCACTTTGATGCTAAGCAAGCCGCCGCGAACCTTCCGCCCATTCGCTACTACAGCGACACCAATGGCACTGCCGCGAAACCACAAGCCGAGGGCAAAGGTTTCTGGCAGGCATGCTCCTCAGCGACTGTAGGTCGCTTCTCTGCCACGCTCTACCTCTTTGGTCGCGAGATTTTCGCTTTACCCGCCGAAAGCGGCGAGGAAGCCTCGGCCGGATTATGTCTCAACCACGCGTGATCATTATCGGTTCTGGCATCATCGGACTCAGCCACGCGATCACCGCGCGTGAGGCGGGCTTCGAGGTGGTGCTGTTTGAACGTACCGTGCGCGCACTGGGTGCTTCTGTTCGAAACTTTGGCACGTTGTGGCCGATCGGCTGCGCCTTTGGGACGGAACGAGACCAAGCATTGTTTGGTGTGCGGCGTTGGCAGGAAATTGCCGCTCAGGCAGGCATTTGGACGAGCGCAAAAGGCTCGTTAAGCCTGGCATATCGAGAGGAGGCCTGGGCCGTATTAAACGAATTTGCAGCTCAGAATGACGTTTTTGAGCTACTGGACGCTCCCGCGGTGATGGCCCGCTTTCCGGCAGCGAATCCGCAAGGGCTGCGCGGAGCACTCTACAGCCCGCATGAGACGCTGGTTCATTCGCCATCGGCGATCCCGGCCGTTTCCAAACATGCGAAGGCACTCGGCGTTGAAATGCATTTTGGCACTCCGGTGGTGAAGGTACATGATGACGAGGTGGAGACGAGTGCTGGGAAGCGGATGCGGTTCGATTATCTCGTTATCGCGGCCGGCGAGGAGATGGGTCTGCTCTTTCCCGAGGAATTGGAGGCGGCGAAAGTTCATCCATGTCGGCTACAAATGATGCGCACAGTGGCGCAGCCCGGTGGATTTGATCTGGGAGCAATCTTCGTGAGTGATCTGACCCTCTGCCACTACCCGGCCTTTCGGGATTGCCCAAGCACCCGGGCTTTGCGAGCGCGTTTGGAGGAGGAACTGCCCACTCATCATCATTGGGGCGTCCATGTGATTGCAGCACAGCATCACGATGGAACTCTGACACTCGGTGACTCGCATGAATACGGGCACGACCTGACACCGGAAAGCTTGTCGGAGGTGGATGAACTGATTCTCGAAGCACTGCGTGCATTCGTCTGCGTGCCGGACCTGCGAATCGCCTCGCGCTGGCAGGGCACCTATCTGAAGAGCAAGGTGGGTCAGACGCAGGTGGTGCTGTATCCGCGCGAGCGTGTGACAATGGTCACCGCCATGGGTGGCCTCGGCATGACATTGAGCTGGGGATTGGCACAAAGAACCATCTCCTCTTGGGGGACATCATGAAGGACTTCGGCCTCGTAATTTTTGACTGGGCGGGCACGCTCGTGGACTTTGGTTGCCGGGCTCCACTGGCAGCGTTTCACTCCGCTTTTGAAAACATCGGACTGCCCATAAGCGACGAGATCGCCCGCAAACCGATGGGCGCGCACAAGCGGGATCATGTGCGCGAGATTCTGCACTATCCCGAGATCAAAAAGCGCGTCCAGAGCGAGCTGGGACGCGATCCGGACGAGGCGTTGGTCGATGCGGTTTATCAAGACTTCGCCAGCTTGCTTCCTGCCTTGCTTCCCGCTCATGCATCACCTATTCCCGGTTCCCTGGAAACACTGAAGTTCCTGTTTGAGAACGGCATTCGCATTGGGAGCACCACGGGCTATACCCGTGCAATGATGGATGTGCTGGAACCCGTGGCGCGCGCCGCGGGCATTACTCCCGAGTTTGTGGTCTGCGCCGACGAGGTGCCCCAAAGCCGTCCCGCGCCCTGGGCGTGCTTTCGGATTGCCGAGCGATGCGGTGTGTATCCGATGTCGCGCTGTCTCAAGGTGGGGGACACTCCTGCCGACATGGCCGAAGGGCGCAACGCGGGGATGATCTGCATCGGCCTGAGCGAAAGCGGCAATGAAGTGGGCATGAGCAGTGAGGCGCTTTCAGCGCTGAGTGAAACCGCGCGGGAATCCCTGATTCATAGCGCTGAGCAAAGGTTGATGGACGCGGGTGCACATGTGGTCCTGCGCAGCATCGCTGAGCTTTCGGGCTGGATGGAGCAACCGTGAAGACTCGAGCGGCAATCTTTGAGGGTGCTGGTCAACCGTTCCGCATACAGGAACTCCGGTTGCCCGCGGAGTTGAACACTGGCGAGGTGCTCGTGAAAATGCTTTTAGCCACAATTTGCGGCTCAGACCTGCACACATACGCGGGCCGACGCGCCGAGCGTACTCCCTGTGTACTGGGGCACGAGGGAGTGGGGCAGGTCGTCGCCGCCGGTGCGGCACGCGAAGACTGGATGCGGAAACGCATCACCTGGAGTTTGGCGGACAGTTGCGGCATTTGCACGGCCTGCACCGATTGGAAACTGCCGCAGAAGTGCGAACGGGTCTTCAAGTATGGACACGCGGGGCTGAACGAGGCAAGCGGACTGCATGGGACCTATGCCACGCATATCGTGCTGCGGGCGGGAACGCATCTTGTTGCGGTCCCTCCGCAGGTGCCGGATGCGGTGGCAGCGTCGGCGAACTGCTCGCTGGCGACAATGGTGAACGTCACAGAGCATTTGCCTACGCCATGCCACATTGCTGTTGTGCAGGGCGCTGGCCTGCTGGGGCTGCACGGATGCGCATTGCTGCGCGCGGCAGGCGTACCACGCGTACTTGTCGCGGACACCGACGCAGCTCGGTTGGCGCGCGTGGCAGATTTTGGAGGTGAGGCAGCGAGGAGCGCGGAGGTGGCCGCTGGCAGCGCCGATGTGGTGATTGAGGCGGCCGGAGCGTCTTGCCTCGTCAAGGAGGGTTTGCGGATGCTGCGACCGGGTGGTCACTACCTTTTTGCGGGAATGGTGCATCCTGATTCGATGCTGGAAATTAGCGGCGAGGCAATCATTCGTGGATGCGTGAGCGTGCGTGGCTTTCACAACTACGCACCACGCCATCTCGAACGTGCAGTGGCTTTTTTAAGTGAATCCCAACTGCCGTGGGCTTCGCTGGTGAGTCCGCCGCTATTATTGGAACAACTGGAGGAGGGGTTTGCTCTCTCTAAGACGCGGCGCTGGGCACGGGTGGCAGTCTCGATGTGACAGTAATGTCACGCAATCGTGGAGCGGGCATGTGAGTTGGTTCTGGAAAGGGCAACAAGGCTCGCCTTACCTGTGTCAAAATGAACCGACGGTCCCCCGAAGCGATCCTGGGCATTTACCGTAGGTGCGACCGGCGCCATTGCGGAGAAGCCGAGACGCAGCAACTGTGGAGCTTCATCCTTCCGCTGGAATGAGGCGCCAAGCCACGCTTGCGGACTGGATGGCGCGCCCTTGGTTTTTCACACTTTGGTGCGTGATTGCGGCTTTCGGTGCATATGCGAGCATGTACGGCTTTCGCAAGCCATTCACTGCCTGCAGTTACGGCGGAGCTGAGGGCAAGGCATGGCTGGTCACTGCGCAGGTGCTTGGCTATATGCTTTCGAAGATTGTCGGCATTAAAGTGATCGCCGAAATGACCGCGGCACGACGGGCGCGGGCGTTTTTGATCCTCATTGCAATTGCTGAGGCAGCACTCCTGCTGTTTGCAGTGACTCCTACGCCGTTCAACGCGGGATGGCTCTTTGTGAACGGTCTTTCCCTTGGCATGGTTTTCGGTTTGGTGCTCGGCTTTGTCGAGGGAAGATGTCTCACGGAATTGTTCGTCGCAGGTTTGTGTGCCAGTTTCATTGTGGCGGACGGTTTTACCAAGGGGGTGTAAACGTTTGTCTGTAAAAGTCCACACGAGGCAGAGACGCGCCGCACTGGCAGTCGATGGAGCGTAGCGGAAT
>JBIKSY010000006.1:0-44791 GCA_044348365.1 Chthoniobacteraceae bacterium
AATGTTCCCGTTTGATCCATTGATCGACTTTCCGAGCCAGAACACCGCACTGGAAACCTGAGAAAGCGTGCGTCCGGCTGTCGATGTAGACGCCAAAAGCACGCCGGAACGGTAGTACTTGATTAACGAATTCTCAGCATCCCAGATCAACGCCCAGTGGAACATCTGTCCCACGACACCGGTCACGGCGACGGTGGACACCACCGGATTGGCGAGGTCCAGGGCGGCGAAACTCGGATGCCCAGAATCGTTTCCATTGCGGAAAAGTGCCGTCAGCGAAGTGGCGACAGAGACGCCGTTGCTGATTTCAAACATGCGCGAATAACCTCTCGCCACATCCTCGGAGGCCCAAACCTCAAGGGTCACGCTAGTCAGGCCATCCAACAGGTTGGGGGGAAGGGACACATAACTGCCCAAGCCCGTCACATTGATTTTTCCGGCGCCCAAGGTCGTGTAGCCTGTATTTCCGGAAATATCCACGATGGCCGCGTGGGAGGTTCCGACTGAATCCGCGAGGACGTTGCCGGCCGCCTCGTTGAAGGACCATCTGTGGATGAGGCTTGCAGGGTACTGCACCTGGGTTCCGAGCGAGAGCACCGTGCCGGGCGAGGTGGACACTGTGCCCGTTCCAACCGCGTTTTGGGAGTTGAGCAGCAGCGTACCGCCGGTGAGGTTGACCGCGGCAAAGCTGTTTGAACCCGCCAGCACCAGCGTGCCGGCGCCGGCCTTGGTCAGGGCGCCGTCGCCCAGGATCGAACCGTCAAACTGGAGGGTCGATGCGTTGACCACGATGGTCCGGTCCCCGCTCATTCCGATGGTGCCGGCCGAGAAGCTCAGGCTGTTGGAGCCGAGGAAGCCGAAGTCCCCCGTCCAGGACTGGACGAGCGGCGCGGAGATCGTCAGAGCGGAGCCGGACGCGTTGTTGAGGAAGCCGCCGCTGATGGTCAGCGTGCCCGTACCCAGCGCGCCGGCGTTGCCCAGCGCCAGGGTCCCCGCGGCAAGCGTCGTGCCGCCGGAATACGTGTTGGCCCCGGAAAGCGTCCAAGTGCCGGTGCCCTGCTTGAGCAGCGCGGTGGTGTTCAGGAGGCTGTTGTTGGCGAGGACGCCGGAGAGCTGGCCGGTCCCCTCGGTGGAGCCCTGCAGGGTGAGCGTCTTGGAGCCCGCGCCCGAGGCCGTGAAACTGCCCGTAAGCAGCAACGCTCCCGTCCCGGACTGGTCGAGCACGCCGCCGCCGGTGGTGCCGGCGAGGTTGAGCGGGCGGTTGGAAACCTGGGCTGTGCCCGTCAGCACAAGGGACCCGGTGGAAGTCAGTGAACCCAGGTCGATGGTGGCACTCGTCAAGTCAACCGGCGCCCCGAGGGAACTCGCAGCGAGGGCGCTTACGTAACTGGAAGGCACGCCCTTGCGAATCGTCCCGTTCGAGTAGTCCGCTAAGTAAAGATTCCCAAGCGCATCCAACGAGATCTGAGAAGGAGCCGAGAACGTACTGGCCGTGCCCACCCCGTTTGCATTCCCTGCCTGGCCGTTGCCACCAATGGTGCTGACGACCCCGTTGGGACGAATCATCCGTACGCGGTTCCCGCTGTACTCGGTGACATACAAATTTCCGAAGGCGTCAAATACGACCCCAAACGGATTGTTGAAAGTCGCCGTCTCTCTGGCTCCGTCGGCGGAGCCCGCAACCAAGGAGCCCGCAAAGGTCGTCACAAAACCCGCCGGGGTGATTTTGCGGATCATGTTGTTGACCTGATCTGCGGCGTACAAGTTTCCCTCAGCGTCGAGGGCAAAACAGTCCAGGTATCTAAAGGTGGCCACCGTGCCTGCCCCGTTTGTGTCGCCCATGGCTCCCGAACCCGCCAAGCTCGAAACGACCCCGCCAGGGGTGACCTTGCGGATCTTCTGTCCCGAGCGGTCGCCCACGTAGACGTTGCCGTTTGAATCCACAATGAGTCCCCACGGGTCGTTGAAGGAAGCCGCCACGCCCACGCCATCCACACTGCTCGCGACACCATTTCCGGCCACGGTCGAGACCAACCCAGCGGTGGTGATTTTCCTGAGTTTGTGGTTTCCAGAATCCGCCACGTACACGTTGCCCGCGTTATCGAGCGCGACCCCCTTGGGTGCGGTAAAGCGGGCAGCGGTGCCCGAACCGTCCGTGGTTCCGGAGCTGCCCTGCGCTCCGGCGAAGACGGTCACCACCCCGGCGGCGGTCACCTTTTTAATGCAGTGGCCATCCGTAACATAAACGTTTCCAGCGGGATCTGCCACGGCTCCAAAGTTGGCGGTGAACCCCGTCGCCAGTGTAGACCAGGTGTAGGACCCGCCCGTAAGCGCGTTCAACGAAGCAGCCCACAGCGCGCCCTGTTGGATCCAGGTCTTCCCGGTAAAGGAAGCGGGATCGGTTAGGCTGAGGCTGCCGGTGCCCACCTTGGTGAGCGAGGAAGAGCCGGAAAGAATGACGCTGGAACTGCCGGAAACGTTGTTTGCGCCGAACACAGCGTTCGCACCCGGCCCGTAGGCGAGTGAGCCGGCCCCCACCACCGTGGGAGTCGTCGCCCCGTTTTGGAGGAGCAACGTCGCACCGGCAGCCAGGTTGACCGTGATGCCCTGGGGAAGCGCGTTTGGCCCGTTGAGGACTAGGGTGCCCGCCTCGAGGCTCAGAGGCCCAGAGAAGGTGTTGGTGCCCGAGAGAACGAGGGTGCCAGCGCCGGTTTTGCCGAGAAGGAAGGCGCCGGAAATATTTGCCACGGTGAGCGTGCCAGCCGCAACACGCACCGTCGCGTGGGCATTGAGAGAAACAAAACCCGCGCTCATATCCAGCGCATTGGAGCCGAGGAAGGAGAAGCTGCCGCCCCAGATTTGGGGCATCGCACTCAGCGTGACCGCGGTGCCGGCATCTAGGGTGGTGCCATCGGCGATGGTGAACGGCCCCCTGCCCAGGGCGCTGTTGTTACCGAGGACCAGCGTGCCTTGGGAAAGCGTGGTGGCTGCGGTGGTGTTCGCGCCGGTCAGGAGCACCGTTCCCGCCGTTGTTTTGTTCAGCCCTAGGGAGGCAATCCCGTTTGTCGCCAAGGTGGATATCTCGGACCCGGAAAGGGTCCGCTGCCAGAAACTCACTTCGTCGATGTGTCCGACAAAATACCCTCCGGGAAAGCTGGCTAACGATTGCCCGATCGTGAATGGCCACGTCCCGGCCCCGGTCGCAACCGAGGGTTCCGACGCCCCTGCAAAGCTACCCGTTTTTTCCAGAACGCCATTTACGTAAAGGCTCAGGGTGTTGCTTCCGGAAACCCCGGTTACGGCAACGTGCACCCAGTTTCCCGTCCGCACATTGGAAGTCGAAACCACCGCGCCGATACCGTAGATGTCATAGACCACGTTTCCGGTAGAGTTGATGTAAAGAACTGGGGTGGAGCCGCCGGCTCCGGCAGACTTCCCAAAAATCACGTGGTTGGCCGTGTCTGTAAACCCGGTCCGGATCCAAGCGCTGACAGTGAAGGCCGTTAGGGCGTTCATGTTGAGATCTCCACCGGCCAGGGTCACCCGGGTCGACCCGTTAAAGTAGGCACTGGCCCCCCCCGCCCTAACCCCAGCCGGAACGGACGACGTAAAGGACCCTGTCCCCACCCACGTTCCTGAATGCGTTCCAACGGACGAGCCGTCGTTTAGGTTTCCTTCAAAACTCAACTGCGCTTTCAAATTGGCTTCGAGGGAGGACTGTCCGGCAAGGCTCGCACTGACCAAGCCGCTCTGAAGCTCGAACACTTTCCCCGTCGTTGTCAGCGTCCCGTTGCGAATCGTCCCACCGGAAAGGATGATGGTTCCCGAGGTGGAGTGGCTGTAGCCCCCCAGATCCAGCGTCCCACCGGAAACCCTGATGTCGCCCGTGGTCGCCAGCCTGTCGGACCCACCCGCGAGCGCCAGAATCCCCGACTCGACCGTGGTTCCACCGGTGTAACTGTTGACGCCGGAAAGCGTCCAGGTCCCGGTGCCCTGCTTGAGCAGCGCGGTGGTGTGGGTGGCACTGTTGTTGGCGATGGCACCGGAGAGCTCGCCGGTGCCCGAGGTGGAGCCCTGCAGGGTGAGCGTCTTGGCGCCTGCGCCGGTGGCCGTCACGCTGCCAGAGAGCACGAGCGCGCCGGTGCCCGACTGGTCGAGGACGCCGCCGCCGGTGGTGCCGGCCAAGTTGATCACGCGGTCGGTGGTCTGCGCGGAACCGGTAAGGACTAGCTTGCCGGTGGCCGCGAGACTCCCCAGATCAATGGTCCCGTTGGCGGCGGTAAGAGGCGCCCCGAGAGAGCTAAAGGCTGTCCCGCCGCTGACTTTGTTCAGGGAAACTACCGAAAGGGCGCCGCTCTGAATCCAAGTCTTCCCAGTGTAGGAATTGGCGCCGGTGAACACGATGCTGCCCGTCCCGACCTTGGTGAAGTTCGAGGAACCGGAAACCACAAGGCTGGAACTTCCCGAGTTGTTGTCCGCGCCCAAGAGAGCGGGAGAACCGGGCGAGACCACCAGGCTGCCGCTTCCGGTGTAGCTGTTGAGCATCGCACCGTTCTGCAAGAGCACCGTGGCGCCCGAACCAATCGACACCAACGAGTTGGGTGACACGGCCGCCATCCCGGAGAACACGAGTGTCCCGGCATTGACGACGGTAAACCCGGTGTGGGTGTTGGCGCCCGAGAGGGTGACCGTGCCCGCACCGGCCTTCAACAGATTGACCGTACCGGCTCCGGAGAGGGAGCCGCTGAAGGAGGACGTGCCCCCCGCCAGGTTCAATACCAGCGTCCCTGCGCTGAGGCTGCTTGTGTTGAGCACCACGCCGCCCCCGACAAGGTAGTCGGACAGCGAATTAACGGTTTGGGTGCTCCCATTGAGGTCCAGCGTTGCTCCCGTCTCCAGTCTGAGATTCGTGAGACCCGGCAGGTATCCGGGACCGTACGCGGAAGTTCCGTTGGTCATCAAACTGGCGACCTGGGCAGCACTCAGTGCCGAGCTGAAAAGCGACACTCCGCTGATGGAACCCACAAACTGGGCTGCTCCATCGCCAGTGTTGTTGGAGAAACCGATCCGGATCATCTGGGTGCCGTTTTCGATACCGTTCATGTTGGTGGCGGTTCCATCGGGTGCGCCATTCACGTAGAAGGTGGTGGTGCCGTTCTCCCGCACGATGGAGATAAACTTCCAAGTGCCGTCCGCAACATTGGAGGTGCCCCCGATGAAGCCTCCGCCATTCTGGACGCCGCCGATGTGCGTGCCCTGCCAGACCCCCGAGGAACTGTTGCCCGTGAGGCTCGTCAAAAAGAACGACTGGCTGTAACCGCCCCAGTTTGCGGGCCCCTTGTAGAAAAATTCGCCGCCCGGGGTGGTGGTCTTCAGCCACATGGCGATCGTGTACGCCTTGCCGGCGGTGCCCCCGAGGTCGGGAAGACTGCCGCTCACGGGGTTGATTTCAAGATAGTTCGCCCCATTGAAGGTGACGGAGCCCAGGCCCGCGGGGCCGCCTGTCGCGCTGAAGGTGGGACTTCCGGAAGCGGTGGTGGTCACGCTGGCCGTGCCGGAGTTCACTGCGCTTCCAGAGGCAAAGCTGTAGTACAAGGCTGGACTCGGCAAAGACGAGACAGGAGGCGTGGTGGTACCGGCCACCAATTGGAGGGTGCCTGTGGTGACCACGGTGGCTCCCTGGTAGGCCAGCGTGCCGGAGAGGGAAAACACCCCAGAACCGGAGATCAGCAACGTCCCCGAACCGCTGATCGCGTTGCCATAGGCCGCGGCTGAACCAGCGCCGAATCCCAGGTATGCCCCGTTGGAAAGAGTGACGTCACCGCTCCCAAGCGCCCCGCTCGCGCCCACCCACAAACTACCTCCGGAAACGGTCGTGCCGCCGCTATGGGAATTGGAGCCTGAAAGCGTCACACTCAAGGGGCCGGTTTTCTGCAATGCGCCCGCTCCGCTGACGGCATTGGCCAAAGTGACGGATGTCGACGGCAGCACCTCGGGACCGGCGAGGGTGTTTGCAGCCACCTCGACGCCCGAAAGCGCCTTCTTCCAAAGCCTCACCTCAGAATAGGTTGCGGCGGTGTTGACGCTGTTGCTGTAATGCGACTTGCCGAGCCAGAAGACGGTCGAAATCCGTTCGGAAAGTTGACGCCCGAGCAGCGAGGCTTCGCAAAGCAGCACGCCATCCCGGTAAAACTTCGCCTTGTTGTTCGCGGAATCCCACACGAGGGCCCAGTGGTAGATCCGCCCCAAGGTGAGGGGCGTGGCAACGGCCGGGGCTGTGCGGTCGTTCCAAGGGGCGGTTGCGAAGAACGGATAATTGGTGTCCGTCCCGGTGGCAAATTCAGCGAGGGTCTCGCTGCCAGGTCCCACTCCATCTCCAAACTCGAAAATCCGCGGGTAGGAACTCGCCACGTCCAAGGAGGCCCAAACCTCAACGGTCATGTCCGTAAGCCCGTTCAATAGCCCGGAGGGCATCTTGGCGTAGCTTGCGGTCAGATCAGAACCTCCGAGCATTTTCAGCGACCCACCGGACAAGGAGGCGTTCGCCGCGCCGGAGGGCGTGAAGATAATCCCATCAGCTCCTCCGACTGAATCTGCGAACGATGTGCCCGCAATTTCATTGAAGGACCACCGGTTCTTGAGCTCGGCCGGAACCCAGTACTGGCTCGCCAGCGTGACGGTTGTCCCCTGCGCGGCAGCCAATCCTCCCGCCCCTGCGGCCGACGCAGCATTCAGCTGCAAGGTGCCCCCGGTAAGGTTCACCGAGGAAATGTTGTTAACACCACCCAACACCAGCGTCCCGGCGCCGGCCTTGGTCAGGGCGCCGCCGCCCAGGATGGAACCGTCAAACTCGAGCGTCGAGGCGTTCACCACAATCGTACGGTCCCCGCTCATGGCGATGGTGCCTGCGGAGAAGGTCAGGCTGTTGGAGCCAACAAAGCCGAAGTCACCCGTCCAAGACTGCGCGAGCGGAGTGGAGATCGTCAGCGCGGAGCCGGACGAATTGTTGAGGAATCCGCTACTGATGGTGAGCGTGCCCGAGCCAAGCGCGCCGGCGTTCCCGAGAGAGAGGGTCCCCGCGGCAAGCGTCGTGCCGCCCGAATACGTGTTGGCGCCGGAGAGCGTCCAAGTCCCGGTGCCCTGCTTGAGCAGCGCGGTGGTGTTAAGGAGGCTGTTGTTGGCGATGCTGCCGGAGATCTGGCCAGTGCCCGAGGTGGAGCCCTGCAGGGTGAGCGTCTTGGCACCCGCGCCGGTGGCGGTGACGCTGCCCGTGAACACGAGCGCGCCCGTACCCGACTGATCGAGAACGCCGCCGCCCGTGGTACCCGCGAGGTTGAGGGGACGGTTGGAGCTCTGCGCAGAACCAGTCACAATCAAAGTGCCTGTGCCCGTCAAAGAGCCCAAATCAATGGTCGCCGACGCGAAATCTCCGGGCGCCCCGAGCGAACTCGCCGCAAGACCCATCCCGAAGGTGGCAGCCGACCCTTTCCGCACAGCTCCGTTGCTGGAGTCGGCGACATAGATGTTTCCGGACGCGTCCACCGAAATTTGAGCGGGATAGGAGAAGGTGGCGGCGGTGCCCAATCCATTGGCGAATCCCAAAGCGCCGCTCCCGGCAAGCGTACTGACCGTGCCATTGGCGCGGATCACGCGGACCCGTTGTCCGTTGTGTTCGGTCACGTACAGATTCCCCAAGGGATCAACGACCACACCGAACGGACTGTTAAATGTGGCCGAAGCCCTCGGTCCATCCAGTCCTCCAGCGACACCCGTGCCAGCGAACGTCGATACCACGGCGTCCGCAGTGACCCTCCGGATCGTGTTGTTTACTTGATCCGCTACGTAGAGGTTGCCGTCGGCATCAAATGCGAGGCTGTCAAAAGAGTTGAAACTAGCCGCCGTCCCGACTCCGTTGGCATTGCCGGCGGTGCCGGAGCCCGCAAAGGTGGAGACCACACCCCCGGGGGTCACCTTTCGGATCTTGTGTGTTCCGCGGTCCGCAACAAACAAGTTGCCGTTGGAATCCACCGCGAGTTGGTAAGGATCGCTGAAGCTTGCCGCAGTCCCCGACCCGTCAACGCTCGCGTTCGTCCCGTTCCCCGCGATCGTGGTAACAAACCCGTCCTGAGTGATTTTGCGAACCCTGTAGTTGCTGGTGTCGGCCACATACAGAGTCCCCGACTTATCAAGGGCAAGTCCTCTTGGATAGTTGAACCGCGCCGCAACACCTAGGCCGTCGCTCGTCCCGCTGGCCGCCGTGCCTGCAAAAAGCGTGACCGTCCCGGCAGGCGTCACCTTTTTGATCATGTGCCCGTCCACAACATATACGTTCCCTGCGGGATCCGTCACAGCCCCGTAACTGCCGGCAAATCCGCTGGCGAGGGTCGACCAGGTGTAGGACGCGCCGGAGAGGAGATTCACCGTCGCAACCGACAGCGCGCCGTTCTGGATCCAGGTCTTGCCCGTGTAGGAACTTGTATTCAACAGCGTGACGGTTCCCGTACCCACCTTGGTCAGGGTCGAGGAGCCTGAGAGAAGCGCGCTGGAGTTGCCGGTGAAATTATCCATCCCCAAGATCGCAGTTGCGGCGGGCCCGTAGGCAAGCGAGCCGAGACCGGTGATTACAGGCGTCGCCGCACCGTTTTGCACCACCACCAACGCGCCCGCGGCGGCGTTGACCGTAACCCCCGCCGGTAGGGCGGAAGCACCGTTGATGACCAACGTGCCGGCCAGAACATTCAACGGGCCCGCAAAATTGTTCACACCCGAGAGCACCAGGGTTCCCGGCCCATCCTTTCCAAGGCTGAAGGATCCGCTGAGATTGCCCACGGTCAGTGTGTTCGCGGCAACCGTTACCGTCGAGTCGGCGGCAAGCACGGTCGCGCCCGCGCTCGCGTCAAGCGAGTTGGAACCGTTGAAAGTAAACCCTCCGTTCCACACCTTCGTCAGCGCGGGAAGCACCATAGGAATGCTCGTGTCCAAGGTCGCGCCCGCGTTCAAAGTCAGGCTCCCGCTGCCAAGAGCGCCAGTGCTTCCCAACACCAGAATTCCTTCCTCAACCGTCGTTCCGCCTGAATGGGTGTTTGGTCCGGAGAGCGTCCAGACGCCTGTCCCTTGTTTCAGGATCGCAGTGGGGTTGGAGGGACTGTTGTCGCCGATGGCGCCCGAAATTCTGCCAGTGCCGGAGGTTGAACCCCGCAGCGTGAGCGTCTTGGAACCGACTCCCGTCGCGGTGACGCTGCCAACAAAGACCAGTTCGCCTGTCCCGGACTGATCCAGGACGCCGCCACCGGTGGTGCCGGCGAGATTGAGCGGTCGACTGGTCACCTGACCGGCGCCGTTGAACAACAGCGTTCCGGAAGCCGCGAGTGAGCCCAAATCAATCGTGGCATTCGCCAAGGTGGCGGGAGCCCCGAGGGCGCTGGACAGGTTTACCGGAACATACGATGCAGGAACCCCCTTGCGAATCGTGTTCTGACCTTGGTTGGCGATGAAAACATTCCCCGAGGCGTCGAAAATGGGAGACCGCGGAATCGCGAAGGTCGCGGCGGTTCCAATTCCATTGGCATTTCCCGACACCCCCGTCGCCCCTGCGATCACGCCGACGGAACCCGCAGAGGTGATCATCCTGAAAATATGGTTCGAGTCTGTGACGAACAGGTTGCCAAAGGCATCCATAGTCAGTTCGTACGGCAAGTTAAAGCTGGCAGATGTGCGGTAACCATTCGCGGATCCGATTGTTCCGGGAGTTCCTGCGTAGGTGCTCACGCTGCCGCCGGAGGTGATTCTTCGGATCGAGTGGTTGAAATAATCCGTGACAAAAGCATTTCCCGATGGGTCCACCACAATGCCGGCCGGAGCCCTGAACTGGGCAGCAGCACCCATTCCGTCCAACGTACCAAAGGTTGTCCCCGGGGTGCCCGCGAAGGAGGTGACCGATCCGGTAGATACGATGATCTTGCGAATCGCATTATTCCCCGCATCGACCACCAAAAGATTCCCGGACGGATCAAAGGCGAGGCCTTGGGGGCCGTTGAATTTGGCAGTCAGCAAGGAGCCGTCAGTCGTCCCCGACACTCCCGGGGTTCCGGCATAGGTAGAGACAACACCCGCAGGAGTAATCTTTCGAATCGAATGGTTTCCAAAGTCCGACACGAGGAGGTTGCCCGAGGCGTCCCAAGCAAAATTGTAGGGATTTTTGAATCGTGCAGCCGCCCCGGTGGCGTCCGTGGTCCCGCTCGCCAAAGCCGTTCCCGCGAAAGTGCTCACCGAACCGGCGGACGTGATTTTGCGGATCAAGTGGTTCGAAAAGTCAGCGACATACAGATTACCGCTCGGATCGAGGGTCATCCCAATCGGCGTGTTGAATCTATTGGTACCCAAGGCGCCATCGGTGGATCCGGAAGAGTTCGCCACACCCGCAAAGGTCGTCCAAGTGTGGGAGTCCGCTGAGATCGCATTCAAGGAAGTGACCGACAGTGCACCCTGCTGAATCCAGGTCTTGCCGGTGTGGAACGACAAACCCGAAAGCGTTACGTTTCCGGACCCGGCCTTGGTCAAGGTGGAGGAACCGCTCAAGACGACGGACAGACTTTGCGTGGCATTCCCAGCTCCCACCAACACGGCAGAACCCGGGGCAAACATGACCGTGCCGGATCCCTGGTAGTTCGGAATGGGCGCGCCGTTTTGGAGTACCACGGTCGCGCCGGCAGCCACCGTGAGCGCCGAGGACGCCGGCAGCGCATTCGCGCCGTCCAGAACCAGCGTGCCGGCGGAGACCGTCGTGGCCCCCGTGTAGCTGTTGGCACCCGAAAGAATCAGCGTCCCAAGACCCGCCTTCGTCACTCCGTAGCCGCCGGAAATGACACCGCCGACCGTCAGGGTACCGGCGCTCACCGTCACCGTCGGCGTCGCGTTGAGAGTGACAGGGCCGGTGCCCGTGTTCAGCGCGGAGGTACCGAGGAAACCAAAGCTGCCGTTCCAGACCTGCGGAACCGGGCCGCTCAAGGTCAGTGCGCTTGAGGCGTCCAGTGCCGCGCCGGGCCCGATGGTCAGCGTTGCGGAACCAAACACGCCGGCGTTACCCAACACCAGCGTTCCAGCCTCCAGCGCGATGCCGCCGGTGAGCGTGGTGGCGAAGGGAAGCGTCACCCTCGCGGCGCCCGTTTTGCGCACCACCCCCGCACCCGTGAGCGTGTTGGTAACCGAATAGTCGGCCGCGGCGTCGAATTGGAGAGCGCCTTGCGCGGCTACGCTGACACTCCCCCCACTGATCGTTCCGTTGGTAATCCGCAACGTCCCCTCCACCACTGTCGTCAGACCGGTCTGCGACTTGGCGCCGCTGAGTGTCACCGTGTTTCCGCCGATTTTCTGGAAAGCGCCCGCGCCCGAAAACGCGGAGGCAAAAGTGAAGTCCCCGTTCTGTGGGGAACCGCCTATGGAAACTGTTGCGCCCGCCGCAGCCACCACCGCGCCGGTGCCCGCGCCGCCTGCCTTGTTCAAAACGACCGTCCCGGCATTGACTGTCAGCCCGCCTGTGTAGGTGTTGTTTCCGTTGAACACCAGCGTGCCGCTACCTCCTTTTTGCATCGAGAATGCACCCGAGATCACCCCGTCCACCTGCAGTGTTCCCGCGTTCACGGTCACCGTCCGGTTCGAGGCAAGCGTCACCATGCCAGACCCGAGGTTGAGGCTGTTGGACCCGAGATACATGAAGTCAGCAGACCAAGTCTGTGCCGGATTGGAGCCGAGCGTGAGCGGCGCTCCGGTGACGTTGTCGAGGGCGCCCGCTCCGCTGATGGTCAGCGATCCCGTGCCCAGCGCAAACGGGTTGCTCAGGAGCAGCGTCCCGCCGCCAAGGGTGGTACCGCCGGAGAAGGAACTCGAACCCGACAGCAGCCACGTTCCGCTCCCCTGCTTCACAAGCGAGGTCTTGTTCAACGGACTGTTGTCCACAATGGCTCCCGCGATTTCACCCAGCATGTTCGAAGAGCCCTGTAGCGTCAGCGCCTTGGAGCCAGCTCCGGTGGCGGTCAAGTCGCTGGTGAAGCGCACCGTGCCGGTTCCGATTAGGTTGAGCACGCCGCCGCCGGTGGTGCCCGCGAGGTTGAGCACGCGGTCGGTCGTGAGTCCGGTGCCCCCGATTGAGAGGGTGGCGGTGCTGGTGAGGCTGCCGAGGTCGATCGTGCCGTTGGACGCCGTCAACGGCGCACCCAAATTACTCGAGCCCACACCGTTGAGAACGTTGTTGAGAGAGTTGACCGCCAGCGTGCCATTGGCGACCACGGTCCTGCCCGTAAAGGCGTTCGCGCCGGAAACGGTGATGGTGCCCGTGCCCGTTTTTACCAAGCCGCCGCCACCGGAAAGAATGCCCGACAGCGTGCCGGTGGCCACCGCACCACTTCCAATCGAGGTGTCCGCGTCCGCGGCAAGCACGAGGTTTGCAGTCCCGATCAGGTTGCCTGCCTTGGCGCCCGCCTGCAGGAGGATCACCCCGGAACCGGTCGTGGTGATGGTCGAGGCGGTCGGAACGGAGTTTGCGCCGGCGAAAACGAGCGTCCCCGCGGAAACCGTGGTCGGGCCTGTGTAGGTGTTGTTGCCGGCGAGGACAAGGGTCCCGTCGCCCAACTTGGTCAGACCAAACGCACCGCTCACATTGCCTCCGAGGCTCAGTGTCCCCGCGGCGATGGTGATGTTCGGCGAGGCGAGCAGGGTGACCGCACCCGAGCCGAGGGACAGGCTGGCCGGTCCCTGATAGGCAAAGCTGCCGCCCAGAGAAAGCAGGTTGTTGGAACTGAGCGTCAGGTCGGCGTCGGCGCTGAGCGCACCGCCCGTGATGGAGAGGGTGCCGGAGCCAAGCGCCGTCGGAGCAGCGACTTTAAGCGTGCCGGTGGTCAACCGGACGCCACCAGAGAAGGTGTTCGCGGCAGCCAATGTCAACACACCCGAACCCGAGACGGCCACCTGGGTTGTGCCCGTGATCTGGTTGGAAAACGCCAGGTTCGAGGCATTCACGAAGGTCAGCGTCGAACTTCCGGAGGACGCAACCGAACCGGTCCCCACCGCCCCCTCCGATGCAACAAGAAGACTGCCAGAGGCGATCGTCGTGCCACCGCTGTGGGAGCTGAGAGCATTCAACCGGACACCGGCCGTGCCGGAAACGAGCACGGACCCGGAGCCGCTCAGGCTGTTGGAGAGGGTTTGGACGGAGGTGGCGGAGTTGATTCCAAGCGTTGCGCCACCCGAGATCGAAAGAGGACCGGAGCCGGCTGCCCCCGCTGAATTGAGCGAGAGCGTGCCGGCAGTGACGGTCACGCCGGAGAAATTATTTGCCCCCGAGAGCACGAGCGTTCCCTGGCCCGCCTTGTTCAACGCGCCACCGCCACTCACCGGTCCGTCAAACTGCAGGACGGCGGCATTCACCGTGATCGTGCGGTCGCCACTCATCGTGATCGCGCCCGCGGAGAAGGTCAGGTTGTTGGAGCCGACGAAGCCGAAGTCGCCTGTCCAAAGCTGCGACGGCACGCCGGAAAGGGTCAGGGCGGAGCCGGAGGAGTTGTTGAGGAAGCCACCGCTGAGGGTGAGTGAACCCGTCCCCAGCGCGCCAGCGTTCCCGAGGGCAAGGGTGCCAGCGGCGAGGGTGGTGCCTCCGGAGTAGGTGTTTGCTGCGGAAAGCGTCCAGGTGCCGGTCCCCTGCTTCCACAGTGCGGTGAGGTTCGTCACGCTGTTGTTGGCGATGACGCCGGAGATTTCACCGGTTCCCGGACTGGAACCCTGCAGCGTCAGCGTTTTGGAACCCGCTCCCGTGGCCGTCACGCCACCGGTCAAAACCAAAGCGCCCGTCCCCGACTGGTCGAGCACGCCGCCGCCGGTGGTGCCCGCGAGGTTGATGATACGGTCGGAGGACTGCGCGGCACCGGCGAGCAGCAGGGTGCCGGTCGCGTTAAGGCTGCCGAGGTCAATGGTGCCGTTCGCCGCGGTCAGGGGCGCTCCGAGCGAACTCGAGGAAACACCACTGACAACGCGGTTGAGGGTGGAGACGGTGAGGGTCCCCGCAAGGATGCGGGTTCTGCCGGTGTAGGTGCTGGGATTAAGCAGGGTGATGGCGCCAGTGCCCACCTTGGTCAGCGTGGAGGAACCGGACAGGACGATGTCAGAGGTGCCGGTCACATCCCCACCGCCCAATGTGGCAGGCACGCCCGGGCCGAAGACAAGAGAACCCGCGCCGCTGAACGAGGTGAGCTGCGCGCCGTTTTGCAGGATGACCGTGGCGCCGGCTGCGGCCACGACCGCAGAACCGGACGGCAGCGCGCTTGCACCGTTGATGATGAGGGAGCCGGCCAGAACCGTGGTGGTGCCTGTGTAGGTGTTGGTTCCGGAAAGGACCATCGTACCGGTTCCGTCCTTGCCCAGTCCGAAGCCGCCGGAAACGTTTGCTAGGTTCAGCGTCGGAACACCCGTGCCCGCGAGGAACGCGATTTCCTGTGGGCTGAGTGCGCGCGAGTAGAGGCGGAAATCGTCGATCGAACCGTTGAAGAATTGATTGTTATCACGGTAGTCCTTGCCCACACAGAAATCTGTCGCGATGTGGGCCACGTCCGGCCCGGTGATGGTGCCGGCCGCCACGCCATCCACGTAGTAGGTCCCCGTAGTGCCGTTTTTAACAAAGGCCACGTGCCGCCAAGCACCGGAGGTCACGGTCTGCGTCGACACCGCCCCGTTGAATCCAAAGTTGCCATTGTTGAAGTCCCAATATTTCAGAGCCCCACCTGCAATGAGGAATATCTGCTGGCCGTCGATACTGATGGGGTTACGCCCAATGGTCATGATGACCCCGTCAGCCGAGGTTCTGATCCAGGCCGAGAGGGTCATCTGCGATCCCGGCGCCTGATTGAGGCTGGAACGGTAGAAGAAGCTGGAGCTTCCATTAAACACCGCGGCCCCGCCGACGGTGCCATCCCGCCCAACGCCGTAGGTGACGCCCGTGCCCGTGGCAGTCTGCGCGTTCCCCGAGGCGTCGCTTCCGTCGCCATTGAATGCGTACGAAGAGATCAGTCCTCCCAAGGGCGTACCCCCTGAGATTGTCACTGTGGAATTGGCCTGAAGCGCCAGGCTGCCTGCCGCCATATCCAGAGTACCGGCGGCAAGGACGTTAAAGTTTCCGTTCCAGACCTTCGCCGAGAAGGGCAGGGTGAGGGAGGAGAGTACCTCGAGCGAGGCACCCGCGTTGACGGTGAGGCTGCCCGTGCCCAAGGCACTGGCATGGCCGAGGACAAGCGTTCCCTGGGAAACGGTGGTGCCGCCGGAATAGGTGTTCGCCCCTGAGAGCGTCCACTTGCCTGTGCCCTGTTTTAAAATCGACGTTGCTCCACTACCGCTGTCAACGATGACGCCTGAGATTTCCCCCGTTCCGGCGGTGGACCCCTGAAGGGTCAGCGTCTTCGCCCCCATTGCCGCGGCAGTGACACCGCCGGTGAAGACGAGCGCGCCCGAACCGGATTGGTCCACCACGCCGCCGCCCGCGAGGCCTCCGGTCCAGCCAGTGCCCGGAGTAGACACAGAAAAACTGTCGAGGCTGTGTTTGTTGTTCGCTCCGCCGGAGCGTGCGGCAAAACCAAACTTCCAGGTGGACTTGTTTGCCGACGCGTAGGTCGTACCCAAGCTCACGTTGATGACACTCGTGCCACCCACGGTCACCGTGAGTTGATTGGAGGCACTGACATCCACCACCACCTTGCGGTAGGCGGCACCCATGAGCGTCACATAGCCCGTCTGCAAAGTGACCCCGTTCAGCTTTGCCTCGACCCGCTGGGCGCCGTACTCGATCAAACAAATCACCAGTCCCGTGGTGGTCATGCCACTTTCATCCCCCGAAGCAGCACCAATGACTCCGTAATTAAAACTGGTGCCGTCCGCGCCGCTGCCGTCGGCGGCGCGGTAGTCAAACTGGGCCGTGAACACGGTCGGATTGGTGGCGAGCGTATTGAACAACAGGTACCCGGAAGTGCTGCTCACCGCGGGCGTCAGCACGCACTCTCCGTTGGAGACGACCGCGTTTCCGGAGAGCACAGCACCCGAAGGTGCGGTGGAAAAGTCCGTGGAAATATAGGTGGTCACCGGCTGGCCGCCCGCGAGATTGAGGACGCGGTCGGTGGTCTGGGCCGAGCCTGTGACGATGAGCGTTCCCGAAGAGTTCAGGCTGCCCAGGTCGATGGTGCCGTTGGCCGCCGTGGTCGGCGCGCCCAGCGAGCTGGAGGCCGTGCCGCCGGTGACCCTGTTGAGGGTGGAGACACTCAGGGCGCCGGACTGGATCGAGGTCTTGCCGGTGAAGGAGCCGTTGGACGTGATTTCGACGGTGCCGTCCCCTGTCTTGGTGAGGTTTGCAGAGCCTGACACGACTGCGCCCCAGTTACCTGAGGCACCATTGCCCCCAAGCACCACGGACGCGCCCACGCCGTAGACCAGGTTCCCCGCCCCGGTGAACCCGCTGGCCTGCGCGCCGTTTTGCAAAATGACGGTGGCTCCGGCCGCAATGCTCAAGGCAGAACCCGCGGGCAGCGCGCCGGGGCCGTTGAGCACCAGCGTCCCGGCATTCACAGCAGTCGCACCCGCGTAGGTGTTGGTGCCGCTCAAAGTGAGGGAGCCCGAGCCGATCTTGGTGAGGCCGCCCACTCCCGAAATATTCCCCGCCACGGTGAGCGACGAGACACGGACGTCCACGGTCGTGTTAGCGGTGATGTTCACCGCACCGGTTCCGGTATTCATCGCCACGGTTCCCGCAAAGCCGGCGCTTCCCGCCCACACCTGAGTCATCCCTGTAGGCAGCGGATTGCCGCCACCCGTGCCGTCTTCCAAAACCCCGTTGACAAACGTCAGAGAGCCCGAGCCCAAAGCGCCGGAAACATTGACCCGCAATGTCCCACCCGCGACGGTGGCTCCACCGGTGTAGGTATTGGCGACGGGAAGCGTGAGTTTCCCAGCTCCCTGCTTGGTCAGACCGCCTCCCGGCGAGGCAGCCGAGTTCAGGAAGGCCTGCGGGATCGTGATGTCATAACCGTTGGTGTCGAGCACCGCACCGCCGCTCTTCACAAAGGAGGATGTGATGGCGTTGATAAACGTCGTGGAACTGAGACCAGCGCGCAGAACGCCGCCGTTGAAGTTGATCGTGCCGGCGCCGACGCCGTTCGTAAATGGGCGCGCACTGGCCAGGGTGCCCCCGTCGAGGTTGATGGTGCCTTGGCCCCCATAACCGCCCAGATACACACTGTCCAGAGGGCTTGCCCCACCAGGCGCGGCCACATTCACCACGGCCCCCTCTGTGAGTGTGAGTATCCCCGTGCCAAACTGCGCACCCCCCTGATCGCCCCCCCCAACAAAGACTTTTCCGCTTCCGTTGCCCACGTTTAAGACGCCGCCGCTCGCCACCGTCGCGTACGCGGTACCCGTGGCACCGTAGCTCACCGCAAAATTGCCGGCGGCACCAATCGTCACCGAGGCATCCGAAATGTACAGCGTGCCTCCGGTCCGTCCCGCGAGCGTGCGCACTCCGGAGAGGGAGCCTCCGTCGACAATGGCTAGGGTGCCAGCGGTGATCCAGACATCGCCGGAAAGATTGCTCGCCCCGGAAAGCGCCCAGGTCCCCGTACCCGACTTGGTTAAGTTGCCGGCCCCCTTGAGGCTGCCGGAATAGGCGGCCGAAAGGTTCCGGCTGTTGCCAAGAAACAGCGTGATTGCCGTGCCGGCGGTGTTAGCGAGCGTAACGTCGGCCGACCCCGCGAGAGCCGCCAGCGTGTAAGAAGTGTAGGAGGATCCGAAGCGGAGGCTCCCTCCGTTCAGGGTGAGTGCGCCCGAGGTTGCCGCCGGCCCCAGTTCGCTGTAGCTGACACCGCCGAGCGTCAGCGTTCCCTGGGTGAGCGTGACGCCGCCCGTGAAAGTGTTGTTCCCGGTCAGGACAACGGTGCCCCCCGCAGTGGGGGTCAGGGTGAGCGTTCCAGCCCCGGAGATCACGCCCGAGTACGTCAGCGTTCCAGAGGTGGTGGCAACCAGCTCTCCGCCGCCGGCGGGGAGCGCCCAGGAGCCGCTGAAGGTCGTGTTCGAAGAACTGCTCGCGGAGGTCAACCGGGAGCTGGTGAAGGTCCCCGCAACCGTCACCGGGCTGGTGCCGCTGCCGCCGATGGTCAGGTTGCCGCTGTAGTTGCCGAATGAGGGCGCACCGGAGCCATTGCGGTTGATCACCAAACCTCCCGTGTTTCCAATCGCACCGGTTAGCGCGATCCCACCGGCGCCGTTGATGTTGAGGGTCAGCACGCCCGAGCCTGTGGTCGGGGCGGAGACGGTCGTCAATGCCGAGCCAGTGCTCAGGATGGAGAGGCCGGCGGGATTCACAGTCACACTGCCGGAGGAAATCGTCAGCGGGTTGGTGTTGCTGGCCTGCACGATCTCGGTGACGTTCGCGCCCACGCCGCCCGAAATCGTGTTTGCCGTGGTGTTGGTGCCCGAGACACCCCCGTCGACCGCGTCGTTATTGAACGTAATCCTACCAGAATGGTTGAGCGGGTTGGCGGTAAAATCGATGTTCCCTCCCTGTGCCGCACCCGAATTACTTGCGGTGATGTTCCCAATGCCGGACACGCCGCCGGATATCGTGAATGCGGTGACGCCGGAATGGTTTTCGTTCGGGGCGACCACCAAATCCCCCGCCAGGGTCAGCGGGCCGCTGAGGGTGAGGCCCGAGTCCCCTGTCTGAATCAGGTTGTAACCCGAACCTGCCACACGGAGCGGATTGGACAGCGTGTACACGGCGCTCGTGCCGCCGTTGTAGCGGGCGGCGTAAACGAGCATGGCGTTTGCGGCGCCGGTGCCCACCGTGATGGTGCCGGTGCCAAGGATCGAAGCGCCTCCGTTGACGAACACCAGCGGGCCCTGCCGGATTTCAATCGGGGCGCTTAACGCCCCGTTGGCTGCGTCCACCACCAGCGCTGACTTGGGACTGTCCTGGATGATTCGGGTGACACCCGCACCGAGGGGTACGCTCAACAGCGCCGAGGCAGGCCCCACGCTGGAGGGCGCCGAGGCGAAGGTTCCGGAGTTTCCCGTGCCCGTGTGGAGGATCTTGCCGCTCAAGCCAAGCGCGGTGCCGCTGTCGATTTTGATGACCCCCGTGGAGTCGTTTCGAAGGGTGAGGTCGCCGGCGCCCGAAATCGGACTGGTGATCGTCAACAACATCGAACCCGACGAGACGATTTCCTTGCCTGAAGCTCCCACCAACAGGGAACCGCTGGAGATGGTCAAAGGGTTGTTACCCGCCTGCTCGATCGAAGTGACGTTCACGCCCACACCCCCCGAGATGGTGTTGGTGAAACCCGTGGAAAAATTGGTGGAGGCTGCTCCCCCAAGGAGAGAGACCCTGTTGAACACGAGGCGGCCCACATTGTTCAAAGGCTTGGAATTAATGGTGAAATCGCTCTTCCCGGTTCCCGTTGAATTGCTGAAAAAGACGTCTCCGTTTCCTGTCACCCCGCCCGAAAGGGTCACCGTTTGGCTGACAGCGGCCTGATTCATGTTGGCGAAGGTCACGTCCGTATTCGACAGGTTGACGGTTCCAGTGAGCGTCATCGAAGAAAACAGATTCCCAACGATATTACGTCCGCTTCCCGCAATCGTGAAACGGTTGGACATGGTCATGTCTCCCCCGTTGGAGGCTAATCCCGAGGGGGGCGTGGGAGAAAATGTGCTGTGATACAGAAACGCGGCATCAGCCGCACCAGTCCCCACAGTGATCATTCCTTTCCCGGCACCGTTGGGGGTGCTGCTGATGCCAACGGTCTGGTAGTTGGTCACGACGACCGCACCCTGTCGGATTTCGACCTGTCCCAGCCAGTTGGTGTTGTCGGCATACATCACCAGCGCGGAGGTCGGGCTGTCTTGAATAATTTTGGCGACTCCCGTGCCGATTTCGCCGGTGAGGAAAGCTGTTCCAACCGTTGGCGGCCCGGACATCAGGGCAAGTGTGCCGGTGTTGGCGGTGCCGTTGTTGAGGATGTTGCCGTTGATGTTGATGATCCCACCGGCTCCAACGTCCACAAACAACAGGCCGTTGCCGTTGGCCTTGAGGATCAGGTCCCCGGTGCCCGTGACCGGTCCGTTGATGTTGAGATTGGAGGAACCGGCCACCAAGAGGGTCTTGCCAGCCGAACCGACGTTCAACGCCCCGCTCAGATTCAGCGCTCCAGCGCTGCTGTTTTGGGCAACGGTGGAGAGTCCCGCACTCAATGAACTGCCGACGGTAAAGGTACCCGTGCCGGTTCTGTTAAAAAACACCCCACCTGCATTCCCCAAAGCACCGTTGAGTGTGATGGACCCGGTACTGTTGATGTTCAGCGTCAGGGCGCCCGCACCGGTGGTCGGCGCGCTCACCGTCATTCCGATCCCCGCGGTGACGTTCAAGGCCAACCCGTCCGGGTCCACGTCGATCGAGCCGCCACTGATCGTGAGCGGATGGCTGGTGCTTGCCTGCGTGATGAAACTCACGTTTGGTCCCACCCCACCGCTGATGGTGTTGGCTGCCACAGTGGTGCCGGCGGAGCCGCCGAAAGGAGTCGAGCCGTTGTTGAACGTGATGCCACCGCTATGGTTGAGGTAGCCACCGATGGTGAAGGAGCTGGGTTGGGCGCCGCCTGCCGAGGCGTCCGTGGCGGTGATGTTGCCCGAACCGCGAATCGTTCCATTCAGCACCAAGGTCGACCCGGCCGAATTGGCAACGCTCAGCGTCAGGTTCGCCCCCAGTGTGACCGGTCCGTTGAGGGTCAGTCCCCAGTCGGTGGCGCTGATCAGGTTGGTGCCCGAGCCGCCGATGACCACAGGGTTGGAAAGGGTGTGGCTCGCGCCCGTGCTGCTTGTCGTGGGGCTTGCGAAGCGGCCGGCGTGGATGAGCGCCGCATTGGCGGCGCCCGTGCCGATGGTGATCGTGCCCGTGCCGAGCGGATTGCTGACCGCGTTGTTCAGGTTGGCGATCACCAAGGCCCCCTGACGCACCTCGACCGGCTTCGAAAAGGTGGGGTTGGAGGCGTTCACCACCAGTGTGGAGGTCGGACTGTCCTGTACCAGTCGCGTGATGTTCGCCCCCAGCGAGGTGTTCAGTACAACCGAACCGCTCGCAGTGTTGTCCGTGGTCACGAAGCTCGGGGCCGTTCCGGAGCCGGTGCCGGTGTTCAGCAGCGCGCCCGTCGGGTTCGGAAGCGTTGTCAGGTACTGGGAGGCGGAGGCGATGTTGGCGATGGCTAGGTTGAGCGTCCCAGAATAAACCGGCCCCGTGCCGGCGAACCCGTTGGTCAGAGTAAGTGTCGCCTCAGGCCCGGAGTTGGCCACCGTGCCGTTATTCGTCAGCAGGCCGATTCTTTGATCGAAACCGTTCAGATCCAGCCGCGCCCCGGAGGCCACGGTCACCGGCACCCGCGGCAGGGCGCCAAGTGAAGCCGCGCGGAGCGTCCCTGCAGTAACGTTGACCGAGCCCGAAAAGGTGTGCGTGCCACCGAGGGTCAGGGTCGCGGCGCCAGACTTGTTGAGAACAGCGCTGCCTCCGATCCCCAAGGTCCCGCCTTCTGTGAGAAGGGTGTAGT
Source organism: Chthoniobacteraceae bacterium (assembly GCA_044348365.1). Taxonomy (GTDB): domain Bacteria; phylum Verrucomicrobiota; class Verrucomicrobiia; order Chthoniobacterales; family Chthoniobacteraceae; genus Chth-196. Next base: position 21,618 of record JBIKSY010000006.1, read on the forward strand.
TCACCGTGCCCGCCGTAAAATTGAGAGAGCCGATGTTGCTGAAGCCTGCCGAGGAAAGAGTGAGCGTGGAATTGGTGACAGCGGTTCCGGAGCCGTTCTGATCGCCAAACCTCAGGGCAATGCCTTTCGGAAGGCTGCCAAAACTCGAAAACACCGGGCCGCCCGACCAGTTGGCAGCAGTGCTGTTCCAGGTTCCGCTCGTCGCGCCTGTCCAGATTCCGACCACGTCGGTCACATCCCGCAACTGCATGGCGTTCACCTGCGTTGCCTTGCTGCTGGCGCCGGTCCCGGCCGTAAGCGTAAAGGTCTGGCTCGTCGCATCCGCCACAAAAGTGCCAAGCGTGAACTGCCCCACGCCACCCGTCACCCGCTGGGTGTTGAACTTGAGGTTTACCGTGTTCCCCCCCGTGGAGGTGACGTTCATGTCCCGAAGATGTACGTCATTCGCAGGCGATTCGTTGCGGCTCTCATTCACAAAAGCCTGCACCGCATACACCCGGCCAAGAGTTAAATTGTTGAGCGACGCCGTGGCCAGGGCGCCGGAATTGTACACCGCACTGGTCAGCAGGTTTTTGTAGGCCTGCGAAAGGGCGTTGAACTGCGTGCCCGTGCCCCCGGAATTGAAGCCGTCGAAGGTGTTGGTCATCCCCGTGAACCCCATGTTGGAGTCCCCCCCGGTGGCCGTGATCGCGGTGAAGGCCACCCCCGAAAGACTGATGTTTCCAAAGGCCGTGGCCTTGGCGGAGGTTGTGTAGTAGGCCGCATACTTGAAGCTTCCCAGTGTCAACACATCCGCGTCCGCAGAAATGGTCACCGGGTTGGAGAAGGTGACCGTGTTTGCAAAGGCCGGTCCGCCCAACTGGGCCAGGACCAGCAAAGCCGCCAGCAGGGCTCCGGGTAGGGCGCCCCCTAAGGCGGCCTTAAGCCGGCCCAAGATTCCCGCTCTTGCTTCTGGAGATTTGTGGTTTAGTGGTTCCATTTGAGTCCGAGGCATAGCTTTTGCAACTTGCCAACCCTTTCACGTAGCAGGAACCGGGCCCTCCTTATGTGTCATTTTGGCGCTCCTTCAACTGAAAACCTTATGCGGCCTTTATTTTAAGCGTTAAGCATATGCACGTCAGGCGCTTAAGCCAGAAAAAAACCGCCAGCCTTCTCTGTGGGCCCCCGGGATTTTTGTTTTCTCCCGTCGGCCAGCATCCGGTCGCACGTTGGATCAGGCTCTTTTTTCCCGGGCCCCCGCTTCCGGCTCGCCTTGCCTTCCCTGTTTCTCGCATCACAATCCGGCGACCCGCCCATGAACGCCCCCCAATCCTGGCAGATCATCTCCCTGGCACTGGCTGCCATCGCCGCGCTCATCCTTTTGGTGACCCGCTGGAAGCTCAACCCCTTTCTGGCCCTCACCGTGGCGGCCCTCGGAATGGGCGGCGGGGCAGTACTGCTCGGCGTCAAACCCGTCTCGGGCGATGGCTCCACAGCGTGGACCTTTCTGCAGGTCGTGGACGCCTTCCAACTCGGGCTTGGCCGCACTTTGGGCGGAGTCGCCTGCGTCATCTGTCTGGGTGCCATCCTCGGCAAGCTGCTCTCCGAATCAGGCGGCGCTACGGTTCTTGCAAGGGGCTTCAGCCAGTTTTTTGGCAAGGACAATGCCGGATGGTGCATCATTGCACTCGCCATCACAGTCGGCCTCAGCTCCTGGTTTGCCGTGGGCTTCCTCCTGCTCCTGCCGGTGCTGCAAGGACTGACCCGCGAGACAGGCCGCCCCTTCCTTTCGCTGGCCATTCCGCTCGTCTCCTTCCTCTCGGTCATGCACGGGGTCATGCCGCCACATCCCGGCCCCGTGATTGCCGTCAGCGCGCTGCACGCCGACACCGGGAAGGTCCTGCTGTGGGGGTTTCTCATTGGCATCCCGACGGCCGCGATCGCGGGCCCCTTTTTTGCTAAAATCGCGGTGCGCCGCCTACACACCTCCCTGCCCCCGCTGCCGCCGGCCCGCGAAGAGGCCCTCCGCGCCCCGGGTTTTGCGCTGACGCTTTTTTCCATCCTGCTGCCCATCGCCCTCATGATGCTGGCCACGGTTGCGGAACTTCTGGGCCTGAAAGGCACACCCGTCGGGACTGTCCTGCTCAGCCTGGGTTCGCCGGTGGTGGCGATGCTCGTGGGCGTCCTCTTCTGCCTCTGGTCGCTGGGCTCCCGCTGCGGCTGGAAGGGCCCCCAGTTGCTCAAATTTTCAGAACAAAGCGTCAACGCCATCGGCATGACCCTCCTCACTGTGGGAGCCGGGGGAGGTTTTGCCCGGGTCCTCACCGAAAGCGGGCTGGCAAAGATTCTCGGCGAAATGGCGGCCGAGGCGCACCTGCCGCTGATGCTCTACGGCTGGCTGGCCTCAGCCTTCATCCGGGTGGCCACCGGTTCGGCAACGGTGGCGATCACCGTGGCGGCCGACCTGCTGGCGCCGATGCTGGGCCAGTCCCCGGATGTCTCGCCGGAGCTTCTGGTGGTGGCCATCGGGTGCGGCTCCCTGTTTCTGTCCCACCTTAACGACGCGGGTTTTTGGATCGTGCGGGACTGCCTGGGCCTGAGCGTACGGGAAACGCTCCAAACCTGGACGATCACCGAAACCATCATCGGGGTGGCCGGCCTGCTACTGGCGTTGGGGGCCGAGGCGCTCCGGCACGCGTTATAGGACGGTTGCGCGGGGGCGCCGGGTTCCCACGGCGTTGCCATGGACAACGGAGGCCGGTTAAGATGCAGCGTGCGCGTTTCAAAGCATTGCCGCTGACCGAAGGGAAGGCTGCGGCTTCGGCACGCTGTCAGGGAAAACCAGAGTGAACCGAGAAACGGCGTTGCGCTGGCTGGGAAAGCCTGTATAGTCCTCCGCCCCATGCCTAGATCCATTGCACGTCGAAAGACCAAAAAAGCTGCTGCAAAGCGGTTTAAGATGACTGCGTCGGGCAAGTTGCTGCGCCGGAAACCGGGTTTGCGCCATTTGGCTTCTTCCAAGAATGCCAAGCGGAAGCGGAACCTGGGCAAGGCCGGTCTTGTCCACGAAACCATGGTAGCCCGTATCAAGGAGTGCCTGCCCTTCGCGTAAGCGAAAAGGCGAACCCCTACAGGCTCCCTGCCTAACCAAACAGGGTCGGATTCACCTCTGGCCCGCTGTCCCAAGCGCCTGTCCGGCTCCACCCGTTTTAGCGGGGTACGCCGGGCTCCTCAGCGGATGAGGCGCCGGACTCTCTTCCTAACGGAGAAAACAATCCGCTGAACGCTAAAAACAAACCCTCGATACCATGCCAAGAGCCACGAATGGCCCAGCCAGCCGGTCCCGCCGGAAGAAGATGCTCGAGAAAGCCAAAGGCTTTCGCGGACGTCGCTCCAAACTGTTCCGCTACGCGAAAAACGCGATCATGAAAGCCCAGTACTGGGCCTACCGGGACCGCAAGACCCGCAAACGTAATTTCCGGATGCTCTGGCAGCAGCGCATCAACGCCGCCGCCCGCGCCCACGGCCTGACCTACAGCCGTTTCATCGAGGGTTTGAAAGCGTGCGGAATCGACCTGGACCGCAAGGTTCTCGCCGACATCGCCGTCAAGGACGAACCCGCCTTCAAGGCGATCCTCGACAAGGCGAAGGCCGCCCTGGCCCTCAAGCCCGGTGTGCCCAAGGCCGCCCTGGCCGCCTAGACCGTTTCCACCCAGTTGCCAGAGCGGACGCTCAAACGCTTTCCCTCCCAACTACAAACGCCCCGGAGGCCCTCTCGGCTTCCGGGGCGTTTGCCTTTTACGGGACCGGCCTCCGGACCACTTTCCCGGCAGGCCTCCTCTTTTTGCTTTGCGCCACAGGCGGGCGGCGCGAGCCTTCCCCACGTGCGCCTCCTCTCCACCCTGCTGCTCTGCCTCTGCTCGCTTGCCTCCCTTTCCTTTGCACGCGACCCGGCCGTCCTGCGCGTCGGCATGGAACTCTCCTACCCGCCCTTTGAAATGGCCGACGCCAAGGGCCAGCCCGAAGGCGTCAGCGTCGATCTGGCCCGCGCCATGGCCGAGGCCCTTGGACGCAAACTCGAGATCCTCAACATCCCCTTTGACGGGCTCATCCCCTCGCTCAAGACCGGCAAGATCGACCTCCTGCTCTCCTCCATGACCGCGACTCCCGAACGCGCCCGGGCGATCGACTTTTCCGAGCCCTACCTTTCCACGGGCCTCTGCCTGCTTGCCGGCAAAAACTCTCCCGTGCAGACCGCCGCCGACTGCGACCGGCCCGGCCGGACCGTAGCCGTCAAACAGGGCACCACCGGCCACCTGCACGCCCGCCAGTTCAAACAGGCCCGCGTACTCGTGCTCGACCGCGAAACCGCCTGCGTGCTCGAGGTCGTCCAGGGCAAGGCGGATGCCTTTCTCTACGACCAGATGTCGGTGCTCAAGCACTGGCAGCAGAACCCGGACACCACCCGTGCGCTCTTGGACCCCTTCCAGAAGGAACAGTGGGCCATTGGTTTGCGCAAAGGGGACGAAGCCCTGCGCCTGCAGGTCAACTCCTTCCTGCGCGACTTCCGCGGCCGCTCCGGGTTTGAGGAACTCGGCGCCCGCTGGCTCGCCCCGCAGAAGGAGGCCTTTCGCGCCGCGGGCATTCCCTTTGTGTTCTGAGTCCCACCCCGGATGTCGCGCCCCACCGCCAGCGTTTTGAGCCGTTTTTTTTATTCGCAGCCGGCCACGGGCGCAGCCTCCCCCACCGCCCGGTGGTGCAGCGCGGGACTGGTCGGTGGTCTGTTTGTGGCGTGCGGCTGGGTGCTGCTGCGCAGCTCTGGTCTGCGCTGGGACTGGGAGGCGGTGGGCGCATACTGGCAGCTTTTCCTCTCCGGCTGGAGGACCACCGTCGGGGTGTCGCTGGCGGCGCTGCTGCTGAGCACGTTGCTGGGGGCGGGGCTGGCCTTGGCGCAGCGTTCGAACTTTCTGCCCCTACGGTACCTCGCCAAGTGCTGGATCGAGCTGATCCGCGGCACGCCGCTGCTGGTGCAGATTTACGTGCTTTTTTACATCGTGGCCGACGCGGTGCACCTCGAAAACAGGGCGCTCGCCGGCGTGCTGATTCTCTCGGTGTTCAGCGGCGCCTACCTTGCGGAGGTGTTTCGCGCCGGGATCGAAAGCGTGGGCCGCTCGCAACTCGAGTCGGCGCTGGCCATCGGGCTGACCCGCGCGCAGACCTACCGTTACGTGATCCTGCCCCAGGCGCTGCGCAGCGTGCTGCCCTCGCTGGCGGGGCAGTTTGTGTCGCTCATCAAGGACTCGTCGCTTCTGAGCGTCATCGGCCTCAACGAATTCACGCAAAGCGCCCGCAACGTCGCCAGCTACACCTACAGCAACTTCGAGAGCTACCTGCTGCTTGCGGCCGGCTACTTGCTGCTCACGCTGCCCATCTCGGTTTGGACCCGCCGCATGGAACAACGGTTTCGCTATGAAACTTAGCCTCTCCAACCTTTGCCGCGCCTTCGGCTCGCACCGCGCCCTCGACGGGCTTTCCCTCGAGTGCGAAGCCACCGGGAGCCTCGTGCTCATCGGCCCCTCGGGCGGAGGCAAGTCCACCCTGCTGCGCGTCCTGGCCGGGCTTGAGCGACCGGACTCTGGCACGGTGGAAATCAACGGCAAGCCGCTTGTCTTCGAAGAGCTTCCACTTTTGGAGCACCGCCGCCGTACCGGCGTGGTGTTTCAGGGCTTCAACCTTTTTCCGCACCTGAGCGCCCTGGAAAACATCACCCTGCCCCTGACCGCCGTCCACGGACATCCACCCGAAAAGGCGGTGGCCATCGGACGGGATTTTCTGCGCCGCTTCCAGCTCGAATCCCACGCCGCGCAAAAGCCCGCGGCCCTTTCCGGCGGCCAGCGCCAGCGCGTGGCCATCGCCCGCGCGCTGGCCATCGACCCGCAGTTCCTGCTGCTCGACGAGCCCACCTCGGCCCTCGATCCGGTGATGACGGCCGAGGTCCTCGAAACCATTGAGGCCCTCCGTGCACAGGGCCGCGACTTCATCCTGGCCACGCACGAAATGGGGTTTGCCCGCCGGGTGGCCGACCGGATCGCCTTCATCGCAGGAGGCCGCCTCGTGGAAATCGGTCCGCCGGACCAGCTCTTCGGGGAGTCGGCCGCCCCGCAGACCCGGGAGTTTCTCGCCCGCGTGCTACGGTACTGAGCGGCCCCTACGGAGTCGGTTCGGTGAGGATGAAAGGATCTCCGTCCGCGGTCATTCCCAGCCCGAACACATTCTGGAGGCTTTGGGGGATGGAGCCGTTCATGAAGGTCCGTTGGAGCAGCACGCCTTGCAGGCTGACTCGTTTCCCCCCCACTTGGGCGCTTCCGGAGAGGACGCCTGTAGCCGCGTTTAGGCTCATTTGGGGCGCCGTGAGGTAATTCACCGAACCGGGGACCACGCTGACAACGTTTCTCGAGAGGGACTGCAGCTCGAAAGCCTTGAGTGACGGAGTCGGATTGGCGCCAGACACGCCGCCAAACGCAAACTTGGCAGCCAGCCTCTGCGAAGTGTTTCCGCCCGCGCCTGTTGTCACAAACGGGGCGAGGGTCTGTCCCGGCACCGCCGGCGTGAAGCCCACCCCACCGAGGGTTCCGACACTCGCAAACGCCACATAGGCGTTCGTTCCAGCCGCGGATGGGGACACCGATTCAAACACAGGGCCCCGGTTTCCGGAGTACCACATTTCAGTGCGCGCCGTTCCCGTGGCGGCCGGCGCGGAATTCATGGGCATATAGCTGTTGGCTGCGGCCGGGGTGTAAAGGGTGGATATCCAACGCAGAACGGTATCCGCATTGACGGAGGAGAGCATCTGGATGTCGGCGTACTCACCCCGTGAAGTCGATGGCGCACCGGGGGAGTAACCTAGGGTTGCCTGGTTGCTCAGGTAGCCGGAACTGGTAAAACGCCCGCGTCCTGGCACCCATCCCGTAAGCACCGCGGTACCACTCTTTCGCGCCGTGACAGACCACCAGCCGGGCGTGCTGTTCCACAACTGCCGGGCCGCCTCGGAAATGCCCATATTCTGGTAGCTGCCCCCCGCTGACTCTCCACCCGCGAGATATCCCGTAAACACAGGCTGTCCGGAGTAATCCTTTTCCGCGAGCGCCGTGAGCGTTCCACGACCGACCCATCCTCCAAACTCAGCCTGCAGAACCGGCGCATCCACCCCGTCAGAGGTGTCCACCCACATTTTTAATTCTATCGAGGTTGGTGACAGCGTCGGCCTGACGAACTGCGACGGCTGACCGTTCCAGCTCAGGTACGCGAACTGTTGCGGCAGGCGTACCGAATAGAAGCCGTCCGCATCAAAACGGCCTGCGAGCGCATAGCTGGCCAAACCCACGCGCAGCCGCCCGCTGAAGCTGCCTGCCGGACTCAGCACCACCTGCAGTGCGCTCATCGGGAAAGCGCCGTCGCTCCAACCGCCAAGCATTCCACCGGCCATGCGGTTGCGCCCACCGATACGCAGGTACGGGTTGGGCTCGAACACCGCCGACACCGCAGTCTCCCCTCGGATGGTCAGCGTCAGCGTGCTCGCACGATAGGCGGGCTGAGGCAGGGTTTCTCCATCCACTACCGTTTCAATCCGTCGGAGCAAACTGCCGGACTTCGGCCGCGCCACGAGCACCAGCTTGGCCCCCACACGCACAAACCCGTTCTCGTCGGCTGCTGGAGTCACGGTGTAGCTGAGCGTTCCATCGCCACGGGAGCCGATGACCAAGGGCACCATTCTCTCTACGGGCAGCACCTTCACCAAGGGCGAGTCGAGCACCCCGCCAAAAACATCTTCCGCAGACAACGAAAAGGCCAGCGGTCCGACTCCCGTCCCATACAACGGCAGCGCCACCCGCCACCGGTACAACCGCGTGCCATCAGCCGCTGGGATGAGTTCTTCCAAATCCGCCTCAAAGACCTCCTTCGCCCCGTCCGTCCCAGCGGCAACCGTGACGCGACTCACCCCGGTCGCATCCTGTACCGTCCCCTCCAGGGTCACCCAGCCATCATACGAGCTCAGGGCTGTCACCGGGCTCATTTCCAGCACCGGTGGCGTGGAGTCCGCTCGCGTCCCGAGTGCCTTGGTCCATTCCGGTTCGGCGGAGATCATCGACTCCTCAAGCCCCCCCACATCACTGAGGCTCATGGCAGGATACAGATTCTGCAGAAGCGACCGGTTGAGGGAATTCCGCTGGTAAAGGTTCCGGCTGAACGTGGGCAGGTCGCTCCGCCAGCCCGGCGCGTGCTGAAAAAAGGCGTGCGGCGAAGCGGTCAGGCTGAAGCCGTCTGCAGTTTGCAAGGTACGGCGCCCGGCCACGGCGTCGGCAGCGTTGATGGACTCCAGTGTTTTGTTCACGGCATCGCGGAATTCCCGTTCCGCATCGCGGTCTTCAGTCGTTTCGAGCCGCGCGGTGCCAATGCTCTGGTCCTGCCGCTGCGCCAGCGTGGGGGTGCCCGCTGGATTCACAAAGTCCGAAAACGCCTTGTACCGATCCAACGCCTGCTTGAAGCGGGAGACAAACTCGGCCTGCGCAGAAGTACCGGTTGTGGAAGCCGTGAGAAGGAGCGGGTATTTTGCCAGCAGCGACTCGATTGAAAGCCGCCCGTTCCTGCTGTCCAATTGCAGGGCTGCCAGATCGACATCAGTGTTTTGGGCTTCGAGCCATTTGACGGCTGCCAGCGCGGCATTGAGGAACGCGCGCAGTACTTGCACGTCACCGTAATCAACGACGGAGGCTTCGCCCTCAAGTCCAAGCTCATAGGGGCCGAAAGAGGTCACAAAACCCGTGTCGGTGATTTTGGAAAGATTCGCTTCTGCCGCGGCAAGCTTGGGATAGAGCGTGCCAAGCAGCCAGGCGCGCACCGGTGCGCTCAACGCTCCCTTTGGAAAGCCTTCGGCGCTCCAACGGAGAGTGGAATTGAGAGGATCGGCGCTCCCCGTGAAGCCGAGTGCAGCAAGGTTGGTGGCGACGCCGGGATCGGACCAGAGGTTGTACAGATCCAGGGCGGAGCGCAGAAACAAGGCGGCACCGTCCACCGGGTTGGCTGCCAAAGCCAGATTCAGCTTATTGGATGCCGTAGAAAAATCCCGGACGTGGAGCGCTCCGCGGGCCTGCGAGAGGTTTGCCGAGTCCACGACAGCTGTAGTCGCATGGCCACGGATGGTTGCCTTTCCAGAAACCGCCTGCACCCAGTAGGAGCCCGCATTGCCCGTCACTGCCGGAACAGCCAACTCCGGCGAGGTTCCCCCCGGCACGGCTACTCCGTTTTTGTACCACTGGTAGGAGACGGCCGAATTGCCCACGTTGATCCCACCCTGCAGCCGCAGGCTGCCCCCGCCGACGGCGAGCACATAAGGCTGCCCGGGCTGCTGCCAGCTGTAAAAAGACGCTGAGGACGCTGTGGAGGAAGCCCCGCGCGTTATCGTCAGGCTGTACGCACCCAGACCCTCCGCCGACATGGGTTCGAAACTCAAGGGAACGGGAATACCGCGTACGGGCGAGGGGAGGCCCCAGTCGGGATTTACCCCCGCCTGAAGAGGGTCCTGCGCATAAGTGTCCGACCAGTTTTGCCAGGAATTAGCGAGGTCCTTCGGCAGATAATTACCGACCTGCCCGTTGGTGTTATCGCCCCACATCCAGAGCGTTCCATCCGCGGCCACCGCCCCGGAAGAGTTGCCGGAAACCGATAGAGACACCACCGATGCCGGTACTGACACCAACGCACTCCAGTCGTCCCCGACCGTGCACAATTTACCGTCCAATCGCGTCGCGAGCAGCTCAAAGCCTGCGACCGCTACGCCTCCCCAACGCGCGCTTTCGGGGCCGATGCGGCGGGGCGTGACCTGTCCCATCCCGTAAAAGTTCCAGCTCTGGCCTTGAAACAAAAAGGGCGCAAAGCCCCAAGCCCATAGAGTTCCGTCTTTTTTGAGAGCCGCCGAAAAGGAGTTGCTCCAGTTGTTTTGAGGGTTGCTTGAGACGGCGAGCCAGTCCTTGTCGCTTCCCACCTGCACAGGCGCCGGCACCGCACCCCGGTAGCCCCAGCCGAGGCCCAGCGCTCCGGAGCTGTTATCACCCCAGGCCCAGAGGGTGCCGTCCCGCTTGATGGCAAAGTTGACCGCCGCTCCCCGGGCATTGCCCGCGGAGATTTCCACCCAGTCGGAGGCCGTCCCCACCTGTACGCCGGCGCCGCCGGACCAAGCGAAAAGCTTGCCCCCGCGGGTGAGCGCGAGTGCGTGCAGATCCGAGCTGGCAACGCGCGCCCAGGTTTGGTTGCTCGCCGAAGCAACCGTGTTCAGTTGCGCAAAGTTCCCGAACGGCGAATTTCCCGACGCCCACAGCGAACCGTCCCGCTTCAGTGCGACTGTGAAATCTTGGCCGCAACTGACCGACGCCCAATTGGCGGCCGTGCCCACCTGGAGGGGGAACTGGCGGGCCACACCGCTGCCCAGCTGCCCGCTGGCGTTCGACCCCCAGCTCCACAGCGTGCCATCCCGTTTGATGGCCGCCGTGTGGCGTCCTCCCACACCCACCGAAGCCCAGTCGTCCACAGCCGCAGCAGTGGCCGCACTCCCGAGAGCCACGCCATTGCGCTTCCACACGAACTGCACCGTGCCTGCGGCTGGCACCACGGCCGCCAGCGCTGCAAGACTTCCCACCTCTACCTCTCTAGCGGGTTCTGGCACCGCAGGCAGACTGCCGGCAGCCACCGCACTCAAATTCACGGTGGCAGCAGCCGAGGCTGTGTTCCCCGAGTAGTCCCACGCACTCGCCGTGAGCGTTCCCGAGCCAACGGCTGCGGGCAACTGGGCGCTCCAGTCAAAAATGCGCGTGGTGGCCCCCGCGCTCTGCGCGCGCTCCACCAATCCCGCCACCGCACTGGCAACGTCCGAGCCGGTGGTCCGCGTCACCACCACACGCCCCACTCCGCTGGCGTCCGCTACGGTGCCCGAAACCGTCAGCCAGCCGTTGGTGGCGAGGGCAGCCCCGTTTTGCAAGGTGACGGACGCGGTACCGGAACCCAAGGCCAGCAACTGCACCGTCGGCGGAACCGTTTCGCGCCCGGTCTTGAACCACTCCGTCAGCTCGGGTTCCGCAGCTGCGAGGCTCGTCTCGAACTTTCCGAGGGCCTGCAATTTTAGGGCCGGGTAAAAAGCCAGGGCGGTGTCCGCCCGGAGGGATCCGGGTACGTAGGCGTTCGCCTTGAATGCCGGCAGTTCACTCCTCCAGCCCGGGGCGTGTTTAAAGAAAACCCAGGGGGACGCCTGCACAGCCAGCGTTCCCTCAAGGCCGCTGGCTGGCAGCGAAACAAACGACTGCAAGCCGGCGGCAGCTGACGTGGCCGCAATAGACGCCTGCAGCCTGACGCAATCCTGCGCCAAGCGCCGTTCGCTGTCCCTATCCTCGGAGGTGGTCAGCGTAAAAACCGCCTGTTCTGAATCCAGGCGTCTGGCTCCGGTCGCGCCCGGGGCGGGGTTGGCAAAGGCTGAAAAGTTTTGGTAGTAGGCCAAGGCCTTTCCGAAGCGCGCCACAAACTCCGTCTGCGCCTCTGTGGCTGTGGAGGAGGCTTTCAACAAGTCGGGATACAGGGCAAGGAGCGACTCGAGCGAGAGCGACCCGCCATCCCGCCTGGTTTTCAAGGCAAGGAGACCCACGTCGGTGTTTTGGGTCTCCACCCACTTCAGCAGCGACATGGCTACGTTCAGCCCGGCACGCGCCACCTGGACATCCCCGTAGTCAAAGGGGATGGGTTCGGTGCCCTTGGAGCCGAAATCCGCCGGCACCAGCGCCGAGACGAAACTGGTCGAAGTCACATTCCCTAAAAGCACATCCGCTGCAGCAAGCTTCGGGTAGAGCACGTCTTTCAACCAGATACGTGCCTCGGAAGTCAGGCCGCCCCCTGCGGGATAACCCACGTGCTTGAGTGTAAAATTAAAGGGGTCCGTGCTCCCGGCAAATCCCAGTTGGGTCAGCATGGCGGTTGTCCTGGAGTCCTGCAGGAGCAGGTAAACATCCGTGACGGCCTTGAGCACATTCGCGGCCGGATGCGAAGGCGTGCCTTGAAGAATCGTGCCCAGCGAGACGCTGGCCGATGCGTAGGCCTTCGCCGCCAGGGAGGTGTGCACACCCACCAGACTGGTTTCCTCCACAATGACCGAGGCGGCCGGGCTGCGGGCCGCCACGCCTCCGCGCTTCATCTCCAACCAGTACACGCCGGAGGCGGAGGTTTGAGCGTTCGCCAGGCTATAGGTCAAAGCAGTCGCTCCGGTGACCGCCACGCCGTTTCGGTACCACTGGTAGGTCGGAGCCGCGCCGCTCCCGAGGGAACCGCCGGCCGCCAACTGAAGTGAAGCGCCCGTAGAGAGGCGGCGTGTCTCCGGCTGGCTCGTCCACTGAGCGAGCGCTACGGAACCTGCCGCCACGTTGCTCACAAGCAACTCGTAGACCCCAAGGTTTCCCGCTTGGAAGTTTGGGAGGACCAATCCGAGCGGTACCCCGAGCACGGGGCTGCCCAAGCCCCAGCCCTTGTGAACCCCCACCTGCACCGCCTCAAAGCTATACGTGCCCATGGCCCCAGTGTTCTCCGCAAGGTCTCCCAACTGGCCTGAGTCGTTTCCCCCCCAGGCCCACAAGGTGCCGTCCGCTCCAAGCGCCAGCCCCTCGGAGTTCCACTTGCCGGTTTCCGCCGTACGCCCACTCACGCCACGGCAGGCCACCGGAATCTCCCCAACCGTCCGCGCCCATCCTTCGGCCACCTGGTGCACCCGTCCCTCGGCGTCCACCGCGAGAGGAAGCACGTCCGCAGCAAGGCTCTTCCAATCAGAACGCGAGCCCAGTTGGCGTGGGGTGTATTGCGTCTGCCAGTTGTTCTTAAACAGCGTCCAACCGGTGCTGGTGCCTGCCATTCTCTGCCAGGCCCAGAGGGTCCCATCCTCCCGCAACGCCACTGCATATCTCGGGCCTGCGCACGCAGCCTTCCAACGGCCCGACTGCACCCTGTAAAATCCTCCATTGGGTGAGCTCTGGCCCATCCCAGCCCCCATCGGGTCATACCCCCACAAGGTGCCGTCCCGCTTCAAAGCGACCACCATTTCTCCCCAAGCACTCAAAGAGGCCCAGTCCCGCGCTGTCCCAATGGACGAAGGCGCTGATCCCATGTCAGGCCGGAACACGTAGACGCCCCCGAGGGATACAAGATACATGGCTCCCGTTTCGCCAAAAGCCGCAGACTCCCAGAACTGCTCCCCTGCAACCTTGTTCATTCCCGTCGAACCGGCTGTCCCGCCCCAGTACCAGGCGGTTCCATCCTTCTTGATGGCGCAACTGCGGTCTCCGCTCGCGAAAACGCCTGCCCAGTCGGAGGCCGAACCGATGCGCGCGGGAGCGCTCCGCCTGTCGCTGGCCGCGCCGGCGGAGGCAAGCGCGAGTTGGCCGCTCTGATTGCTGCCCCAGCCCCAAAGGGATCCGTCGTTCTTGAGCGCCAGCGTATGGGAGGCACCAGCGGCGACGCTCTTCCAGTCGTTGGCAACCACCGCGCTGCCGCTTCCCACCACGACCCCAGCCTTCGTCCACACATACGATGCGGCAACGCTTCCTGACACCACGGCGCCGATGCCCACCGTGGCACCGGTCCGGACCTCTGTGGGCCTCGGCGCAACCTGAAACGAGGGTACCTGGGCCCGAAGTGCGGAGGCGAACTGGCCTATGAGCAGGCTTAAAAAAGCCGCCCTCAATACATGCAAAAACTTGCTGGATACGTTCATGGTAGGATTCTCAGGTAGACTGGGGCAACGGACGTTTCGCGGGGAGGCTCACGGAAGCTCGAAGCCCTCGGCTTCAAACAATTCCCAGGAGCCGGTCCGGGTGGCTGGAAGCACTCCCATTTCGGCCCAACCCTTTGCGCGGAGGCCCGGCTTTGCCGGGGCCTCCACACACGCGCCAAAGAGGCTTCTCCTCACGCCGCGCGAAGCCGGATAAACATAGGAACCGGTCCACATCCCCCGGACCCGATCCAGACGCAACGTCAAGGCAGGCCGGACCGTCCCAGGTGGATAAGCAGAGGAACGGACCACTCCGGTGCTGGAAACGCTTACCTTCCAGACCAGGGTTTCCTCGCCCAGGGGATCCTCAACCGACAGGTAAAACGGAGTGGCAGGCACCTCCGCGCCCGGTTGGTACTGCGGCCACAGGAAAGCCACCAGCGCATCCTTGGAAGCCCCCTCCCAGCGGCACCCGTCTCCCGCCTCAAACGACACAAAACCAGCCTTGCTCCAGTTGGAGAAGCTCGCAAAGGCCTCGTCGCTGTACACTAACGCCCGGGTCGCGTCCCGCGTCAGGTAAGTGGCCTGCCGCTCCAGAGAACCCGCCGTAGAATCCTCCCCAAAGGTGGCCCCCCAGATGGACTGGTCTGACTTTGAAAACCTCAGCAGTCCCAGCAGGCTGTGGGTCACAAGACTTTTGCTGCCCGACACCGAACGCCCTTCGTAAAACTGTGCCACCAGTGTTGCCGGATCCGCCGCAGCCAAACCGGCGGACCCGGTCCCGGTATATCCCGCAAGGCTCGTGGCCCACACCACTCGGCCGGTTGGCAGCACCTGCACAAAAATCTGGGCCAGATTGTTCTCCGCAGGGCTCAGCTCTGAATACCCGCCGTCCGCAGACAAAACGTAGCGACCGCCCACAGCACTCGCGTTGACCGTCTGGCCACCTGTGTTTGTCTCAGAGAGCTTTGAAATACAACGGAGACCGCCCGCACCCTGGCTGACGCAGCCGCCACCAGAGGACGAGGCGGTGTCGGTGAGGGTCGCACTCAACTCGGCTCGGGCCCCGGAAAGGTCGAAGGCAATCTGGAGTTGCTGCCGGTTTGCGCTCGAACCCAACCCCAGTTTCGGGCTGCCCACCAGTTTCAACGGGTCCGACGCCGAAGGTGTAAGCGCGGCAGAAAAGGACCGGGAAACGCAAGTATAGGCACGGATGCCGGCCTCGGGCGCCCCTTGCAGAGGCGGCGCCTCATTGTAGAGGACACGCCCTGAAACCGCGCCCGTCTTTGAAACCGTCACCAGCAGAACGCCCCGGTAGAAGCCGCCGTCCTCGAGCACTCCTCCAGAGACGTCGCGTAAAAGCACCTCATACGACCCCGCCACCACCTCCATTCCCTGCAACTCCACAACGAAAGGCGCTGAATCCAGTTGTAGCGGCCCGTCGGCAAAACGCCGGATGAAGCGCACCACGTAAGTGCCACCCGTGCTCAGGGCCCGCAACGGCAGCGTCAGCTCTCCGTTGGGCGGGACCACCCCGCTGATTCCCACCGGCAGGCCCAACGTCCCGTTGGCATAGGAATACACACTGAACTCGGTGCCCAGGGCCTCGGCCCCCGCCGGATCCAAGGCGACCCGCACGCTTGCCGCCGTTCCCTTTAGAAACCGGACGGGGCTGCCCGGATCCCCTCCGTTTCCCGGCTGCCTAAGCACCATCAAACTCGGCCCCGGTGGCGCAACCAACACCGTGGCCGGAACACTCGCCACCCATCCCGCGCGGCTGGTGACCTCCAATCGGTAAGCACCCGAATCGGAAACTTCCGCCCTTCCGACGCTCCAGACGGCTTCCGTCGCTCCGACCAGCGGCACCGCTCCCTTGAACCACTGGTAGGAAACCTCCCCGGCGCCCTCCAGCTCGGCACGCAAGACGAGCGGTTCTCCGAGCTTAAACGCCCCCCCGACCGGCTGCTCAGAGAACGCCGGCAACCCCTCAGGAATCCCCACAAGCCACGACTGCGTCAGACCGTCGAAAAGATACACAGTTCCTGCCGCATCCACCGTAAACGTCCGGGGCAGCACGCCGCCTTGAGACTCTTCGAAAAGGTTCCCCTGCTCCCCCCCCGCCGCCCCCCCCCCGCCCCAATACAGAACCTGCCCTCCCAGCTCGGACACCGCGTACAAACGCCGCCCGTCCGCGAACGCCAAATCCCCCAGCACCGGCAACCCTGTTTCCGAATTTGCCGAGCCTCCGAAGACCGCCTCCACGAAACCCCCGGTGGAGCCACGCACAAACAGCTTGGAGACGCCCGCGTCGACGGCAGCCACATACAGCCTCCCCGCAGAGTCTACCTCCAGCGCAGTCGGATACGTTTCCACTCCAGACTCCCCTCCCTCGTCCCCGCCGAAGACCACAGCCGTCCGCCTGTCTGCCAGCACCTTCCGCACCGTTTCATTGTCGAGCACATACACCGTGCCCGAACGGTCTACGGCCACCTTTCTCGGCGCCACCATTTCCCCCGCCACTCCAAAGTCGCCTGCCTGCCCGGCCACAGTGCTCACCTGCCCCTGGGGGGTGACTTTCCGCACCGTGTTGTTCCCTGTGTCCGCCACAAAAAGATTCCCCGCTTCATCCAAAGCGATGCCCTGGGGCGAATCAAACCGCGCAACCGCGCCCACCCCATCCGCGCTGCCCGCCTCGCCCCTCAGCCCTGCCACCGCGAGCACCACTCCCCCCGGGGTCAACTTGCAGACGAGATGGTTGAGGGGGTCTACAAAAAAAAGATTTCCGGCCGGGTCCACCGCGCTGTCAGAAGGCTCACCCGGGAACCAGGAGTCCTCCACGGAGTCGCCCCCCCCTGAGAGCGTCTCCCTCAGGTCAAACCATCGGTAACCCGCGTTTTGAAAATCCTGCCTTCCCTCTGGAGACACCCCCAACACCACGGGTGCGCTCTGTGCGGTGCCGAACTCATTCCGCAGCAACACGTCATACCTACCAGCGTCCGATGTTTTTACCGAAGAAAGCACATGCGTCGCCCCAGTCGCTCCCGGTATGGTCACACCGTTCTTTCTCCACTGATACGTCACCGAGGCAGCCCCCCGTACATACACGCGCAGAAGCTGCCTGCTGCCGGGCATCACGCTCTGGCTTGGGGTTTGAGCCGCTACCACAGGAGCGCCGGCTAGCACCCGCACAAGCGCCCCGGTACTCGACACACTTTGCCCACCGGCAACCACCTCCACATGGTAAGTTCCGGCATCCTCCTCCAAAACATCGGAGAGCCGGAGTTCTCGTTTCACCGCCCCCTCCAATGCCACCCCGTTCTTTTTCCAACGGTAGCTCAAGGGCCCCTGTCCCCGAGCCGTGACGCTCAATAGCAAGGAACCTCCGCTGCCGACGGTGAGCGATTCGGGTTGGCGTAAAATCTGCGGCCCATCCCCGGCAGCTGTCTCCCACCCCCCCACCGTGCCGAGCGCGGGCCGCAAGGTTCCCGGGAACAAAACGCCCACAAGCAGGACGGAAACCACACGGGAAAGCATTTGCAGGGCAGACCGCCCGCGGGCTTTTGGTGATGTCATGAGTTTGGGGAACGTGAGCTTGAAACGTTGAGGCGAAACGCGCGGTCTAAAACCTCAGGCACCACCATTTCACAAAAACCAACAGCGGCGGCTTTGGGTGAAACGCGGGCGGCGCGCCAAACATTAATTAAAGACATTTAACATCAAGCAAAATGGTTCAACAAACATCCTCTTGAAACATTTGCCTCGCTCCTTGGGGCAAAGAAAAACCGCCGGCTCCCAATGCATGCCAGGATCCCTTCACAGACCCGCACCGGCCACTCCCCTTCCGACGCACCCGCGCCAAAGGGTCGGTATCCTGAAGCGGCCACACGCAGGCATCCCATCCCGGAGACATAGAGGCCGGTGCTCGAGCGCGGGAACACCACCGGAAGCGGAGCGGAAAAATTACATCCCGCGGGGATGGGTCCTGTTTTACGCCGACTTACAGCGGTGTCGCTTCGCTCAAGCGCCAGAATTCTCGGGCGGGCGGGCGGCGCCGCTGTTTTGCTGTAGGGCTTTCTCCAGCCGCTGCACCCGCTCCTGCAGCCGGCCCAGGCGGCGCACCAGGGCGACCTGCTCGCGAAATTCTGCCGCCGGCTGTGCGGGACTGCCCATGTAGAGGGCAGCCCCCGGAAGACTCTTGCTCACCCCTGATTGAGCGGACACAACGGCGCCGTCCCCGATTTGGAGATGCCCGGCCACCCCCACCTGTCCGGCCAAAGTGACGCGCTCGCCCAGATGCGTGCTGCCGGAGATCCCGGCCTGGGCCACCAAGAGCGTGTGTTTGCCCACCACAACGTTGTGGGCAATCTGCACCAGGTTGTCGATTTTGCAGCCCTCCTGGATCCAAGTCCGGCCAAACCGGGCGCGGTCGACCGTGGTATTGGCGCCTATCTCTACGTCGTCATCCACCTGCACGATACCGACCTGCGGGATTTTAACATGCCGCCCACCGGCCCATTCAAAGCCAAAGCCGTCGCTGCCCAACACCACACCCGAGTGCAGGATCACCCGGTTCCCGACCACGCAGCGCGCAGCAACGGTGACCCGCGGATGCAGCACACATTGTTCTCCAAGCCGGCTCCCGTGGCCCAGATAACAGTGGGCCCCCACGAGGGAACCCGCGCCCACGACAGCACCGGGCTCCAACACGGCGAAGGGCTGGATCGAAGCGCCCTCGCCGAGGTGCACCCCCTCGCCGAGTACGGCGGTGGGGTGCACGCCGGGTACAAAAACGGGGGGCTTGGGAGCGAAAAACTCCACCAACCGCGCGAAGGCAAGAGAAGGGTTCGCCACGCGGACCAATACCGGAGGAACCTCCTCTGAGAAGTCCTCGGGAACGAGGACCGCAGCGGCTCTGGAAAGACGGAGCCCCGGGAGGTACTTGGCGTTTCCGAGAAATGTCACCTCGTCCGGGGCGGCCTCCGCAATGGAGGCGACGCCGGCAATCCGGAGGGAAGGATCCCCTCCAAAAGACAACTGGCCGCCCACGAGGGCGGCCAGTTGCTTTAGTGCGATGATTTGAGTCGTCGGCATTCGCCAGACTACTACTTCTTTTTCTGGTCAGCGTTGAGCTTGTTAAGCACGTCGGCGGTGAAGTCGAAGGATTCCTTCGAGTGCACCAACACGTTGACGGCGTTGAGGCTCTGGCCGGACTTGTCGAAGACGAGGTCGTAGCCGTTGGTCTTGACGACGTCGCTGACGATCTTGTTGATTTCTTCAACTAGGGAGTTGCGGGAACGCACTGACTGCTCGGAGAGCTGACGCTCACGGGTCTGCTGGAACTCCTGCACTTCGCGCTGCATGACGCCGAGTTCCTGAAGCTTTTCGTTGAGCCCCTTGACCTTTTCGGCCTTCGCCTTCTCGGAGAGTTCAGACTTGCCGGCTTCGTCGTTGAGTTTGCGGGCCTGTTCCTGGGCTTTGTTAAAGGTGTCCAAGCGCTCGGCAAGTTCCTTCTGAGCCTGGGCACGGGACTCGTTGATCTTGGCTTCCGCGTCCTTCGTCTTGTAGTAGGTGTCGAACACCTGCTTCATGTCAATGGTGCCGACCTTCATCTGGGCCTGTGCGGACACAGGAGCAGCGGCAATACCAACAACGAGGGCGAGGAGGCTAACGATACGATTCAGTTTCATGTCTTTATCTAAGGGGTGATTTGTAGGGGACTATTTTAGGTGTTAGACCGAATAAATTAGGTCGTCTGATGTGATTAGCAAAACAAACGCGGTTGCGCCATCAAAACTGATAGCCAACGTTGAACTGAAACCTGCCCCGTTTGGAATCCCCGAAGGCAGGGTCGATTTTCACCGGCACGCCATAGTCGATCCGCACAGGCCCGATGGGCAGGTCCAACCGCAACCCAATCCCGGCGTCCGCGTTGTAGGCGGAGCCACTGAAATCAAAGGGATCGGCATTCACAAAACCGGCATCGTAAAAGACCGCCGCCCGCACCTTGTCCACCACGGGAGCAGTATACTCCGCAGTCAACCGCGCAAGAGTCTGGCCCCCGAGTGGTTCACCTTGGAGGTCGCGGGCCACAATTCTCTTCCCCACTTCCGTCCCTCCCCGCCCCCCGACCCGACGGAAACGGAAGCCCCGCATGTCATTGGCGCCACCGAGGAAGAGTCGGTCGTACAACGGCACTCCCAGCTTACTTGCATCACTGCCCCAAGCATCCACCACTCCAGCTTGTGCATTCAAAGTCAGAATCGTGTCCCACTTAAACAGGAAGTACTTGGACGCTTCGGCATTCAAACCAAAGATCTGAATGTCGCCCGCCAAAGGTCCACCCGTCACAAAGGTTGAAAAGTCCAACCGCTCGCCTTTTCTGGTCAGGAACAGGGAATCCCTTGTATCGTAAGTCACACCGCCAAACACCTGACTCTTCACTAGAGCACCCTTGTCCCTCAGCAACGTCACTTCAGCCGGGACATTCGAATCCAAATTCCCCAACTGTACCTGCTCCACCCGGTAGCCCAGACGGCCGAAGGAAAACTCCGTGATCGGCTTTCTTGCGACCAGTTCGAAGCCCATCGACTGCGAGGAGTACAGTTGCGAGTTGAAGGAGTTGTCGTGGTAGAAGAGTTCCCCGCCCAGGGAGAGTTTCCTGTCGAGGAAGTAGGGCTCAGTGAGGCCGATGACGACGTCTTTTCGTTGCGCCCCGTACTGGACGCGGGACCGGAACTTCTGCCCACCGCCGGTGAAGTTCGGCCAGCGGCCTGCGTCAAAATTGCCTTGGGTCACTTCGACAAACCCCAGCACGCTATCCACCGAGGAGAAGCCGGCGCCGAAGTTGAGTGAACCGGTGCGCTTTTCCTCCAGCACGACGTTGAGGTCGCGCTCCGTGGGGTTGCCAGTCTCGGAGGGATACAGATCCACCTTCGAAAAGTAATTGAGGTTGTTCAACCTCGCCTTGCTTGCGTCCAGACGCACCGTGCTAAAAACCTCGCCTGGCGCCAGCGCCAGTTCGCGGCGCACCACCTTGTCCTTGGTGCGCGTGTTTCCGGTGATGTTGATGCGACCCACATACGCGGCGGAACCCTCCTCCATGGTGTAAGTCAAATCCGTGATGTGGTCACCGCCGGGGCTCGGCCGGGCGCCACTCTGGAAGTCCACGTAGCCGCGGGCCCCGTAAAGGTCCTGCAACGCTTTGATATCGGCCTGAACGGCAGCCGGAGAGTACACCGCCCCGGAACGCAAGCGGGTCACACGCTCAAACTCGGCCTCTGGAAAAAGCCTGCCCCCGCGAAAGGTCACCTTGCCGACCTTGTAGGGAGCGCCCTCGACGATTTGAAACACGACCTCCACCTTTCCGTTGAGGCGGTTGATCACCGGTTCGCGCACCTGCACGTCGGAATAGCCCTTGTTCTGATAGTACTCCCGGATGGCGGCGGCGTCCTCGCCCAGCTGGTCCTGGTTGAGGCGGCCCGTCTTCAGGATCGGACTGAGGAGCGCCCGGTACTTGCGGGTCTTGACCACACCCTTGAGGTCGCTGCTGCTGATCTTGGAATTGCCCTCAAAACGGACGGTTTGAATCGCGGTCTTCCCCCCCTCAGTCACCGTGAAGACCACGCGGGCCGTCCCCAGCGCGTCGTTGGAATCCAGCTTGTAGGCCACCTGTACGTCGGTGAACCCCTTGGACGCGTAGTACTCCAAAATCTTCTGGCGGTCGGCCTCCAGGGCGGCTTCGCTCGCCGTGTCCCCCTCCTTGACCCCCATCTTGTCCCGGATGCGGCTCACCTTGACCTGTTGCACCCCCTGGATCTCCACGGCCGTCACCCGCGCCTTTGCCTGCAACACCACGATCACCTTGACCCCGTCCCCCTTGGGCTCGCCAAAAATGCGCACGTTGACAACGTTCCCCGTGGCGTAAAGATTCCGTATGTCTTCCTCGACGGTTTGTTCAGAGTAAGGCTGGCCCACGCGGGTGCGCATGTTTGCCAAAAGCCGGTCCTTGGCGACCGTTGCGGCTCCTGCGTACTGCACGTCAATCTCTACGACGTTTGGGGCCTTGTTCTGGGCCTGCGCCTGGGGAGCCACCGCCATCGCGGAGACTACAGAGACCATACAGACAGCGGAGGGGAGGATACGTGAATTCATAATTTGAATTTGAATGCTGCCGGTCACCGGAAAAATCTAACCGGTGAGAGCGTGAATATATCAGGCTCAACCCCTAACTAGGTCAAGTTGCCATTTGCCCGATGCCTCACTCCACCCTCCGGGCGGCGGGACCGCCAACGCTACTTTTCCTTCGGCCCTCGCCCTTCTGCTGCCGCCTTGCCTCCGGGCCCACCTCCGGGAGGGCCGTCCTTGCCGGGAGGGCCGTCCTTGTGCCGCTTGCGGACTTCGGCCTCAAACTGGGTCGCCTGTTCCGGGCTCAGCTCCGCCTTGATGGCCTTGCCCCCAGCCTGCCGGATCTCCTGAGCCTTTTCCCGCCTTTGTTCCTCTGACAAGCCACCCTCCGAATGTAGCGCCTTCAGCTTTTGCTCTGTCGCAAGCAGAACGGGCCTGAGCTTCGCCACCTGCGAGGGGCTGAGGTTGAGGTCTTTTGTGAGATGTTCCAACCGCTCTGCCGGGCTTGGCGGTCGGGGAGGCCTGTCCGGGGGGGGCGGCAAACAGCGGGGAGGCAGAGAAGAGCAGGACACCAAAGAGAAACGGACGGGGGTTCATTCGCTTTTAGCTTTACTATAATGAGTGTCAAAAAGGGGGCTCGGCTGCACATTGCGCCCCGCCCCCCTCTCCTGAAACTGATGTCCGGACGTAAAGACAGGATGCAAACAGAGTAAATCTTTTGTAAACGCTGGGGCCGGCCGGGTCTTTTGATCCTTGCCCAGCTTGGTTGCCTTATAAAAGATGTTTGCCATGCGTACAAACGTCCTCGGGGGCCCTCTCGAATGCTGTTGCACCAGCCCGCTGACCGGGTTTTACCGAGACGGCTACTGCCGCACCGGAGCTGAAGACCTGGGCTTGCACACCGTCTGCGCCGTGGTCTCGGAGGCCTTCCTCCTTTTTTCAAAGGCCCGCGGAAACGATCTGAGCACGCCTCGCCCGGAATACGAATTCCCCGGACTCAGCGAGGGCGACAAGTGGTGCCTGTGCGTGGAACGCTGGAAGGAGGCACTCGAGGCAGGCTGCGCCCCGAGCGTGGTACTGGAGGCATGCCATATTTCAGCGCTGGAGTTTGTGGACCTGGCCGACCTCAAGGCGCACGCCCTTTCCCACTGAGCCATTTTCCCTGGGGGCCGGGGGGGGGGGGGGGGCCGGCGGGGGGGGGGGGGGGGGGGGGGGGGGGGGTGGGGGCGGGGGGGGGGGGGGGGGGGGGGGGGGGGGGGGGGGGGGGGGGGGGGGG
>JBIKSY010000460.1:0-4479 GCA_044348365.1 Chthoniobacteraceae bacterium
GTTTTCCAAGGAAGATCAGACGAGCGCAGCCTTGCGCGAATGCGGCAAGTGCCTGGGTAGCTCAGTTGGTAGAGCACATCCTTGGTAAGGATGAGGTCGCCGGTTCAATCCCGGTCCCAGGCTCCACTTGTTGCAGTCACCGCTTTTTCACCCATCGTATCACCATTAAAAACCCACTGACCTGACCTTATGGCCAAGGCGCAATTCGAACGCACGAAACCGCACGTCAACGTTGGCACTATCGGCCACGTGGACCACGGCAAGACGACGCTGACTGCAGCGATCACAACGATCCTTTCCAAGAAGGGCTTCGCTGAGGCGAGGCGCTACGACGAAATCGACGCAGCTCCTGAAGAAAAAGAGCGCGGGATCACCATCAACACCGCCCACGTTGAGTACCAGACCGACAAGCGCCACTACGCTCACGTTGACTGCCCAGGCCACGCTGACTATGTGAAGAACATGATCACCGGCGCGGCCCAGATGGACGGAGCAATTCTCGTCGTGAGCGCCGCGGACGGTCCTATGCCCCAGACGCGCGAACACATTCTGCTGGCCCGCCAGGTGGGTGTGCCCTCGATCGTGGTTTTCATGAACAAGTGTGACATGGTTGACGATCCCGAGTTGCTCGAGTTGGTGGAGATGGAGGTCCGTGACCTGCTCTCGTCTTACGAGTTTCCGGGCGATACCATTCCGATTGTGAAGGGTTCAGCCAAGGCGGCCCTCGAAAGTGGCGACCCGACTTCCGAAAAGGCTAAGTGCATCAATGAACTGATGGACGCCGTGGACGAATACATTCCGCTTCCAGAGCGCCCAGTTGACCAACCGTTCCTGATGCCTGTTGAAGACGTATTCAACATTGAAGGCCGTGGCACTGTCGCAACCGGTCGTGTGGAGCGCGGTATCCTTAAGAAGATGGAAGAAATTGAGATCGTTGGTCTCAAGGACACCGTCAAGACCACGGTAACGGACATCGAAATGTTCCGCAAGCTTCTGGACGAGGCCCGCGCGGGCGACAATGTCGGAGTGCTACTGCGGGGCATTAAGAAGGAGGATGTGGAGCGTGGTCAGGTTTTGGCCAAGCCCAACTCCGTGAAGGCACACAAGAAGTTCAAGGCCGAGATTTACGTTCTCTCCAAGGATGAGGGTGGTCGTCACACCCCGTTCTTCAACAACTACCGTCCTCAGTTCTACTTCCGGACCACGGACGTGACGGGATCCGTCACGCTGCCCGAGGGAGTTGAGATGGTCATGCCCGGCGACAACGTCAGCGTCACTGTTGAGTTGATCACTCCGATCGCCATGGAAAAGACCATGCGTTTCGCAATCCGTGAAGGTGGGCGGACGGTCGGCGCAGGTCGCGTTGGCGACATTGTGATTGGCTAGTTCCGAGGCCGGAGGCGTTTCGCTTCCGGTCAAAATGGAAGCAAAATTCCCCCGGTCGCGAGGCCGGGGGATTTTGCGCCCTTTTGTTCAACTTTTGATCCGTCCCCGGGGCACCATGTTGGTTGCCTCTCTTTGGGAGCTTTTTTTCTCCTATACGGCAGTAGCTCAATTGGTAGAGCAGCGGTCTCCAAAACCGCTTGTTGGGGGTTCAAGTCCCTCCTGCCGTGCTCCCCTACACAAACCAAATAACGGTCGCGGCAACACTCTCAGGAGTGCACCGTGGCTCTCAAATTTCCCCCGAGTATGTTTTCTCAAACGCGCAACTTCTTCGGCGAAGTAAAAGCCGAACTTCAAAAGGCTACATGGCCTTGGGATCCCAAGGAACGGGGGATGAAGAAGTATCGCGAACTCATCGATTCCACCACCATTGTCATCGTGGGGATGGTGCTTCTCAGTGGCTTCGTATCGCTTTGGGATTTGGTGATGATGAATATTGTCGGTGCCTTGACCAAGTAGACCATGACTGAAGAACAGAAGAGAAAGCAGTGGTTCGTCGTCCAGGTCCTTTCAGGCCAGGAGACAAAGGTGCGCGACAACTTGGTCAAGCGGATGAAGACCGAGGAGATGGGGGACTTTGTTTACGAGGTGATCCTGCCCACGGAGCGCGTGGCGGAAGTCAAGCGTGGCAAGAAGACCGAGACCGTCCGCAAGGTGTTTCCTGGTTATCTGATGGTCAATATGTGGCTCTTCGATGATCCTCGTGAGGGCGATCCGCAACCCTTGGTCGACCGTACCTGGTATTTCATCAAGGACACCGATGGAGTTATCGGGTTTGCAGGCAACAAGGACAGGCCGATCCCCATGAGAGATTCAGAGGTTCAGGCGCTTTTGGCTCAGGTCCGGGAGCGCGAGGAAAGCGTCATTCCGAAAATCTCTTTCCAGATCGGCGAGACAGTCAAGGTGGCCGACGGACCCTTTGAGAATCAGAGCGGTGTGGTTGAGGAGATCGAACCCGAGCGTGGCAAGTTGCGCGTTTCCGTAAGCATTTTCGGCAGAAACACATTGGTCGACCTAGAGTACTGGCAGGTGGAGCGTTCCTGACGTGTTTGTGGCCTCGACTGCTGGTGTTTTCACGCTTAAGACTTTTAAAATTAAATAAATTGAATCATGGCTAAAGAAATTGTCGCTACCATCAAACTGCAGATCCCAGCTGGAGCTGCGAACCCGGCTCCCCCCGTGGGGCCCGCCCTCGGCCAGAACGGTGTTAACATCATGGCGTTCTGCAAAGAATTCAATGCCACGACCCAGAAGCAGGCGGGTGACATCCTGCCAGTGGTGATTACGGTATATAAGGACAAAAGCTTCACCTTCATCACCAAACAACCTCCTTCTGCGATCCTGATCAAGAAGGCCATCGGAATTGCCGCAGGCTCCAAGGAACCGAACAAGGTTAAGGTTGGGAAGCTTTCCAAAAAGCAGATTTCGGAGATTGCCCAGCGGAAGATGCGCGACCTCAATGCGCGATCCGAAGAAGCAGCTATCCGTACCATCGCTGGAACCGCCCGGCAGATGGGTGTGGAAGTCGAGGCGTAGTATTCGCCTTTTCCTTTGGTTCACGGCAACGGCGCTTCCTGTGCTTGCACGGGTCGCGCCGTTGGTGTTTTTTGCAGTGGCCTTTGGGCGGGGTTGAGCGGACACATGACGTGGGCGCATCCCTGGCGGGGTGGGCGTCAAACGCGACATCAGAGAAGCACTGAACTGGAATGAAGAGCCTTTTTCTCACCAACGAGTTTCCGCCCAATATCTACGGAGGGGCAGGTGTCCACGTGGATTATCTCAGCAGGGAGCTTTCCAAGTTGATGGACGTCGAGGTGCGTTGTTTCGGCACAGATCCGGCTGTAAAGGTGCTTCACGGCCCTCCGCTGGCGGCGAGCGCCTTCGGGGTGGACACAAGCGGATACGGTGCGCCAAGGCAGTTGCATTCGGTCTTTGGAGCGCTTCAGCGCTGTCTGGACTGGAATTCGGCAGGCATTGATGCGGACATCGTCCACCTGCACACTTGGTACACGCATCTCGGTGGCATTCTGGCCAAGCTTAACTACGGCATTCCGCTGGTGCTGACTGTGCATTCGCTTGAACCATTGCGCCCTTGGAAGAAGGAGCAACTGGGCAGAGGTTATGATTTGAGCTCCTGGGTGGAGCGCACTGCGATCGAAATGGCGGATGCGGTGGTGGCCGTCTCCTCGGACACCCGTGACGACGTGTTGCGACTTTTCAACGTGGAGGCTCAAAAGGTGCATGTGATTCACAACGGCATTGACTTGGATGAGTACCAGAAGGTTTCGTCCACTGAGACCCTGTGCCGTTACGGGATTGACCCGAAGAGGCCGTACCTGCTTTTCGTGGGCAGGATCACCCGCCAGAAGGGGATCATCCACCTCGCTGAGGCGATTCGACACATGGACAGAAATTTCCAGGTGGTCTTGTGCGCGGGCGCGCCAGACACGAAAGAGATTGCAGTTGAGATGCAGGCCGCGGTTGCCGCCGCTCAGGCGGCCCATGGAAGCGTTGTCTGGATTCAGGAGATGGTGGGTAAAAAGGAGATCATCGAGTTGTACTCGCACGCAGCCGTCTTTTGCTGTCCCTCTGTGTATGAACCGTTTGGCATCATTAATCTGGAGGCAATGGCCTGCGATACTCCGGTGGTCGCCAGTGCGGTTGGCGGCATCAAGGAGGTGGTGGTGCACGGCGAGACTGGGATTCTAGTCCCGCTGGAGTTGCGCCCGGAATCCTTCGCTCCGAGTGATGCAGATGGTTTTGAACGAAACCTCGCGGGGGCCGTAAACCAGTTGATGGCCGACCCAGAGTTGCGCGCGCGCATGGGGAAAGCAGGCAGGGCCAGGGCCGAGGCCCACTTTTCCTGGCGGGCGATCGCCGAGAGGACCGCTTTATTGTATCGTGGGTTGGTGGGGGCGGCTCGGTAGTTTTTAACCAGTAAAGATAATGTTTGTAGATCATATCAAGGTGGAGGCACATGCCGGGCGCGGCGGCAACGGCTGCGTTTCGTTCCGGCGTGAAGCCTTTGTGCCCAAG
>JBIKSY010000454.1:0-4474 GCA_044348365.1 Chthoniobacteraceae bacterium
CTACTACTATCAACGCGGCAAACTCAACATCAGCTACAACTCACTATCCGGTCTTTGTTGAAGCTGCAGGAAGTAACCAGACTGCAAGAGTAAGAACTACATCAACTGCTCTATCATACGTTCCTTCAAGCGGTGCGTTAACTGTCGGTTCTCTTACTGCATCAGGAAACGTGACTGCCTTCTCTGACGAAAGACTTAAGACTAACGTTCGTACTATCGAAGGAGCGCTCGATAAGATTGAGGCGATGAGAGGAGTCTATTTCGATAAAGATGGAAAGCAGAGTGTTGGTGTGATCGCCCAAGAGATTGAAAAGATCCTACCTGAAGTTGTTCAGGTTCATGAAGCCACTTCTTATAAGTCTGTCGCATATGGTAACATAACGGCGGTGCTTATTGAAGCGATTAAAGAACTGACGGCTCGTCTAACAGAAGTTGAGAAAAGATGACAATTGTCTCAAGCGGAGCAATAAGTATACAGGATGTATATAACGAATTCGGTCCGTCAGCGGTTGCCGGCTCAACTTTTGCTTCAACGCCGCATGGACTGGATGAATTCTATTCTTTAGGAAACAAAACGAGTTATTTCTCTGGAAGAGCTGTTACGAGTACGCCAAATAGCGGAGAGATATCTCTAAATAATTTCTACGGAAAATCAAGGGATCTGCAGTTTAATGTAATTGGAGATAAAAGCAATGGTGTCGACGGTTATCCGGCTTCATTTACATTTACTACCGGATCATTAACAGGTAACCAGGTAAAAACACTTGGATTTGTTCCTGGCGGAAATTTAAACAGATGGTATATTGTTTTCTTATCACGTTATGAAGGTGTGAACCAACCAAATGTTACGATGTCTTTTGACGGCGGGGCTGCAGTCGGCGCTAACCACACAGCGACCGGAACTTATGTTCAGGATAATAAAGATGGAAGTACCATTCAGCCATTGAATTCTCGTATATCTATCTGGTTGTATAAAAAGAATGCAGGAAGCACATTAACAATCAGTACGAATAACAACCAGCGATATCAGATGGGCGTGTTTGAAGTATACACTACTCATGACATGTCCGCTTCAAAGAGAACTTTTTACACGACGGTTGCAGTTGGAACTGCTTCAATTACAGTTCCAGCCGCGGTTGGCGGTTTATTCATACAGTCATCCACAAACGGAGAAAATTCCGGAGGTTCTGCGTTTACTGGCGAATGGCTTAATTTAACTGCGGCGAACTCAACAAACTCATTTGTTGGAACCTCATACGAGGAGGCCGTGGTAGTAAGAAGCGGGGCCCTTCTTAGAGCTGGAACGTATGTCTTCATCGGAGGTACATTTTTTAGTGTTTCTGGAACTAAAACCTTTTCTATAAGAGATGATGATGGTAGAACTGAGGCTCGCACAAATGTATCTGCTGGAATGTACATAGCACCATAAAGGATTTAAAATGATAGTTGACATAGATTTCTTTAGTTTACAAAATTATATGATAGGTTTTAGTGGATCTGACGAAGACACGATTGTATGGATCAATGATAACTTTGGATCTGCAAATCTTAATCTCATAGAAGTCTTAACTAATATGATCGGTTCAAACGATTATACTATAATGAGGGATGGTATAAAATATAAAAGCTCCAAAAGTCTTTTATATGAATACACGGATAATATCATAGAAGATCAAAACTTAAGATTATACATAACGCATACGAATGAAGAGATTTATTCAACAGACATATCTGAACTATTATCTGTAAAGTCAGCA
Source organism: Chthoniobacteraceae bacterium (assembly GCA_044348365.1). Taxonomy (GTDB): domain Bacteria; phylum Verrucomicrobiota; class Verrucomicrobiia; order Chthoniobacterales; family Chthoniobacteraceae; genus Chth-196. The sequence goes on from JBIKSY010000454.1 coordinate 1,758, forward strand.
AAGATAGAAGATAGAATTAATTCTGAGATGGACGGCGTAATTACTGTAGTTATGAAAGACAACGATCCTTCTATGAGGCAATACATTTTTACGTCAATAGAAGAAGTTCCTGAAGGTCACTATGTTGTAATTCATAGTACGGAACTGCTTCCAGTTGAAGTCCATGATTTATCAACATACGAAACAGTTTTAGAAAATACAAAAGAAGAAATTCGTAACATTTTAAGAAACGTATATAAGATCGAAAAGAAACTATCTGATGAGAGTGGTTTCTTCGAAGTTTGGATATCACTCGACCCAGTACAACCGTGATAAATTTATTTCGTGATATTCCGTCCTCGAAACCAAACTTTTACTTTCTTGCGAACGGAACAAAATTTTACAATAACGTAAACGCGTATGCAGAGGCGAGTAAGAGAAGGGATTCTCGCGTAGAGTTCGTTCTTGATTACGACATATATCGTAATCCGGGGGCATGGAGAGCAGAACCTCTTCTTGAATCTAAAGACTATTTCAGGAAGCACGCAAGAATCCTTGCGGAAAAGTATGATGACATTACGATTCACTACAGTGGAGGAACTGATAGCCATACTATACTTGACGCGTTTATAGACGCAGGTGTTAGAAATGTCAAGTTGTGGTATAGAACGTCTCTAGGTATGGAAGATTTTGCTCCTAGGATTAAACTGTTCAATAGAACAAGGGAAGAGCTTTCAAAAAAATATGGCGAAAAACTCAAGCAACTGAATTATACTATGATAGGTATGGATACGCAAGACGTATTTTCAACAGGGTCTACTGCAGAATGGAGACTTGCCTTAGAAAATTTTGTTGGTGATTACGATCGGTCAATATTGAATTGCACTGAGTCAATTAAGCATTATCATACAAAACATAAGAATGTGAAAAGAATTAAAAGTAATGCTTGCATGGTCTGGGGTTTAGAAAAACCTTACGTCGTTTTAGTTAAAGGAACTTGGTACTGGGTGACGTTTTCAAATAAATGGTTTCATTACGACACTCCTTCTTCAAAAGAATATGACACAGTATTCTTTTTCTTTAATGACGAAGTTCCAGAATTACCTGTTAAGTTAACTTGGCTTAAGATAGAAGCGATTGAAAAAATTATAAAAACGCATGGTAATATTAAGTTTAGCGAAGCAGAAATTTTAGCAAAGAGATCTCAGGATACAGATAGCGACTATTATACATTTATAAATGAGTCGATGGGATACAAAGGTTTAGATAGAGTACTAAATGGAAACTATTGGAGAGCTAGTCGCGACTATTCGGACGGAAGAAAACATATCAATTATAAAAAAGAAAAATCTGGTATTAGTAGAGAGACTCAGTATTTTTTTGAAGAAAATATATCTAAAAGAGTAGATCCTAAGTACATAAAAGGTGATAACAGCTTATATTCGGTTTCTTCAAGATGCATACCGATAAGAAAATGTAATTTAGAATTGAGAGAATGATTTTATGGAAGAAATGATAATATCATTTGTTGTTGCTACATTCTTTGGAGTTGTGTCTGGCCTAGTTCCAGGAGTTGGCGTGTTTGTCACTCTCTCTTTAATGTATCCGTTTCTTATTACTTTAGATCCAATAAACGTATTATCGATCTACGTGATCGTATCAAGTTTAAGTCAATACTTTGGATCAGTCTCAGCAACAGTATTTGCGGTGCCCGGTTCTATGACTTCTATTCCATCGTTAATAGAAGGACACGCACTCTTTCGTAAAGGCGATGGAGACCGAGCAATAATGTATGCGGCGCTAGGAAGTTTTATTGGTTCCGTTCTATCAATTTTAGTTTCATATCTGTTCATACAGTACAGTCACTACATGTTCGCCATGTTCGACACTCGCATTAAAATGATTCTCGTAGTTATATGTCTTCTTGCATTCACATTAACGAGTAAGAACAAATACATAATAAGCGCGATCTTCATTATTTTTGGATTTGTATTAGGACATGTCGGTCTGGATAGATTTACAAACTCTACGTTTCTTACTTTTGGTAACGAGCACTTAATGTCTGGATTACCGACTATAAGTGTTGTTTTAGGGATATACGTAGTGCCGTATATCTTAAACCAATACAAGTCTGGACCAAATAAAATAGAAGTGAACAGGATGTATCTGTCTGGATATATATCTTCGTTTCTAAGTATGTTAAAATACTGGAAGACAGTATTAAGAAGCTTCTTTATCGGATATGTATCTGGATTCGTCCCAGGAATGACATACCATCTCGGAACAGCTCTTTCTTATCTGATTGAAAAGCGAATTAAAAAGAAAAAGAATGATTATGAAGTTGGTGATATTGATTGTCTAATTGCAGCAGAGACTGCAAATAATTCTGGAGTATTTTCTCAAATGATCCCGCTTCTTTTAATCGGTCTCCCGATAACGAGTGGGCAGGCTCTTATATATAGTATAGTGGAGAGTAAAGGCATTCAGCCTACTCCTGATTTCTTTCAATATATGCTTCCGTATGTTGCATTGGTATATGTACTTAGCGCAATTATCGGGGTGTTCATTGCTGGAAAATATGTAAATTGGATCCGAATCTTTTCAGGATTTGATTTTAGATACATCTATTCCTTTATAATAGCTACGCTCTTTATTGTCGCGTTCGTTACTGGGAATATGTATGGTCAGGCAATATATTATGTAGTCGTCCTTCTGGCTCTGGACGACTACATAATATA
>JBIKSY010000086.1:0-14651 GCA_044348365.1 Chthoniobacteraceae bacterium
GACAGGACTTCGTTCATCCAAGAGCAGGCTGCTGGACCATGTTTTCCCATCGTCCGTCGAGAGAAAGGCAGTCAAATAAGACCGGCCTTTTCCCCAATTCCATGCCTCGGAGCCATCTTGGGCTGGAGTATTGAACTCCGCTCCGTGCTTGATGAGAAGAAGATTGCCCGACCGGAGCCGCCGGAACACGGCCTTGCTGTTGACCTGCGGAAAGAAGGTCGTCTGCGCCTGCCAGGTCTTGCCACCGTCGGTAGAAAAGCTCTGCGCGATCTCTTTCATACAGCGCGAGAGCATCCAAAGGGTGCCGTCCTGCTTCTCGATGACGCTATGTTCGTTGAAACAGCTGTCCTTGAAGATATTTCCACCGCGGTAACGCCAGCTCGCGCCTTGATCGCTGGACACGAAGACGTTCGCCCCCCGCACGGCGTCCAGGTCATGGTAGCAATCGGCGAAGGGTTTGTCGATGTGCCAGCGCTCCCACAATGACACGGGCAGAATCCATTCGCCGTTCTTGCGCACGATGGGTTTGTTCAATGACGCGCCGAAGCCGATGTAAACCGGCTCCGTCCACACGGGCTTCTCCGCATCGGGATTGTCGCAGCGGACAAACCAATTGCTGCAACTGCCGTCGAACATGCCGACCGACTGGTGGAAGAAAAGCCAAAGTCGCCCCTTTGGATCGCACCAAAAGGAACCGAGCCGCGTGCCCATTTTCAAACCCTGCGCCTGCGGGTCGATCACGAACACCGGATCGCGCCACGACTTGCCTTGGTCATCACTGTAGCTCGCCAAGAGGTATGCGTTAGGTCCATCCTGGCCGCCGGCCCAGCAGGTCCAGAGCCGGCCTTTCGCCGTGGACTCCATGCTCGCGGCCATCGCGAAGGGCAGATACTTTTGCCCATAGGCCGGCATCGGATCGAAGATGAGCTTCGGCGTGACGTGGATGCTGCTGAGAAGCTCCTGCGTGACTTTGACGGCGGGCTTCGACGCATCGTCTGCGTGCAGCGCGGCCATAGGCACAAGCAGCAGGGCGCTCAGAGTGCTTCGGGCAAAGACGCTTCTCCAAGCTGACACTAAAAGACGGAGGGCAAGGGCTGGGGTGGGTTTCATGCGAAGGCGCTTTGCGGCGGGGTTGAAGGCGGATGAATCAAGGCGTCATGCGCACGCTTAAGGCGGTAAGGGTGCAGCCGGCTGGGGAAATGAACGTGAAAACGTTCACTCCCCGCTTCAAAGCAGCTTTCAGAGCCGGGGAAGAGAGGGTTAGGGTGATATCCGACTTGCCGCATGTGGATTCCAAAGCACCGAGCGCTTGGCCGTTCAGGCTGATTGTAGGCGGCTCGAACCTCTCATCGGCTTGGAATACCATCTCCAAGCTTGTCTTCACAGTGGTCGCCGGATCATCGGCGATGAACAACTTTACCGTGGAGGATGCGCCAGGATTTAAGGTCAAGACCACTGCATCGCCGAGGGAACTCCACGGGCCGTTGCGCATGTCCATATCGCAGAAGTATTCTTTGGGCAGTTCTGCCAGCTTCGCGCGGTCGCCAAACTCATCGAACAGCGGCATCTCGTCGCGGAGGTAGAAGTTGAAGAAATACAAACCGTCCGCGCCCTTCTCCCAGAGTGTAGCTGCGGCGGCACGGAGGGTTTCGGGTGTACCATAACGACTGAAGCTCTTGCGGATTTTCATGCGCTCCAGCGACCCATAGACGGGGGTGTGATAGCGATGCGAGAGGGCAACCCATGCTTCGAGGTCCAAGCCGGAGAACATGACGCCATTCCCAGCGATCACGGCGTCGAGCAGACCTTTCTTGAGCCACTCTTCGACATCAAGCCCCATGGCGCGTGCACTTTGGGGTGAGTCCGGTACGCGTGACACCAGGCGCAGCGGCCGGCCGCGAGTCTTCGCTGATGCATCGAGAATGGCACGCGCCTCGGTGACAAAGGCGGTGATGGTGGCGGAGTCCACTTCATGATTTCGGAAGAGCTTGGGAGAGCGCAGCCAGTCGAACTCGATCCCATCCAAGTCGTACCGGCGACAAGCCTCGCGCAATGTGTCGAGGTAAAGCTTTCTGACTTGCGGCTTCGAATAATCCAGTCGCAGGTCGCGGGGAGGGGAGAAAACGGGCTTGGAGCCGGTGCCATTGAGCCACGGGCGGAACTGGGTTTCCCATTCAGCGTCCGTCGGCGGGTCGATCCAAAGGTGGCGGTGCGTGCGGCGGAAGTCATCCCAGAGGTGCGCCCAGTTGAACATGTCATGGTGGGCGTCATTCATGCGCATCGAGAAGAAAAAGGTGCGGCCATCGCGCTTCCAGAACTGAAGGATCGGTTGGAGAGGATCCTCCCCCAGAGCGGCGATGTGGTCGCGCTTCAGTTCCCAGATGGGCACGCCGAAGTTCCCGCAATAGGAAAGCCCCTGTGTTTTGGTTTTCGCAAGCGGCCCGATGCGTGGTGCGAGCGCATCCTCCAGCGAGTTGATTGTCGGCAGCGGCAGGTATTTGCCCGCAGGCACCCAAAGACCGTTGGCATGGTGCTCCGGATAAGCAGGCCACTTGAGGTCATCGCTATCGTTGTTGAACAGGATGCGCGGAAGACCACGGCTTTCGAGCGATGCGCCAGGGCTTGCTTCCGCAGCCACAGCCAGGCTGGCGACTGGAATCACCGCCAGTTCGTTCGCCGAATAGCCCTTGTGCGTGTAGCCGATGTAGAGTTTCCTCTCGTGCTCGACGGCATACGGGTAGCTGAAAGTTGTGCGTGGGTCCGAAATGCCCGGGCCTTCGGGAAAAACGGGGCGGCGGATGAGGAAGACTTTGCTGAAGGCGGTTTCGCCCGGCTTGCTCACGGCAATGGTCAAAGGCGAGCGATTGCCGCCGGTGTCAGCCGTGGTGGTGCAGACGAGGTAGCGCTGGCCAGTGCTCAATGTGCCCGCGTAGGGCTTGCTGGTGGCCATGAGCAAGTTTGAACGAGCGGCGGCAGTCCAGGTGCGACCGTGGTCTTCACTCACCGAAAGCACGGCGAGCGCCTTCTTGCCATAGCGGGAGATGTTGAAGATGCGGTTGTTCTCCACGATGACGGTGGACTCGCCCCACATACTGCCCAGACCGGGCGCCGCTGGAATCACGATCAGCTCCCACTTCGTGAAGTCGTCACCCTTGCTGATAGCCACCGCAGGCAGGTTGCCAGCTTCGCCGAACTGGCCGCCGATGCGGAACCCGGCCATGATCCAATTACCATCGTCCATCTTCTTCGGCTCCTGCATGGGCCAGAAGCCGCCCTCGATGACAGCACCACGCGACTCCCACTCGCCCGAAGCTTCATTCAAAACATAAGCGCGGGCATGAACCCGGTGGTAGAGTTTCGGGCCGGCATAAAATGCTCCCATGAAGGCCCACAGCCTGCCGCCATGCGAAAGGAACACGCCGTGACTCACGCCCAGATCGCCCTCACCGGCATCCATCACCGTAGGCTTGTCCCAGGTCTTGCCGCCGTCATCGCTCACACGGACATGCGCCTCCTCGGTGGGTGTGTTCTCCTTGCCTAGGTTATAGCCGTAAGAGGCGTAGAGCCTGCCTTTGTGCCACGCGAGACCAACGCCAAGTGACCATGGCCCGCGATCCTTGATGACATAAAACTCCGCGCCCGCCACCTGCTCCAGTTCAGCGGCCTTCGGGAGGGCGTAGGTGGCGTCCCAGAGCGGCAGACCCGCGTCGAGTTGCGGCACCACATGCGTGGCCGCCACCGGCTGAAAACTCGCCGCTATCTCCTCCGCGCTCCACGCCCTGGACTCGAAGCGCACTTCATCGAGGGCGCCATGAAATGGCTGGCGCACGCTTTCCACATCCCAGATGCCGCCGAGTGTGATGGGTGCCTCGGTGGCCGCGATGGGCTGTTTCAGCTTCACTGCGCCCGCCTGCTTTCCGTTCAAAAACAGCGCAGCCTTGTCCGCTTCGACCACCAAAGCCGCCCAATGCCATCCGCCGGCAGTCAGTGAGGCGTTGCTTGAAATCGTGTTCCAACCGTCCTGCTTCAAATGGGCCTGCAACCGGCCGTTGGCCTCTATTGTGAGGCTCCACTGGCGCTCGTTGCGCGAGTAGCGGTTCTTGCCTGCGAGCACCTGCTGTGCACCCGTGGGTTCGTACGGATTGAACCAAAGCGAAATGGTGAAAGCGCCGTTCCCGAGCCTTGCGCTGTCTTTGAGTTCAATCAAGGACTCACTATCAAGCACCAAACTGACACCTGAGGCGCCCTCGGCGGGCTTCGCAGTGCCGCGAACAATCAACGAATCCTCCAACCGCTCCAAGGGCCAGGTCTCGGCGATGACTGGCGTGGCAAGGCTGAAAAGGAGGAGGAGGGCGCGTTTCATGGGGTTCGGATAGCTTTTGCCGCCGGGTGCATGATTTGGCATAAAGCCTCCCGGAGAAAACCAGCAAACCCGCCGCGCATCCCGTTTTCAACACGCATACACAGTGGCGCGATCATTTGACCTCTGCCACATACCCTGAAGCCCGATTTCGCATATCAAGACCATGACAAACGCTGAAGTCCGCCGCCTCTCCGAGCTCCGCTCCGTGCTTGAGGGTTTCGCCGCCAGCCACGCTGCAAGAAACGCAGCCTCCTCGCCTGAGACACTCAAGCGGCTGCGATCCACATTGACTCGGCTTATCAAGGCCGTGCGTGCCCGGGACTACGCCGGGTTCCGCCACGCAGACCTCGAACTGCACCAGACAATCGTCGGCCTCGCCAACATTCCGACGCTCGAAGCCGCCTGGCGCGCCGTTTGGGAGAGCCTTCTCACCCTGCACAAACATGGCTTCGACAACTACTTTCCGGACTCCGGAACCATTGCGGAGGAACACGAGTACCTGGTGGAAACCATCGCGTTTGGCGATCCTGCCGCCGCAGAGGACGCAGCGCGCACGCACGTCGAAGCCGTCTGGCTGCGCCTCGCAGAGGAGACGCGCTCCAACAGCGACGCCGAAAGCAGCCCCCTCAAGCGTGCAACGGTGCATCTGGTCTTCCGCCTGCACTGCCCGCTGACACTCACCCATGTTGCGACCAAGATCGCTTTCACCAGCCCGGGCAACCTCTCCCGCCTTTTCCGTCGTCACCACGGAATCAGCTTCCAAGGCTACCTGCAAAGACTCCGGATGGAAAAGGCCGCCGAACTTTTGCGCAGCACGCGCCTTCCCATTGCCCGCATCGCCAAGAGGGTCGGGTACAACGACGCGTCCCGCTTCAGCCAGCATTTCAAACGCCTGTTTGAAACCACGCCGATTGAATATCGCAGACCGGACAGCGCTAGAGACCGACGGAGCGAGTAACACGACCCATTGCGGATCGGCGTGAAACTGCGCATATCCCGCTGAGCATCCTAATGAATACGACGCTCTAGGAGACACCCGGAGCTCATGCCAATAACTCGTTCAAATCTCCGGCGCTGCTTCCAAACGCCCCGGATTCGATTCCTAGATTTTGGAGCATCGTTACAAAAAGGTTACAGAGGGGTTTGTTGTTGTCCCGTCTGAACGCGAAGTGCCGGCCGTGGCGCAATCCTCCTCCGGCCAGAAGAATGGGAAGGTTCGTGTTGTCGTGGATGTTGGCATCTCCAAGGTTGCTGCCGTACAGGATCATGGTGCTGTCGAGCAGACGCGCCCCGCCCTCTGGCTTTGCGGAGAGGTTGCCGATCAGTTTGCGCAGCAACGTCATCTGCTGGCTGTCGGTGGCTTCCAGCTGCTGTACCTTCTCCTCTTTCTGCCCGTGGTGGCTCAAATTATGGTAGGTCTCGGTGGTGGCAGGTTGTCCGGGCAACGAGAAAACCGGTGTCCTGAGGGCATCGACCATCAGGGTGACAATCCGCGTGCTGTCCGATTCAAAGGCAATCTGCGCCATGCTTAGCATGAGGTCGAACTTTTCGAAGAAACGCTTGTTGTCAGGGATGTCGGTCGGCGGGGACTGGGCGGCGACGGGCTTGGGACGCTGCGCCCAATCGCCGGCAGTTTGCAGGCGTTGCTCCACCTCGCGCACGGAAGTGAGATACTGGTCAAGACGGGCTCTGTCTGCGTTGCCGAGGCTCCGGCTGAACCGCCCCGCCTCGGAGTTGAGCGTATCGAGGATGCTCCCGCGTTGTTTGATCCGCTCTAGTTGCCTTTGCACAGCGGCGGCATCGCCCTGCATGAACATCATTTTGAACAAAGTTGCGGCGCTCTCCTCGGTGGGCAGGAGCACTCCGTCCCGCGTCCATGAAAGGCTGCGGTTAGCCTTCTCTCCAATGTTCACTCCAAGGTTCAGCGTAGGGAAACGCGTCACCTGTCCGAGCTTTTCAGAAGCGTATTGGTCGAGCGAGATGCTGTTACGAAATCCCGCTTTGAACGCACCGCGCGCAGAGGTGAGGAAGCAGTTGTCAGTACTGTGGCCGCCCGTCACGCCGGGATGTGACAACCCGCTGAACACAGTGAAATCGTTCCGCACCTCAGCAAGCACCTCGAGGTAGGGCGAAAGCGTGTAATCACGGCCATTGCCCTCCGGGAAGAAGTTCTTTGGCAGCACGCCAAGATTGTTCGCGATCACAAGCATGCGCTTCGGGCTCTGCGATTTCGCAGCTTTCGCGAACACGGGGGTCATGCATTCCAGCATCGGAAGTCCCACTGCAATGCCGAGTCCGCGTAGGAAGGTGCGGCGGGGGAGGTGGGTTGAAGAAGTAGAGATGTGAGGGGCGTTCATGACTTTGGGTTTCCAAGAAAGATCGGGCTTTGTACGAGCGCATGAACGAGATCCCTCACGCGGTAGCCGTCTTTTGCGCAGGCATCGAGCAGCACCTCGATTTCGCGGCGCTCGGAGAACTGCACAGGGACGCCCGTGGCGTAGAGGGTGAACTGGTGCAGGAGATTTCTGGCGAGTTGACGCTCGTTCCCTGCGAAGATGGCTTTCAAGTCGTGGATGTCGGCGAACTTCCGACCATCGGCGAGTTGACCGCTTGCATCCACAGGGTTCGCAATGGTGTAGCTGAAGTCGTGACCTGCCGGATCGATGCCTGTGACTCGCTCACCCTCGCTGGTGCCGCGGTAGCGCGTGCGCCAGGCACCAAGGACATCGAAGTTTTCAAGAGCGAGACCGACGGGGTCAAACTTGGCATGGCAGGTGGCGCAGTTTTTGGAATTTGTGTGCTGGGCGATGAGTTCGCGGATCGTTGTTGCGCCGCGGATGTCCGGTTCCACAGCAGGCACCCCCGGTGGAGGGGGTGGTGCGGGCTGACCGACGAGACGATCCATGATCCACACACCGCGCAGCACGGGGGAGGTGTTTGTGCCATTCGCAGAGACTTTCAAAACCGTGGCCTGCGTGAGGAGTCCTCCATACGGACTGGCTTTCGGTAGATCTATCCGGCGAAGCGCCGACCCTGTCACCTCGGGCAGGCCATAATGCTTTGCGAGCCGGTCATTCACGAGAGCGAAGTCGGTCTTGATAAGCGAAGACGCGGGCAGATTCTCGCGAAGCATTGCGGTAAAGAATGCACGTGTTTCCATTCCCATGGACTCGACGAGATAATCATCGAGCCGATACTCAGGATAAAACCGGATGTCGGGATCATCGCGGCGGAGTTCGCGGAGATTCAGCCAGCAATCCGTGAAGTGCCTCACGAAGCGTTCAAAGCCTGCGCTGAAGATCAGTCGGTTCGTTTCCTCGCGCAGCGTTGCGGGATCACGTAGCTTCTTTTGACCGGCGAAAGTCGAGAGCGCCGCATCGGGCCGCGAGTCGGTAAGGAAGTGTGAGAGCCGGTTCGCGATGGCGAAATGATCGTCTGCCGCAATAGGTTCGCGTAGAAACAAAAACAAATCGGAACAAAGGAATGCCTGATAGCCTGTCAACAATGCCTCTGAGAAAGGAGCACCGTTTTGCAGGGCCCCGAGGACGAGTTTTTCAAATTGCGGTATCGCTTCTTCTTGGACCGGTTGACGAGAGGCAAGGGACATAAAGCGCCGAAGGAGGCGTTTTGCGTCGCCGGTGGGATTTTTCGATTCCACCTCGCCACCGATATCGTCAAATAACACGCGGTGTGATGCAGGCGGCCAGAGTGTCGGGGCGATCGGCCCTTCCAATTCCACCCATTGAAAGGCGATGCCGGGTTGACCGCCCTCCCGTAATGGAGGAAACCGGTAATGCCCGGTCTTGCCTTGCGCATCGATCTGTGGCGTTGGCAGTCCAAGCATGCCGTACTCGATGGTCTGCCCCGCAAGCAGATAGACCGTCGTTTCATAAACACCACCCTCGGGTTGCACATCAATGATGCCGCCGGTCACGCGCACATCCTCGGCGATGTCGTGGCTCGACCGCTTGCGGGCCCGAAAATTCATGGGCACGGGCTGCGTTCCTTTCTTGAGAACAAAGCCCGCTGTCTGCAGCACCGACCTTGCAGAAAACCGTACGCGATACGCACCTGTAGCGGTCGCCAGAATCTTCGCAGGAAACACTGAATAAGGCCATCCCGGGGAGCGAAATAGGGCCAGCTCAAGGCTGGGATCGTCCTTGTCTGTTGCGGCTTCATCGGCTTGCTGGTCCAGTGCAGCCAAGCCTTTGCCATCCCTTGCATAGAACATCGCCTGCGCGCCCCCCACGATACTGCGCGGGCCGAGTTGCCGACCAAGCACCCTCGTCTTTCTCGACTCAGGCGCAGTTGCGGCCTTCACCACGGCCTGTCTGAGCGCCGTCTCCACAGCATCCAGATACCCCGCGAGCTGCACATGCGAGATGTCCAGCGTGGACGCCACTTTGTCGAAATGGTGCGATTCGCGGTCCGGAGCCAGCATGTCGCGGATATCCAGGGGCGGCAACGCCAGCAGATCGCGCAGGTTTTGTTCGAACTCGAGACGGTTGAGGCGCCTCATCGGCCCGCGCCCATCCCGGGCAATGCTCGCCGAGCTCGCCCCGTGCAAAGAGGATTCCAACGCCGCGAGCAGAGCCTTCCGATCCTCAGGCTTCATGTTTTCCGACTTCGGCGGCATCTCGCCATTCTCCACGCGGTCAAACACCTGCACCCAGCGCTCCATTTCTTTTGGGTCGGCCAATTCAAACGTCAGAGCCGTGAGATCGAGTCTGCCCTTTTTCGTCTCCGAATCGTGGCAATCGGTGCAGTTCCGCTCGATAAGGGTGGCGATAGGCTGCGGTGGGTTTCCTGCCCCAAGGAGTGTGGCGAGGGGCGCGAGTACCGTGGCTGTGAGGAGGATGAAGTTGCGTTTCATGCGGTTGAGCTGCCTTTGGAAACAGAGGTCATTTTTAACCGTTCCGGCTCAAACAGGGCCATGGCCGGGGCCAGTTCGTCAGCCAAGGTGTGTATAATTCCCGCCACGGCCCCGAGCCTCTTGTTTCCCTTGGACTGGAGGATGCGGCAGTCGGCGAAGGAGGGCCTCAGCGTCCGTTTCCCTGCTTCCGTGCGCACTCGATCGAAGATCGCTGGATCCGAGCCCAGAAGCTTTCCATGGAGGAACAGGTTGGACGGATTGAAAATGTTGATGACGGCAGCAACCCCTATAGCCAGGTAGTCGACGGTGCGCTCCACCACGTTGGCGGCATCCATCCGTCCGCTCCGCATTGCAACGATGGCTTCATGGACTCCGGATGGTTGGCCGAGAAGCTGGGATATTTCACGGGCAAAGGCGGAATCGGTGGCAACGGTCTCCAGACAACCGCGATTACCGCAACCACACAGGATGCCCGAGCGCTCCACGGTGATGTGACCGAGTTCTCCAGCCATGCCGCTGTTGCCGCTCAGCAGTCTTCCGCCGCTGAAGATCCCCAGCCCCACCCCGGTGCTGACATCCAACATCGCAAAATCGTCCATCCCTCGGGCTGCACCATACATTCGCTCTCCGACACAAAGCGCATGGGACTCCTGAAAAGCGACGCACCGCAACCCCAGACGGCGGCTCAGGTCGGAGGCCAGAGACTGACCGTTGAGAAGGTGTAGATTAGGCGAGATGACGGTCCGATCCAGTCGCGAGTTCAGCAGGCCAGGAACACTCAACCCGACTCCGCGAAACCGCGATCCCAAGCTGGTGACGCCGCCGACAACGAGATCCGCCACATGCCGCTCAATCGCCGAGAGCAGATCCGGATACGTTTCTGGCGTCGCAAACGAACACTCACTTTCCTGCGATACTTCGCCATCGAGTCTGGCGCTGCCTATCCAGCAGGAGTCTTTATCGATGACGACCCCAAGAACGTTTGCGCTCTTTGCATCAAGCTGCAGCAACTTTCCCGGCCGACCGAACCCCTCGCTTAAGCCCCGTTCCTCAAGAAATCCATGCCTAATCAACGATGCCACGGCCTTAGAGGCAGTCGGAGCGCTCATTTCACAAGCTCGCGCCATTTCAGCCCGGGAAGACGGCCCATTGGTCTGAATAAATTCAAGCACACGCCGTTCATTGATTCTCGAGAGTAGTTCAGGTGCGACCATGTGGGAAAATGACTCGTCTGCCTGATTGAGTATCCAGAGAGCAACTTTGTCAATGCCACTTACGAAGTGGTGTTTCTAAAATCTGGCCGCTCCCTTTTTCTTGATGCTCGAGCTTTATGGAGTTGCGTCTCTGAAAAGCGTGTAAAGCCCAGAAGCGGAAACAAAAATCAAAGCGCTACCCCTGGTCTCTAGGTGGCCCTCGGGGCACTTTTTTTCAACGGCGGCGTTGGTCAACCACCGGTGTCGTTTCGGATATCGCTGGGTGGCTGGTTCTCGACTCTGGAGGCGTGTTCGTCCGCGGTTTCCTTCTGCAGGGGTTCAAGCCACTTCCAGCCCGGCGATCGCCCGGCCCTTGCTCGAACCGAATTTCTCGGTTTCGACGCCGAGGTGTTGCAGCGTCTGGACCCAAAGGTTGCAGAGTGGCGGCGGGCTTTTCGGATCATGGGCGATGTGACGTCCGTGCTTGAATCCGCCTCCGGCCACGAGAATGGGCAGGTTCGTCGCGTCGTGGCTGGAGGCGTTGCCCATGCCTGCGCCCATGACGACCATGGTCTGGTCGAGGAGCCGGCGACCGTGTTCGGGGGTGGACTTGAGTTTGCCGATCAGGCCGCCCCACTCGTGGATGACGTCCCGCTCAAGAATGGCCAGTCGTTCGATCTTTCCCTTGTCCTGTCCGTGATGGCTGAGGTCGTGGTAGGCAAAACTGTCGGCGGGGCGCGAGGGGGTCTTGCTCGTACCGACGAAGTAAAGGGTGACAATCCGGGTGAGATCGGTCTGCAGCGCGAGGCGGGCGACGTCCATCATGCAGCCGAAATGTGCGGTGTCCTCACCGAGTCCGGGATCGCGGATTGGGGCGACGCCGGGACTGGGCTTGGACTGGCGGGCGTAGGCCTCGGCTTTTTTCATGCGGCCCTCCAACTCGCGCACGCTCGTGAAGTACTGGTCCAGTTTGTCGCGGTCGGCGGAGCCGACGTCGCGCTGAAGTTGCCGGGCCTGGCCGGAAATGCGGTCGAGGATCGACTGCCCTTCGCCGATGCGGGCGACCTCTTCGGTGACCTCCGCTGGGGTGCCGTCGACGAACAGGCGGGCAAACATGCGCGCGGCGCTCGTTTCGGGCGGTACGGCCACGCCGCTTGGGGTGTAGCTACAGCTATAGTTTCCGCTCGTGGAAAAATTCAGCGAGGCAAAGCGGGTCGACCTGCCGATTCGGGAAGCGGCGAGTTGGTCGAGTGAAACTGTGTTCCGGAACGAGGGCGCCCCAGGGCGCGGGGCGCCGGTAAAGAACGACTTGTCGGAGGAATGGCCGTCGCGCACTTCGGGGTGGTTAAGTCCGGAGATGAGGCTGAAGTCGCGGCGGTGTTCGCCGAGCAGTTCAAGGTAGGGGGTGGGTGTGTACTCCGTGCCCTGCTCTGCTGGAAAAAGGTACGGCGCGTGAAAGCTGAAGTAGTTCAGGATGCCGATGAACCGCCGCGGGGCCACCGGTTCGGTGGCGAACGCGGCGTGCATCGCGTCGAGCCACGGCAGGGCGAGGGCGACCCCCGTGCCTTTGAGGAACGTCCGGCGGGAAAGCGTTCGACGTGTCGTGAAGGTGACGTTTTTCATGGCGTAAATCACTTGTGGAGGAACAGGCGGCTTTGAATGACTTCGTGCAGGAGATCGCGCAGGCCGAAGTCTCCCGGGCGGGTGCGGGAGACGATTTCCGTGACGACTTCGCGGTCGGCAAACTGCACGGTTGCCCCTGTGAGATGAGCGGCGAGCTTTTCCACCACACAACGGGCGAGTTGCTCGGGATGCGCCAGCAGGAGTTGCTTGAACTCGTCGATGTCGCGAAAGGTCCGCCCGTCGGCGAGCGTGTAGCTCGGATCGACCGCGGGGCCCTCGATGTAGTGGCGGATGTCGCTGCCTGGAATCTTCACTATGGCGTCCTTCGCTTTCTCCGGGATCGCACGGTAGCTGGTCCGCCAGCGACCGGTGACGTCGAAGTTCTCCAGGGCAAACCCGGGCGGGTCGAGCTTGGCATGGCAACCGGCACACGCCGGTTGGTCGCGGTGTTTGGTCAATTGTTCGCGGATGGTGGTGGCGCCCCGGATGTCGGGCTCGAGCGAGGGCACGTCCTTGGGGGGCGGAGCGGGCGGGGAGCCGAGGATGCGATCAAGCACGTAGGCTCCCCTCACGACGGGCGAGGTGGAGGTGCCGTTCGCGGAGACTTTCAAGACGGCGGCCTGCGTGAGGAAACCGCCGCGGTGTGAATCCGCCGGGAGCGGGACGCGGCGGATGTGATCGCCCTTCACGCCGGCAATGCCGTAGTGCTCGGCCAACCGTTCGTTGAGCATCAGGAAATCGCTGTGGACCACATTGCGGATGCTGAGGTTGCCGCGCAGCAGCGTTTCGAAGAACGCCTCGCTCTCACGCAGCATGCTGTGCTGGAGGTACGGCTCGAACTCGGGGTAGAGCTTGGTGTCGGGCTGGGTGAAGTCGATTTCACGCAGGTTCAGCCAGCCGCCGAGAAAAGTTTGGGAAAAGCGCCGGGCCTTCGGGGACGCGAGCAACCGCTCCGTTTGCGCGCGCAGCGTCGCGGGGTTCGAGAGTCCGCCCACGGCCGCCTCCCGGAGCAGTTCCTCGTCGGGGGCGCTACTCCAAAGCGCCAGACTCAGGCGGGTGGCCAACGCGAAATCATCGAGGCGCCCGGGCTTTTCCCGGAGAAAGAGAAACCCGGGCGAACACAGCGCCATCTTGTAGGCGGCCCGGAGCGACTCGTCGAAACGCCTCCCGGCGCGCTGCTGCTCACTGAAGAGAGCCAGATGCTCGGCCACTTCCTGATCGGTTGCCGGCCGGCGGAATACGCGGCCGAGAAATCCGCGCAGGAGTCGGGCGGCATCGGCGTCGGGCTGCTGTGAATACGGGCGGAGGTTTTTTTCCGGCTCCGCGGCGTTTTCGGGCACGAGCGGCAGGTCACCGTAAAGCAGCCGATGGCCGGCGGGCGGCCATGCTTCATAAAGCGGGCCCTCGATTTCCACCCATTCCACCACCGCGCAAAGTCCCCGCTCCATCGGCTTTTCCCCAGCTGTCTCCGGCACGATGCGATGCGGCGCGACGTAGAGCGTGTGTCTCTCGGGCACCGTGGCTTCGTAGGTGAACTCGCCGAATTCCAACGGGCTCATCTCGTGAAACTCCTCCCCGTACGTGGCGCTGGACGGCGACTCCCCGGTGAGGGCCAGCTTGAGCATGATGTTCCGGTCCGGCCGGGATCGGTCGGCCGGCTTCGCCAGGTGGCCCTCCTTCGTGATCATGGCGCGCGCCCGCACCCGGAACCGATAGCGCTCGTCCGGCACGGGCGGTGACCATGCGCGGAGCGTCCCGTGCGGCGGGCCGCTGCCGCCCCAGTAAATGGCCAAGAATCCCTCGGGCGACACGGCCCACGCTCCCGTCTGAAAGCCGTGGTTCCAGTCGTGCCACGTCTCGGAGTAGTCGAGGCGTGTCTTCGCCCGAGTGGGCGGCGGCGTTGTCACGGTGGCCGCCTTGAGGGCGCGGTCGGCGGCCAGCAGGTAGCGTTCGAGGTGCTCGGTCGAGAGGTTGAGCGCGGCTCCGATGTTGTCGAAGCCGCCCGCCGTCGGATCCTGCGGCAGGAGGCTTTGCAACGCCGTGTCCGTGCCCAGCAGATCATGCAGCATATTCGCGTACTCCGCACGGTTCAGCCTGCGAAACAAAACCCGCCCATCGCGTTGTTGCCGCTCCATCGAATCTCGGTGCAGGGCTCCGCGCAAGGCCGCGAGATAGCCGTGGCGCAGCTCCCCCGGCGGGCGGGGTTTCCGCTTGGGCGGCATCTCGTCCTTCTCCACTTGGTCGAAAAGCTTTGTCCACAGCTGTTGATTTCCGGCGTCTGCCGGATTCCAGGGGAGCACGCTCAGATCGAGTCCGCCTTTCCTCTCGTCCGCGTCGTGGCAGTTGAGGCAATGCGCCTCGAACATCGGCTCGAGCTGGGCGCGCCAAGCCGGGGTGGCAGCGAGCTCGCCGCCGAGCAGGGGCAGCGCAAGGGCCATCCACCGCGGGTTCAATCTGGGGATTCGGCGGATCATGGTGGTCCTCCGGCGACGGTGGAGGGGATGCGGCGCGCGAGCCGGAATCCGGTGGACGGATACTCGCGTTCAGGACGGGCGTTCGAGCGGACGATCGACTGGAGGTACTCGTAGGGGTGGGAGAC
>JBIKSY010000087.1:0-14615 GCA_044348365.1 Chthoniobacteraceae bacterium
GGTCTCGCCGGTTCGATTCCGGCCCCAGCCACTTCCCTTGATTTTCAGGGAGTTAAAGAGAAACAAAGGTTCCGAGGAGGGGTTTTCAGAAAGAAAGTCAGAAAATCGGCTCCGATGTTATTAGTGGTCTTCGAGGGATCCTGCAGGAAATTCACCGGCCGCGGGCCACTCTTGTTCCTTCTCACGGAAGAGCCCGCAGCAACCGCACCGCCTCGAACGAGTCGCGCCTCTTTCAGGTTTGAGACACTCAAGCGAATGTCTACAAAGCGATCGCCCAGCGCCTCCAGGCGCGATACGCGGGCGATGCTCGCCAACCGATCAGTGCCGACCGGATTTCCACTTCCAACTCGGGATCCTCGATCGCTTCGACCATGTCCGCGGTCTCGTGGGTGCGGGTGAAGCCGTCGAAGACACCCGGCTCTTTCATCGCCCACTCAGCCATCGCGAAGGGATCCTCCACGGGGGCGCCCCTGCCGATCCAGCTTTGCGCCGTTGGATACGTCACGCCGAAGATGTCGGCCAACTCGTGCACCGCCTCGTCAACGCTCAAGACCTTTGTCAGCTTCTGCCGCAACTCGGGGCACTCTGGACTGACTCGGTCGAATAGGCGCCGGTCAGGCGAGAGTTTAAGCCAGTCGAGGAGAGAGTCCGCAGAATCAAACGGAGCGCCAGAGTGCTTCCATTTATAAACCGTCTGCCGCGTCACGCCGAATACGCCGGCCACCTTGCTTAGGGATTCCTGAGGTCGAGCCATGCCGAATTGTATACAATACGCGGTTTTGTTACCCCGAAATAATTCGGTCCTGTCACAAAAAAGGAGCACGCGTCCCTGACCTCACCCCGACGAGAAGCCGGTTTAGGAGACTCCCTACCGGGGGGGAGATCAAGTCCTGCCCACCTCATCAAACCCAGCAACATCAGGAGCCATGGCCCTGTCTCTGATGGCAAAGGCCTCTCTCCACGCCACTCGATTGCGGGCAATCTGAGCCGCCCACCTCTTCGGGTAACCGCGAGCCTTCGCCACCAGTTCCAATTGCCACAATTCCTTCGCCCACTCGAGACACTCGTCCTCGGATGCGATCCACAGGCGGTACTCCATTGAAACTTGGGTGCCCCAACCGGGGAGGAGTGTGTCCCCGGGTCGGGGGTGAGGAACCCCAGGGCAGGAGTATACTTCGTGTTCATTCATACAAACAGTGCTCTCGAAGCGGTTGGCACGGTTGGCACGGTTGGCACCAAGTTCGAGTAAGGAACACAACCGCTCCTCCGCATTGAAACCCATGCCAACTGCGCCAACCGTGCCAACCGGCTCAGGTTTACGCCTCACTCACAGCGACCGCCCTGAGTCTGACCCGCGGGGATGGGGTGCCGCCGCCTAGCGGGGTGTGGGTGTATTCCTCCAACTCACCCCCCGAGAGCTCGCACAACTGCCGCACCTCTGCCTCCTGAAATCCTTTTCGCCTGAGTTCGCGAAAGGTGACGTATTCCGACTCGGCCACAAGCGCCGCCATCTCCTGAAGCCGCTCCCGGAGTGTTTCACTGCGGCTCGAGTGGAGCATCTCAAAGAGTTGCGCCACACTCCACCGCACGAAAGCAACAGCGTGACGCGCGGTCTCTTCTGACAGTTGCGTTGGCCCCGGATCCTGAGCGAGGTGCAGGCACAGCGCCACGCGCAAAGCCTGCTCCCTGTATCTCACAAGCCACGGCCGCAGGTCTTGGTGTTGCCCGTTGATCCACTCCAAGGACTCGTTGTGAGCGACTCGGAAAACCTCCTTTGCGCCGGATGTGCATTCAACAAGGTGCGGGCTCCCTTGGCTCTCGAGTCTCATTTTTAGGACCCGCTCGAGGAGTGCCTCCCATCCCGCCCTCTCATCGCTACTGATTGGAGGACGGTTGCCTCCATCCGGAACCAGTGGATGACTCAAAGGCAGAAACAGAAACCGTCCCAGTAAACCTCGCTCCTTTGCCTCCTTGTGCGCGAGGACCTCGCGGATAATCGAAGGCTGCACCATTCCAAGAATGGAGAGACACGGATTCTTGATGTCCACATTCCCCGTTCCTACGCGGTTCTGTGCGTAGGGCTCGCAAGTAAACCCGGATAAGAGCAAGTCCGCATCCATTCCCGTCTCTCGGTAAAGCCCCAACGCTACTCGCACTAGGTCGCCCGCCTCGGGAGAAAAAAGAAGGGCGGTCTCGTGCTCCATGTTCTGAAGATTTTTGGCGAGCGCCGCGGTAGTGCAACTTCCCAACATGAGCGCCGGTTCGTAAACCATTGCGCCTTCTTTGAGTGCAATCTCCTTGGCGAGTCTATTTCTCTCGGGCTGCCCCGCTTCCATGCCCAGGTCCTTGAGCTCTTTTTTCAGCCTCTCCAGATGCGCCTTCAAAACGGGAAGCCGCTCGCATTCCCATTCCTGCTTTCTGCGGCTCTGCTCCGCCTGAATGGGCTGCACAATCGCGTTCACCACGCTTTTGCCAGCTCCCGTCTCAAGTCCGAACAACAGAAAGAGGTTCGCGTAATTGCTCCACCCGGAGGCACCGCCGGAAAGTTGAAACCCCTTGCCGGCCGCCCCCGAAAGCGCCCCCAGCATCATCCCCAAGTACAAAGGGGCAGGAACTTCGTAGGTTGCTGACAAGCTCTGCGCGTAAGCCCGCAAAATTGGGGGGAAGGAGCCCAAAGGAAACTCACCCACTTCCAAGCCGGGTGCGCCTTCCGGCAGGAGCACTGCGCCCTCGTCGAGTTCTCCGGTATATGTTTTTTCGGTGCTCATTCGCACACCTCCGGATTGAAGTAGATCACATGTTGGGTTGTTCCTTTCCCACCATCATCCCTCGAGCCATCAGGAACCCGGGCGAACTGGGACCGTGTCCAGAGCCTTTGGTCCGCTCCCAGCTCGCAAGCGAGGGAGAAGAAGGCGCGAAGTTCGGGATCCGACTTCCCAGCAACAAAGAACCAGGCATGAAGGCCTTTGCCACCTGTCCACGTGACAAGCGCAAGCGGAAGAAGTGCTCCAAGGTACCACGCTGCCGCCGCATGGATGTCCCGGCCGCTATAGTCGTCAAAATCCACAACCAGAAACCGCCTCGGTCCCGTGTTCGCCAAACTGTGCGCGGATTCCCCGCTCCCATCCTGCTTCTGTCCTTTGCGGGCGGACATCGCGGATGGAACCACAAGTTGCATCCTTTCCGGATGCCGCCATTCCGAGAGCGGAAGTGTGTCAAAAACCTCCACATCCCAGCCCATGCACACCAACGGATTGCCGGGAAACAGGCGCTCCAGAATGAACCGGGTCTTGAGGGCGCTTGTGTTGCCTCTCTGCCACGGGCTCGACTCCCAAAGGGCGTACTGGTCAACCCGGGGGTCTATCAGTCGGGAGCGCTTCTCTGGATTAGGCACGGGCCACTGCGGGCTTTTTGAAACTCCCTTGGGACATTTTGCGAACAGCCCCTTGGGCGGGGTTTTGTATGCGGTATTGATCGCATCCAGAATTTCCTTTGGAGCCACTTTACGCCGGAAGACGTGATCCTCTCCCCACTGTAGAAGAGCGCGGGTCGCACTGTCTTGAGTGAAACCGGCACGCCAAAGCTTGCGTGCATTTCCCATGATTGCTGAATGGATACCGTGCTCGGGTGGGGCGCTCAGGCTCACCACCGCTTTTTTTGGAAAAATCATAATCAGGCTTGCGCCCACGCACCGGGGAGAAGCAGCCTTGTGAACGCTCGCCAAAGCTCTTCGCCCTTCTGTTCCTCCCCGGAATGCGAGGGCTTAGTTTTTAGTAGGGGTGCAGTTGAGTGTCGGCCGCGGGTAGCGGGAGCCACTTGGTGATCTCGAGGTACGGGTTCCCGGTCTTGGGGCTCACCCGGTCACTGTTCCCAATTTCAACCAGGGCACGCTGGCCCAGGCAGTCATCAGCCTCGATACAAAGGCTCTCGCCCTCATGCGTTGGCACCCGGAGCCCGATTGCCGCCGCAAACTGCGTAAGAGCCCCGAGGTTGTTCGCCGTGAATACAAGGTAATCCCGGATCTCTACTGAGCAGCCGGCCCCCCCAACTTTAACCCTGAGCTCGATCATGGGATTTCCCGCCTTACTTTCGCGCTCCACCGCTTCCACAATTTTTGCGGGGTACGGTCCCCCGGGAGCGAGCGCCCTCGAAACGTTGAGAGACGGCATATTACTTGGCCTCCTCCATTGCTGCGTTGAGGAGGGCGCGGATGGAGTCCACGGAGTAGAGACGACGGCCGCGAGTCGTGCCCTTTGCGCGGAGAGAGACGGTTTTCACCCGCCCCTCCTTGCCCAGTTTGTAAAGGTGAGTTCGGGACAGCCCGAACAGCGCACGGGCTTCGGTGTAGCCGACAAACTCGGGACCGACGACCTGAACGGCCCCAAGGGTGACGGGTTGGGTTGTGAGGCTCTGCGCTCCCGCGAGGGAGTGCCCGATGGTTTTGAAGTGAGCATTCATTTTTAAATGTCAGGAACGTTCTTGACGCTCCCGTACACTTAAAATTGAGTTGTCCCAAAAATGACCATTTTGTCGGATTTACACAGTGGCAACAAAACTAGACGGACCTATTCGCTCCCACAGCTTGCTAGGATTATGGGGCTCTGTGGGAGGAAAGTTCAGCGCCTCGCCCACGAGGGGAAAATCCCCGGGCAGTACCGCAAGGGAAAGCGCTGGCGGGTTCGCGAGTCTTCCGCATTGGGCAAACTCGGTACAATGGGAAGTCTAGAGGCGCTCGAAAAAGCCGTTGGAAGGCCCCTTAAATCAAAAGACCTCAGATCCTTTCAACAGGCTGCGAAATCCATCAAGTCTGCAATGGCAAGCCCGCAAATGGCGGCGGTTGAGATTTGGGCACTGAGAGCAGCGCTGGAAATTGGGTGCGCCTCTCTTGAGTTGCGCCGCCACCTTTCAGAGCCTGACAAATCAAAATTGGATATGCCCTTGGCTGAGGGAATTAGGTCAGGAGCCCTCATTCAGAGAGACGTTGCGCCTTTTCTTGAGCACAACCGCGAGTTCCTTGGCCTCATTCGGGATGTCCTCAAAGCCCGGGCAGAGCAACAAGCTCGGAGCAGCCAAAGGGAGCGGAGTGTTGGCATCATGGGCCTAATTGCGAAACAGAGGGGCGTCTCAAGGAGTGCCCTGTACCGTGAGTTGGACAGCATGGTTCCCGAGGGGCTTCGCCCCATGGAGTGGATTCGCAGGATACTGGAACAAATGGCGAATTGGGCCGACACGGCCGATCAAGTCGGGGAATCCTTTCCTCAGGATGAACCACCAAACAGCGCTTTGGGGGGGGAGGAAGATTTTGGGGTGGAGACGTATTTTGGCGATCTCTCCGCCTACAAATAATTCGGCAGGGCCTGAATAGCCGCCCTGCGCCTCTCAGAGTCGTGGTGGGTGTATAGCTTGTGAACCGCCTCGTCAGCGTGCCCGGCCAGTTCCTTCCGCAAATCAATCGGGGTCCCGGTGTTCGCGAGCCCTGAGATGAAGGTGTGCCGGAGAGAGTGTTCGGTCAGGCTGCTCCGGCTCCGGCCGGCACTGCCTCGAGCCTCGCGGATCATTCTCCCTTGAATGCCCGCGGTCCGCATGATCCGGGCAAACCCCTTGCTCAAGGTGGATTGTTTTTGCGCTGCAAGGTCGGGAAGAAGCGGGGCACGGGGAAGCCCTCTGGGGCGGGAATCCAGCCACCGCAAAAAATCAGGGTGAAGGTCTACTTCCAGCACCGTCTTGACCTTACCCAACTTGGTTTTGAGCGTGCCGGCCTCGAGGTTGAGGTTCCCCCAGGTCAACCGAACCGTGTCCATCAGCCGAAGACCGGTGTATGCCGCAAGAAGGATGAATCCCTTCCAATCCCCCTCCGCGGATTGAATCAGGGAGCGAACCTGTCCCGCTGTGAATGGGTCCACATGGTCCTTCTCAGCGTCTCTGAGCCGGTCCACCGCCTCCACCGGATTATCGGGGCGCAAGCCCTGTTTCCGAGCCTTCTCAAAGGCTGCGCTGATGACCTTGAGGAGGTTGTTCACACTCGAGGGAGTCAGCCCCTTTCCAAGCAGCGCCTCCTTAAATCGGTTCACATCAGGAGACCCGATCGCATTCAGCGGAAGGGCGGCCCTCGCGCCCAGAGAATCCACAAACTCGCGGGCCCCCTGCTTGTACTTCGCGAATGTCGCCTTGGAGGTCGAGTGTTCCTTGCTCTTGAGCCAGTCGGCGAAGTAGTCCGCCGCCTTCGCAAAATGCAAAACCTCTCCAGTCGCCTGCTCAACAATCTCGGAGACCACCCTGCGCACCTGAGCCTCCACAAGGGCACCCTGCTTTCCCTTGGCACTCATCCCCTCCCATTCCATGGCCAACTTAAACGCGAGCCTGCGGTCCGTCGTCTTGGTGCTTTTCTTTAACCAGCGACCATCCGCCGCTCGGAAGGATGCGTACCAAAACTTCGAGCGTCCTTTTGGGTCTTGGTGGAGGCTTGGCATACAGTCAGAAAAAAAGTCAGAAAATACCCCCATGTCAACAATGTTCACAGAACGCACTCCAACAGAGTATTGCTGAGTCAAAAGAGGGCTGGAATCGAATCGCCGGATCGATTCTGAACACAGGATCATCTACAAAGCAGTGGAGGGCGGCATTCTCATCGCTCAGCTCAGGTACCACTACGATGCGCCTTAATCTGGCTAGACTTGATGGAAGGCCATTCGGTACCGGAAACTCAAAAGCAAAAGACGCCGGATAGGGCCGGGAGCGGTGTTTTTGTGAGGGATGCGAACCGCTGGGCTCAGGGCGTTCCCGTCGGCAGTCCTCCGTAAAGTCACGGGCGACGGAAATCAGGCAACTTGGGCGCGGCTCAGTTGTGCTGTTTCGCCACGCTGTTTCCGGCCGCGCGGCGGGTGCCGACGCACCAGAGGTGTTTGTCGGTGCGCAAAAAGATCTGTCCGTCGCTGAGGGCTGGGGAGGCGTAGCTGTTTTCACCGAGCGCGTTGGTGGCGAGGACGGCAAACTTGTCGGCCGGCCGCACGACCCTGCATTCGCCCGCGTCGTTGAGGAAGTAGACGAGGCCGCCGGCGCTCACGAGGGAGGCGTGTTGGCGTCCAAAGCGTTCGTTCCAGACGACTTCCCCGGTTGTGGCGTTGAAGGCGTGGGCGAAGCCGCGGTCATCGGTGAGGAGCAGCCAGTTTCCCTCCAGCAGCGGGGAGGGGACGTAGGAAACGCCCACGGCCGAGGGGGGATTGTGATGCCAGGCGACGTGGGAGGCGGACACGTTTCCTTTGCCGTCGGGTTTGATGGCCATGACATGGTGCTTGGGAAAGCCGCCGGTCATGTAGAAAAGGTTGTGGCTGGTGCTGTATACCATCGAAGCGACGAACTGGTCGGTGGGGCCGTCGATGATCCAGAGCAGCGCCCCGGTTTCTGGGTCATAGGAGGCGATGCATTTGGAGCCGGAAAGAACCATCTGGGTCTGTCCGTTGACCTCCCGGAGGAGGGGTGCCACGTAGCTGCGGGTGCGGTTGGGCCGCTCGATGCGCCACAACTCCCGGCCGTCCTTGCGAGAGAGCGCCACGATGTAGCCGGGGCCGTCGTGGTCGCAATTGACGATGACCTTGTCCTTCCACAACACCGGGGTGCTGCAGTAGCCGTGCACGCTGCTGAAGAGGCCGGGGCGTACGCTCCACGCCGGCTCCCCCTCAAGGGTGTAGGCCGCGATGACCGGTTCGCGGCCGTCCAGAAACGAACAGTACACCTTCTCTCCGTCGCAGGCCGGTGTGCTCGAGGCCCGCGAATTTTCGGTGTGGACCCGTTCCGGGGAGGCCTTGAGCACGTTGCGGCGCCAGAGCTCGGCGCCGGTGTGGCGTGCAAAGCAGAGCAGCATGCGGGCCTCGGTCTGTGCGTCGTACGCTGCCGTAAAAACCTTGTCTCCAAAGACCACCGGAGAGGCGTGTCCCGGGGGGCAGGGTGTTTTCCAAGTCACGTTTTCCGTGGCGCTCCAGCGGAGGGGAAACTCCTTTTCGGTGCTGACGCCGTCGCCCGTGGGGCCGCGCCAGACGGCCCAGTCCGCGGATTGGGCGTTATGGAGCGGGGCTAGCAGGCAGAGGGCGCCGAGGGCGGTGAAAAACGGGCCGCGGGAAGAAGACTGGTCCATGGTGTGGGGTTAAAAGGGGGAGGAGGGGTTCGAATCAGGGGGTGGGCTTGAGAAAACCCATCGCGGCCATCCATTCGCCGCAGCGTTCAAACCACTGCCCGGCGGGCATGTTTTTGCGCGACATGCCGTAGCCGTGGCCGCCTGTGGCGTAGATGTGTAGTTCGGCCGGGCGCGCCAGTTTCTTGTACTCGAGGTAGAGCATGGCCGCCTCCAGCGGGTTGTTCTTGTCGTCGTGGGCAACTGCGAAAAAGGCGGGGCAGGCATCCTTGGGCAGGGAAAAGCCTTCGCGAAACCTCGTGGGGTCCCCTGGTTCCAGAAAGCCGCCTCCGTAGATGAAGACGGTGAAATCGGGCCCCCTCGGGTCATCCAGACCCTCCTTTTGCGTGTAGCCGCGCGCGGACCGGTCCCAGGAAAGGTGTCCGACCAGGTTGGCGCCCGCGGAAAAGCCGAGGACGCCCACCCGGTTGGGGTCTATGCCGAACTCCTTGGAACGGCTACGCAGCAACCCGAGGGCCCGCTGGGCGTCTTGGACGGGCAGTTCGTGCGGGGGCGTGTTGTCGCGGGTCGGGACCCGGTAGTGGAGCAGGGCCGCGGTGATGCCGAGTTGGTTGAGCCATTCGCATACAAGTGTGCCTTCGTTGCGCGTGGAGAGAAACCAGTACCCACCGCCTGGGGCGACGAGCACGGCCGCTCCGTTGGGTTGGGCCGCCGGGTAGACTGTCAGGGAGGGTTCGGTAATATGGGTTTCGCTCGCCCCGTTGCGTGGGGCGATCCCGGCGATCGACTTCAGGGTGGCCTCGGAAGGCGGCAGCATCTTGCCGGGGGCGCCCTCGGGCCACAGGGGGAGGGTGGTCTCGGCGGCGAAAGCCGTGGCTGCGAGGGAGAGGCACAAGAGGGAGAGGCCGGTGGGGAGGAGGCGCATGGGAGGGGCGGTTGGGGGACGGAAGACAACCGGCGCGAGCGTGGTTGTTTTCAGGTCTTTTCCGGAGTAGGATTGGGCAATAGCATTAGACCGAAGCCATGGAAATCTTAGAGCTAAACCAGAGGGGGAGGGAAGCCGGCCCGGGCCGGCAGGGAGAGGCTTCCCGGGGTGCCTTGTGGAGGGTGGTGGGCGTGACATGTGCGCTGCTGGGCGGCGGATGCTCTCTGGCGCAGGCGGCGCCACCGAGGTTTGAGCCCGAGATGAGCTGGCTGGAAAACGACAAGGTGCGGGTGGGGGTCGATCTGAAGATGGGGGGCTCGATCACCTCGCTCATGGGGCGCAAGGACGGCCGGGAGTTGATCAACAATTTTGACCACGGCAGGCAGGTGCAGATGTCTTTTTACAGCGGCCCGGTGCCGTTTGTGCCGCGCGGGGTGCAGCCGCATCCGGCCTGGCGGGCGCTGGGCTGGAATCCGGTGCAGTCGGGGGATTGGGCGGGGAACCCGGCCCGTGTGCTGGAGCACCGGAATGCGGACGGGGAGATGTATTCGCGGGTGGTGCCGATGCAGTGGCCGCTGGCCGGGGTGGAGGGGGACTGCGAAATGGAGAGCTGGATTCGGTTGGAGGGTCAGGCGGTGCAGGTGCGGTGCCGGGTGACCAACCGGAGGGAGGACCGCACGTTTTATCCGGCGCGGCATCAGGAGTTGCCGGCGGTCTACACCAACGGGGAGTTTCGGAAGGTGGTGAGCTACACGGGGGACCGGCCCTTTACCGGCGAGGCGTTGAACGAGTGGGTGGACCCGGGGCCGCCGTGGAAAAGCTTCACCGCCACGGAGCATTGGGCGGCGCTGGTGGACGCCAACGGGATTGGGCTTGGGGTGTGGCAGCCTGCCACGACCTACTGGAAGCAGGGTTGGGTCGCGGGGGACCCTTCCAAACAGGGGCCGCGGGACAATTCGAGCGGTTATCTGGCGCCGGTGGGGTTGGAGCACATGGACCACAACATTGTCTACGAATATGAGACCCGGCTGATTCCCGGGACGGTGGGCGAGATCCGGGGGCTGGTGAAGGGGTGGGAGAGCAAGCGCGGTCTGCCTGCGTACCGTTTTGAGAAGGGGCGGATGGGCTGGAGCGTGCGCGGGGGAGTCGACGGAGGGGTGCCCCTGGCGGGGGTGTGGCGGCTGCAGGCGCAGGCGGCGACGTTGTTTTTGGACGGGCCGGCGACCTTTTGGCGGGCGGAGTCTGCCGGCACGTTGAAGGTTAACGCGATGTGGAAGGCGCAGACCGGGAGGCTGCGCGTGGCATGGAAGGGGATCCGCCCCGAGGATCCCGAAGGGAGCGCCGTGTTTGAGGTGCCGGTGGGAGACAACCGGAGTGAGCGGACCTTCTCGCTCAAGGGCCAGCCTGGCTACAAGGGCGGGCTGCAGCGGCTGATGCTGCGCATCGAGGCGCTCAAGCCCGGCGACGCGGTGGAAGTGGAGTCGATCCGGCTTGAGCCTTGATCCCGGGAGCAGCGTTCCAAAAGCGGGTGCCTGCGGGTGGGCCGGGGTTTGTGCTTCCCTGATTCTCGCGGCTTGCGGCGGGGTGAAACTTGAATCAGTCTGCTGAGTTATGAGCGAGAAACGAACCGGCTGTTTGACTGCTTTTTTAGTGGTGGCGCTTCTTGTAAGCGCGATCGTCAATCTCGCTTTTTTCACCGGACGTTCCGGCAAGGGGGTGCGCACGGCCATTTCAAGTTCCCCCAGCTCGCCCTTTGGGGAAGAGACCGTGGTGGCTGCCGGAGAGGGTGCCGCAGGAAAGCGCATCGCAGTCATTTCCCTGCGAGGGGTCATCAGCACCGCGGAACCCGGCGAAATCGGGGAGTCGGGTCTGGACGACCTGCTTGCGGAGTTCAAGCAGGCCCGGAATGACAACTCCGTGGCGGCGATTCTCCTGCGCATCGACTCGCCCGGGGGCGAGGTGACGGCCTCGGACATTCTTTACGAGGAAGTCGCCAAGACGCGCGCGAAAAAGCCGGTGGTGGTGAGCATGGACGCGGTGGCGGCCTCCGGCGGCTACTACGTGGCCTGCGGCGGCAGCTACCTGTACGCGCACGAGACAAGCATCACGGCCTCCATCGGCGTGATCATGCAGAGCGTCAACTACCAGAACCTGCTTGAGAAGGTGGGTTTGGAGGTGCTCACCTTTAAGAGCGGCAAGTTCAAGGACCTGCTCAACGGCGCGCGCGAGTTGACCGAGGCCGAGCGGGAATACGTCCAGGGGCTCATCAACCAGTCCTACGACAAGTTTGTGGGGATCGTGGCGAGGGAACGGAAGCTGGAGGAAGCGGAGTTGCGCAAGGGCGTGGCCGACGGGCGGATTGTTTCCGGAAGCGACGCGCTCAAGGAGCGTCTCGTCGATGAGCTGGGAGGGTTCGAGCAGGCGCTGGAAAAGGCCCGCGAGCTTGGCAATGCGCCAGGTGCCGAGGCGATCCGGTTTACGACACCGCTGGCCTTTGGAAAGCTGGTGCGCTTCTTGAGCGAGGCACCCCGCCCGGCGGGAAAGCTGAAGCTCGAAATCGGGGCGCCCAGTGGAACCAAGCTCCAGAGCGGGCGGTTGTATTTTCTCTCCCCCGCCTTGATGCCCTAGCCGGGGCGCGGTTTTCCCACCCTTCTTTGGCGCCCAGCCGTTTTCCTTTTTGAGCTCGGAATCCCGTCTTCTGGTCTGGTTGTTGTTGAGCCTTCCCGTTGCCGGGGGCCTTCTCTACTACCTTTGGGTGGCGCGGAGCCTGGGGCAGAGGGGGGGGCGGGTCAGCGTGCAATACTTCGGGCTGCCCGATCTTTTTCTGGCCTCCTCCCTCGGGTTGTATTTCGCCGCCTCGGGCATGATGTTTTTGTTCAAGGCCGAGCCCCAGCCCGGGCTGCGGCCGGAACAGGTCTGGAACAACGCGGGCTTTATGGCAGCGGTGCTGGTCACGGTGCTGTTGTTTGTGGGAATGCGCCCCGTGCCCCTGCTGAAGGCCTTTCATTTAAGCTGGGACGCCGCCTCTTCGTTTTTGCTGAGGGCCGCGCTTTCCCTGCTGACGGCCCTCCCGCCCATTTACGCGACGGGCCTGCTTTGGGAGCGGTTTGTGCCGGGAACCGGGCAGGAGCAGGCGCTTGTGTCGCTCTTCCGCAACTCGGTGGAAACGGGGGACTCGCGGGCCGTCTGGTTGGTGGTGGCGTCGGCCTTTCTGGGGGCGCCTTTGTTGGAGGAGATTCTCTTCCGTGGCTACTTTTATGTGACGCTCAAGCGCTACATTGGGGCGGTGGGTTCGGCGTTGGTGGTCAGCTCGCTGTTTGCCGTCTGCCACGGCTATGCCGGGGTGATTCCGGGGCTCTTCATCCTGTCGCTGTGCCAGACGGTGCTGTTGGAGCGCTACGGCTCGCTGTGGGTGTGCATTGCGATGCATGCCTGCTTTAACGGACTTGGTCTGGTCCAGTTGTACATGGAGGCGCGGGGATGGATGCAGCACTGACCCTTGCCGCCTTGGGGGAGGATGTGTTGGTGGAGCGGTTGGTGGGCCTGCTGCCAGTCGCAGGCGGCGACGTGTTGGAGGGCCCGGGGGATGACTGCGCGATCGTCGAGGGGGCCTCCGCCGACGGGTGGTCCCTGCTCAAGGCGGACGCGGTGGTCGAGGGGGTGCACTTCCTGTCCGGGGAAAAGATGGCACGGGTTGGCTGGAAGGCCCTCTGCCGGGCGATCAGCGACGTGGCGGCCATGGGTGGACTGCCCCTGCATGCGCTTGTGAGTGTGACGGCGGCTCCTGCAACTCCGTGGACGAAGTTGCGGGACCTGTACCGCGGTCTGGCAAAGGCTGCGCGGGCGCATGGCGTGGCGGTGGTGGGCGGGGAGACGACCCACTCGGGCGGGCCTCTGGTGTGCAGCGTATTTTTGACCGGGCGCGTGGAACCGGAGCGTTGTGTGCGGCGTTCCGGCGGGCGGCCGGGGGACGTCGTGCTGGTCACGGGCCGTCTGGGCGGCTCTTTGAAGAGCGGCCACCACCTTGATTTCAAACCTCGACTGGCCGAGGCCCGCTGGCTCACGGCCCACTTTCTGCCCAACGCAATGATGGACCTTTCCGATGGTCTGGCCAAGGACGGGCCGAGGCTGGCGCGGGCAAGCGGCTGCGGACT
The DNA here is from genome assembly GCA_044348365.1 of Chthoniobacteraceae bacterium. Classification (GTDB taxonomy): domain Bacteria; phylum Verrucomicrobiota; class Verrucomicrobiia; order Chthoniobacterales; family Chthoniobacteraceae; genus Chth-196. The sequence continues at coordinate 13,208 of JBIKSY010000087.1, forward strand.
GGAGCTGGAGTTGGAGGCGCTCCCCCGCCGGCGGGGGTGTTCGGTCGAGGCGGCCTGCGCCGACGGGGAGGATTTTGAAATGCTGCTGGCCGTCTGCCCGGAGCAGGTGGAAGGATTAATCGCCGAATGGAAGCGCGCTTTTCCCCGGGTGCCCCTCACCCGGGTCGGGCGCCTGCTGGAAGCTGGGGAGGGGTTGCGTCCCCGTGCTATTTTTAATCTCCGTGGATACGATCATTTCCAATAGCCCCGAAGAAACCCAGGCCGCCGGCGGCCGGCTGGCAGCCACCCTGAAAAAAGGGGCGGTGGTGGCTTTGATTGGGGACCTGGGGGCGGGCAAGACGCATTTCACCAAGGGGCTGGTGGAGGCGCTCGGAGGGGATCCGGCCGGGGTGACGAGTCCGACCTTCACTCTCGTCCACGAATACCGGGAGGGACGCCTGCCGGTGTTTCACTTCGACTTTTACCGGTTGGAAGAGGCCTCGGAACTGCGTAACACCGGCTGGGAGGAGTACCTGTTCGAGGACGGCGTGGTGGTGGTGGAATGGGCGGAGCGTTTTCCCTCGGTGCTTCCCGAGGGCACCGTGCGGGTGCGGTTTTTAATCGGCGGGGGCGACCAGCGTACATTGGAGGTGGAAAAATGAAGGTGCTTGCTTTGGAGGCTTCTACGGATTTTGCATCGGTGGCGCTTTGGGAGGGTGGAAGCTTTGTTTTTGAGGAGGCGTTCGCCTCCAAGCGCTCTCTTTCAGCGGACCTCTTCCCCCTGCTTTGGAGGCTGTTGGAGCCTGTGGGCGCGGTGGACAGAATCGTGGTTGGCCTGGGGCCCGGGTCTTACGCTGGGGTGCGGATCACGATTGCCGCCGCGCTGGGACTACAGGCGGTGTGGGGGTGCGAACTGGTGGGGATCCCCAGTGTCGCGGCGCTGCCTGAGGGGAGCGGTTGTTTTCAAGTCATCGGGGACGCCCGCCGCGGCACCTGGTATTACACGCGGGTGGAGGCGGGTGTCTGCGTCGAGGGGCCGCTTCTGGTGGATTCGGGCGGGGCCCTGCGCGCGTATTTGGATAAGGCGCAGGGGGTGGTTTACGCCACCGAGGAGCTGCCGCCCGAATGGGAGGCGAGCGTGCGGCTCCCAAGCGCCTCGCTACTCGCCAAACTGGCGGCGGCCGGAAGTGGGATCGTCCAGACGTCGGACCTTGAGCCGCTGTACCTCCGCGACGTTCACATCACCAGACCCGCAGCCGTCACGGGTTGAAAGGCCGGAGCCCCGGCCAAACCCGAGCAGAGGGTACTCAATCCACGGTCGCCTTCGGCGCGGCAATCACCACGGGCGGCGGTCCCGCGGGCTTCGGCGGGGTCCCGGGCGGCGGAGCGGGGGCCGGCGGCGGAGGGGTGTATTCCACCAAGTACTCCG
>JBIKSY010000308.1:0-4435 GCA_044348365.1 Chthoniobacteraceae bacterium
GGGGATGTCTGCGCCGTTCTTTTTCCACTGGTAGCTGAGCGGGGCGGTGCCGCTGGCGGTCACGCTGAAGGTGGTGCCCGTGTTGACGGCGATCGTGCCCCCGAGCGGTTGTGTGCTCACCGAGGGGGGGGTCTCAACACTGAGTACCGCCCCCAAGCTGGTGTCGGTGCCCACGTTGTTGCGCACCTCCACCGAGTAGGTGCCGCTGTCGGCGAGCTGCGCGTTCGTCAGGGAGTAGGTGGCCGCGGTGGCGCCGGAGAGGTTTGAGCCGTTCTTCTTCCACTGGTAGTTGAAGGGGCCAGTGCCGGCGGCGGTCACGCTGAAGGAGGTGCCCGTGGTTACCGGGATCGTGCGCCCGAGCGGCTGTGTGGCAACCGAGGGTGGGATTTCGACGCTGAGCACCGCCCCCAGACTGGTGGCTGTCCCCACGTTGTTGACCACCATCACCGAGTAGGTGCCGCTGTCGGTGAGCTGCGCGGAAGGCAGGGCGTAGGTGGTCGCGGTGGCGCCGGGGATGTCTGCGCCGTTCTTTTTCCACTGGTAGCTGAGCGGGGCGGTGCCGCTGGCGGTCACGCTGAAGGTGGTGCCCGTGTTGACTGCGATCGTGCCTCCAAGCGGCTGCGTGCTCACCGAGGGAGGAGTCTCGACGCTGAGCAGGGTGGTCTGGCTGTTTGCGGTGCCGGCCCAATTCCGTACTTCCACAGAGTAGCTGCCGCTGTCGGTGAGTTGTGCGGCGGACAGTGAAAAGGACGCCGCCGTCCCCCCGGTCAGGTTCACCGAGTTTTTCTTCCACTGGTAGGTGAATGGCGGACTGCCAGAAACGCCCACATTCAAGTTCACCGGTGTCCCCACCGCCACCCGCGACGCGGAGGGTTCCACCGTGATGGAAGGTGGAATCACCACGGAGAGGACGGCCAGACTGCTCGTTTTGGTGTAGGGCACCCCGCTGAGAAGGTTGGAAACAACCACCTCGTAATTGCCGGTATCCGTGTCCGCGGCATTCGAGACCGTGTAGGCTGAGGCTGTCGCGCCGGCGATGTTGACGCTGTTTTTCTTCCATTGGTAGGTGAAGGGAGGGGTACCCGTGGGGGTGACCGCCATCGTGTGGCTGCTCCCCTGAACGACCATCGCCGAGGCGGGTTGAGTCCCGATGTCCACGGGAGTCTGGACCGTCAGCACGGCAACCGGACTGCTTTCCACCGGGGCGACCGAGTCGGTGATCAGGACCGAATAATTGCCCGCGTCTCCCGTTGAGACCGAGGCGATGGTGTAACTGCTGTTGGTGGCACCGGCGATGGGGGTTCCGTTCCGCTTCCACTGGTAGGTCAAGGTCCCGGTGCCGGTAGCCGTCACGGCAAACGAGGCGGGCGTCCCCACTGTGGCCGTCACCGAAGCGGGTGACGCTGTGATTGTCGGCCCCAAAGCCCAGAGCGTGCGCGGTTCGCAAAGCAGGCCCAGCAACAGAAAAAGGAAGGCCACCAGGGAGGGCGCGGCCCTCCTTGAGCGGCGGTCCCCGGGCGCAAAAACGGGCTGTGCCCGGAGGACCGTGACGTACGGTCCGCCGCTGGACGAAGCGCTGATTCCGGCTGGTTCAAGGGTTTGCACAGACAAGGGGGAGAAGGGCCGGGGGAAACTGAGCGATAGTCTCAAGTTATTGCATGCGCATGTAAACACTACAGGCGCTCCGCTTGCCTGATAAAGTTTGGTTTTTACCTTATATTTACAATCCGTCATTGCTCGAAAAAACAGCACTTGACACCCTTTCGCCCATGGCAAGGCCGAGCCGTCGTGGCCTCGGTTTGTGGGCGGGACAAAAGTGGCTGGTCAGAAGAAATTTTGTGGAGGGCGCGCTTTTTTGGTTTGGAGGCACCGGTCCTCCGTGACTGCCAGGGCGGGCTCCTCCGGAGGGCGGGCCCGCGTATAGATGAAACCTGAGTTTGCCTGCGGAGCGGGAGGTTGCGGCCAAGGCCGTTAGGGAGTCGGCGGAGCGTCACCTTGCACTCCAGGTGTCTTTTGCTGTCTGATACCGAGGTTGTTTGGTTTACTGCCCCGCACCCATGTCCCCAGAACTTCGCGCCCTTCAGCTTCGAGCCGAGATCCGCGCACACGACGAGCGCTACTACCAGGAGGCCGCGCCGACGGTCTCGGACCGTGAGTACGACCTGCTGCTGCGCGAACTCCGGGAATTGGAAGCGGCCCACCCCCACCTGGCGACTCCGGACTCGCCGACGCAGCGCGTCGGAGGCAAGCCGCTGGAGGGCTTCCAACAGGTTGCCCACCGGGTCCCCATGCTCTCCCTCGACAACCTCTTTGCCGACAAGGACGGTCCGGCAGCCGTGGCGAAGTGGATCCAGTCCGTGGAGAAACTGCTTCCCGGCCGGCAACTGGACTGGCTCCTCGAACCCAAGGTGGACGGAGTGGCCGTCACCCTGCGCTATCAAGACGGCCGGCTGCTCCTTGCTGCGACCCGGGGCGACGGCGAGCGGGGGGATGACATCACCCAAAACATCCGCACCATTCGGAGTCTGCCGCTGCAGCTCAAGAACGCCCCCGCGGAATTGGAGGTCCGGGGAGAGGTGTACCTCCCCCTGGCAGGGTTTGAGCGCATCTGTGAGGAAATGATCGCCGCGGGGGAGGCGCCTTTTGCCAACCCCCGGAACGCGGCTGCGGGCTCACTGAAGCTGCTGGATCCGGCTGCCGTGGCCAAACGGCCGTTGGAGCTCATCCTCTACGGGCTGGGCGAGGTTCCCAAGGGCGCTCCCGACACGCAGTCGGGCCTCCTTGAGTGGCTCGCACAGCTTGGCTTTCGGACCCCGCCCTTCCACCGGCTTTGCCACAGCGCGGCGGAAGTCGTCGCCGCGATCGACTCGTTGGACGCCGTCCGCGACGGCTTCGGTTTCGAAACCGACGGGGCGGTCATCAAGCTCAACACCCTTGCAATGAGGGCGCAGGCGGGCTTCACCTCCCGGGCGCCCCGCTGGGCCCGGGCCTACAAGTTCGCCCCCGAACAGGCACAGACCCTTCTGCGGGACATCTTTTTTCAGGTTGGCCGCACCGGCGTGGTCACCCCCGTGGCGGATCTGGAGCCCGTCCACCTCAGGGGCAGCACCATTTCCCGCGCCACCCTGCACAACGAGGATGAAATCCGCCGCAAAGACATCCGGGTAGGGGACACCGTGGTGATCGAAAAAGCGGGCGAGGTGATTCCCGCGGTGGTGCGTGTGGTTCTGGAAAAACGCCAACCGGACGCGCTACCCTTTGACTTTAAGGCGGCCACGGGCGGCCTCTGCCCTGCCTGCCGGGGGCCGATCTGCCGCGACCCGGAGTTTGTGGCCTGGCTCTGCCCCAACCTGCACTGCCCCGCCCAGCGGACCCGTCGGCTTGAGTACATGGCCAAGCGCACCGCCCTCGACCTCGAGGGGCTTGGCGGGATCGTCGCCGACAAGCTTGTGGAAACGGGCGCCTTGCACGCTCCGCTGGACCTCTTCGCCTTGGAGCACCAGCAGCGCCTTCTCCCGATTCTCACCGAACTCAACCTCGGCACCCCGGAGGAACCCCGCGTCTTTGGGGCCAAAAACGCCGCCAAACTCAACGCTGCCGTCGGACGGGCCCGTACCCTTCCGCTTTCCCGCTGGCTGCACGCCCTCGCCATTCCGGAGGTGGGCGAAACCATCGCCTACGACCTGGCCGCTGCGCACCTCGACCTGGAGGCGCTCGCCGCCTCAGAGTTGCTGCGCGCCGTCCTCCAACGGGAAAGCCTCCTGACTCTTCTGGAGGAAAAGAACCCGGCCGCGCGCAGGAACGCCAAGCTGACAGCCGGGGAGAAGGAACAGCTCAAAGGGGAGCATGAAGCCCTCAGGCAAGAGCTCCGCCGGGTGGACGCCCTGTTGGTGGGGCGCAGGTTTGCGCAGCCTTCCAAGCGCAAGGTGGCCGAGGGGGCCGACAGCTATGCCGGCATCATCTGCACGGTTGGACCGGTGGTTGCCGCGGCAGTCGAGGCGTACTTTGCCTCCCCCGAGGGACTCTCCGTCCTGAAGCAGCTCAGGGAATTGGACATCCAACCCGCCAGCGCCACGGCGTCCGCCGGGGCTTTGGGGTCCGCGGTTGCTGCCGGAAAGACCTTCGTTCTCACGGGCACGCTCCCCAACCTGAGTCGGGACGAGGCCAAGGCGCGGATTCGTGCGGCCGGAGGCAACGTGACGGGTTCCGTAACCGGCAAAACCGACTTTCTGGTGGCTGGAGAGGAAGCGGGCTCCAAGCTGGAGGCGGCACGGGCTTTGGCGGTGCCCGTGCTCGACGAGGCGGGACTGCTGGCGTTGCTTCAAGGGGAGGCGGCACCCCCTGAGCCGGCGCCGAATCGAGCCGTCTCCGGGGCCGACCACCCGCGCAAGCAACAGGCTGACCTGCCTTTTTAGGCGCGCCTTGAGCCGGCAGC
>JBIKSY010000309.1:0-4425 GCA_044348365.1 Chthoniobacteraceae bacterium
AATCAGCCGATTGGAGGGCAGGGAAAGCCCGAGGCTTGCACGGAGCCAACCCCTAGGCGACCGGAGAGTGCCAGAGTGGAAGGAGAGGAAAAAGTAATTTTGTGGGCTGCGGCGGGCCTAGGAGGAGTGGGTGCATCCCGAGGACCGGGGCATCAGATCCCTGCATTATAACACCACACAATGTATGTCATATGGAGTCAATGCAGGCGACCCGCACCGCGCCAGGTGCCGCCAGCCGCAACCCCACATGACCCTCCCGTGTCTCGTCCCCTTGGGCCCTCACTCGTTCTCGGACTGGCCCGCGTACACCCGGGCCAGCTTCAACAACAACTGCTCGAGCATCGCAGCGTATTGAGCCGAAGGCACCTTGTCCTTGCCCTGCCGCAGTCGGTTGAGTTCCAACTCCAACGCCTCGCGTCCTGCACGCTGCACCGGCGTCAGTCCAGCTTCGGCCGAGCACTCTACCAGATGCCATTGGGCGGCCTTCATACCGAGTCCAGACCCGCCGCCCTTGCCGTCGCCGAGGTCGTCCAACGCCGCATGTTCCGTGGTCAACCGGCCTTGGTCCTTGTAGGACGATTCCGCCGCCTGGGTCGCGTGCTGCCAGGCCTCAAAAACTGAAACCTGCATGTCTCCGTTGGCGTCGGCATCCAGGCCGGCCAGCGCGGCGGCAAAGAATCTCGGAAAACGGGTCCAGTTTTCCTCCGCGCCTGTGCGGGTGGCTGTCAGGATGATGCGCCCGGGGGCTGCCAAGGGCTTGAGGAAGGCGCCCGAGCACGAAAACCCGGCGACCACTATAACGGGCCGCCGCAGCCGAGCCAGACTCAGCGCCAAGTTCTCTGCGGACAGGTCGGGCCCCTCCAGATTGAAACGGGGCGACTTGCCCTGGGCGCTTCCGTGGCCGAGCAGCACCAACCACAGCGGATCCGGCGTATCCGCGGAAACCGCGCCCAAGGCCGCTTGCAGCCTCGGAAGCTGCGGGCCCGAACCGGCCGAAATCTCCTGTATCGAGTGCCCGCCCCGTTTGGCTGCATCAGTCCAAACCTTTGCAGTTGCCTCCATTTCAGAGCCGAATGCGGCCTGTCCGGGAAGGCCGGTCACCAGCAGCAGTTCATGCCCGGCGCGAGCGTTTCCGGCCATTAAACACAGGCACAGCGGTGTCAAAATCCGGACGAGATTCAGTATCGTAAACCTATGGAAAATAGTATTTTGCATACTCAGCAGGCTCCGTTTTGGCGGCGGATAAACCATTCAGCCACAAAGCACAGCAGAGCGGCCATGAAGACAAATCCGGTGTGCCATAGGGGCCGGATTTGAACTTCGGTAGCGAGGTTGGGCGCGTTTTTAAGCTGCTGCACCAAAGCATCCAGTTCCTCCAAGCCAACCAACCGGCCACCGGTTTTTTCCGCCAGATCCTTAAGCTGCGGGACGTTAGCCGACAGCGCGCTGAATTCGGCTTCGGAAGGATCCTGCACCCAGCCAACGGAACCGCTGCCCAGCGAGACGCCGGTGCTGGTACGGGCCTCGGCCTGGGCCACAAGCGCGCCCTGCTGGAGGAACGGGTATTCGACCGTGTAGACGCCCGCCTCCGGGGCGGCTTCGGCCCGGAGCTGCACGGAGGCTTTATCGTCGGCGCCAATGCGGCGGATGGTGACCAGCACTTCTGCGTCCTCCACCAACCGGGCCTCCCGGTCGCGCACCCGTACGGAGAGACCGGTCGTCTGGGCGGCGGGAATCCATTGGGCGCTGACATCCACTGGGCCGGGCGTGTCGGCCACCAGCCAGCGGCTCAGCTGCCGCCAAAACTTTGCCAGGTCCGGGGCGTGCTCCGGTTGGCCGATGCCCCAGTGAAACAAATCACCGGCCAGGAGCGCTCCCGAGCGGCCCAGCCCAAAACGCTGCACGGCGACCGCCGGCCGCGCGGCATCCCCCTGGTGGCCGAGGGCTAGCACCGAGGCCGCCGGTTTGACGCCCTGGACGCTGTTGAGCACCTCCAGCGGAGGAAGGGTAATCCCGCGAGAGTTTTCCTCCGCTTCGGTTTTGCGGCGGCGCATCCAGGGTTCGAGGAGACCTTCACGGGTGAGCCTCCATTGGAAGGCGCCGGGCGGCTGGACGGAATCTTTTCCCAGCCACACGGGAAGGAGCGTTTCGACGGGAGTTCCCCTCCAACCACCGCCCTCGAAACTCTCCATACCGCCAAGCATCAGCAGGCCACCGCCCCTTTCGGCAACAAAACGCTGCAGGAGTCGCTGCTGCTCGGGGGTAAAAAACTCCGCCTCGAGGTTGGCCAGGATAATTCCCTTGAAGCCGAACAGTTCGTCCGCGGTTTTTGGAAAGCCACCGGCGAGCTCCTCGGGCGAGTCAAGATTCACACGGACCAACACGGGCTGGTCGTAGCGTTGGACATCGGCGTTTTCGCCGTTCTGAAAACCCCGGAACAAGGGGTTAGTGGTATCACCTCCCCTGCCCTTGAAGGTGAATTTCGGTTCGCGTTTTGCCACCCGCAGGAGCGCGCGCAACTGCACCTCGGGATCGGCGTCGAGGGCGCGGCGCAAGGCGCCGAACTCCCAGTTGGGACGCCCGGCCACGTACAGAATTTTGTGCGGTCCCGCCGTCCGGTTGACGCAAAGAAGGCGGGTGTTGTTCTCGAGGGTGACTTCGCTGGCAGCAGGAATTTGGGCGCTGTCGATGGTCACCCGGTAAAAGGTTGCGCCGGCGCGTAGAGGCTCAAACTGAAGCTGTGCCACCGCCCGTCCCGTGGCCTCCGGAACCTGCACCTCGGTCTCCGCGAGAACCGATTTTGTCCCGGCCCCGGGCTGCGGATCCACCGCCTCGATGCGGACCCGGATCCGCGGGGCGCCCGCATGGGTGGCGCGCACCTCGGCCTGAATGGTGGCGGGAGCATCTTCAAAGGGGGAAAGGGTGCTCGAGACACTTCCAAGGGCCAGATCGGGCGTGGTGAGAGGTTTGCCTAGGAGGACTGGATACACTGGTGGCAATGCGGAGGAGTCCAGGCCAGCCAGGTCGTTCGCCACTCCGTCGGTAAAAACGAGGATGGCGGAAGGTGCCTCCCCTGCCCGCTCGAGGGTCTGACCCAGCGCAGAGGCGAGGGCGGTGGGACCTTCGCCAAAGGTCAGCTGGGTGGAGGGCCCCATTTCCCGGAGGTTTGCCCCAAACGTGAAGGAGCGGACACGGAAATTCCGCGCCAAAACAGCGCGCCAGGTCGTGGCGCCTTTGAACCAGACTTCCTGTAAAACTGTGCCACGGGAACGCGCACCGGGTTGCGAGTCCCCCGGCAAACGCATGCTGCGGGAGTCGTCGAGAAGGAGCGCAACCGAGTTGGCGCGCTCCTTGGGCACGCGCGTTAGCCACTGCGGTTCCAGCCAGCAGGCCAGCAAAAGGAAAAACCCACAAAGTTTGCTGCCCAGCGCCAATGCCCGCTTCCAACCGGGCATCCGCACGGAACGGTAGGACCAGAACACCACGCCGCTCAACAACACCGCAACGCTGCAAACCCCCAAAAGTGAGTCCGCCCTCGCCAGACTGAACTCGGCAAGAAATGGGAATGTTGCGGACATCAGCGGGAGCCTCCCAGCGCCTCGTAGTAACGGCGGACGCTTTCCTCAAACTTGCGCGGCACAGGATCGCGGTCGACCGGTCCCTCGCTCTCACGGCCTGCCTTCCTCGCCAACTCCGAGGAAATGGCATCCCGCAACTGGGCCAGAGGCACGAGCAGACCGTCCTCGATGGCCTTTGGACTTGGTTTGGTTGCGTTGCGTTTCATGTCGGCGCGGAGTTGCTCTGCGGACTGCTGTACGCGTGCCACCGCAGCCCGCAGGTGGGGGCGTTCCAAAAGCGCCTCCACGCGGTCAAGCTGACCTAGCCATTCGCCCAGTTTCTGCGCCGGCACTCCGTCTCCCCCACCCTGATAAGAACCGTTTTGCGCAACCGCCTCACCCCCACCCTGTCCGGCGGTTGCCGCGGGGCCCCGGCTTTCCATGGGATCCCGTCGCCCCGGTTGCCCCGGTTGCCCCGGTTGCCCCGGTTGCCCCGGTTGCTTCCCCTCGGGTTGCGCCTCGCGGGCAAGTGCGTCCACCACCGCGCGGGCTTTTTTCAAAGCCTGTGCGTCATCCCCGAACACCTCATCCGCCGCCTTGCCCACCGCCTCCGACAACTCGGTGAGATCCTTTGCAGCTGCGGCTTCGGCCTTGCGCGCCAGTGCCGGTTGCCCGTAGGCGATCGCGTTTGAGGCGACTTTTAATTTGGCGTCGGTCTGATTTTGGACGGTTCCCCGGTGCGCCTCCTGCAGCGCCTTGGAAAAGAGCGGTTCGGAAGCCTCCGAGGCGTCCGCCACGCGCTGGATTTCAGACTGCAACTCACCGAGTTTCTGGCGTTGCTCGCCGAGTTCCTTGCGCAACGAGGGCT
>JBIKSY010000448.1:0-4407 GCA_044348365.1 Chthoniobacteraceae bacterium
CTGATGTTATTTGCCTCTGATGAAGCTCCGATATGGCGCGGAGTATTCCTGGTTGAGAAAATGAAAGAACATGAACACTGACCCCTAGTTTCTTGTTTCAAATACGCGCTGAATTTGGTTGTTGGGCCGACCTCTAAGAATTAGCTGATTTTCTGCTCGGAATGACGTATCCCCTGATTGGTTCACGATTGTTGTGCTTTCTGCTTATCGTTTGGAAAAAAGGCCCTAATTATCACCCCTAAACCCACAAGAGCGCATAAGACGCTTAAAACAGACCAGGACACCACTGCTGTCCAGCCGTAATTTTCAGAGAAGACGGAGAAAAGTCCGTCGGATTTACGACCTACGAGCAAATTGTATCCTTTTCTCGGGTTAGCGTCTTCGCTTATCGGTTCGTGGATAATATCAACTGTAGGTCCTTGGACCGCAAACCTAGTGGACCCGCGATACAGTCCAAATTTAACCCATGTGAATTTTTGCGGCCGACTTCCGTGATGTGGATTGTTGATTAAGCTTATGGTCTGGGCTTGATCCGTAACAGTAGCGACTTCTTCTACTCCATTCTCAAGCAGATTACGGCATTGCTCGATCTCCGACCATTTTCCCCATGCGATTAAGAGAGATAGGGAAGTAAAAAAGATGCCAAGAAATGAAAGGAAGACTCTGTTATTTTCAAGCGTCTCCTTGCTGTCATTGCTGTCTTCTTTTTTCATGCGCATGCTACAATCTAAATAGAGTATATGTCAAAAACTTTTTATTGCGAATCCAAGCTCAGATGGGCCAGATGATACAAAGTGCGAAATTGGGACTCTCTCAGAATTTTTGAGAAAACGGTTTGAGCGAGCGACTGGGAGACTGAAGTTGGAAATCCACCCGATCAGGGGAAAGTGGGCTGCGAATAACGGCTCAGCGGCTTACCACCGAAATGAGGCGCAAACAGCACGGAACGAGATTTTTGCACCCCACGATATTCCGTTGACTCGACACCTTCATGCATTATCGTGGGTATTTTTATAGACCGTATCCGCATATAGCCCGTTCTCTTAAACAAATTGTCGATATTACACTGGCGGCACGAACGATAGAAATTCTTCTATTGCGTGAAACTCCAGCTTTTTTGACATGGCCGAAGGAGTCAAATACTCCGCAATCTCCGTAAAGATCTGATCGTAGTCCTGAAGGTCTTTATCAGTGTAAACTATAACCGGTATACCTCTTTGGCGGAAGTATGCCTTTAGCTTCCTCATTTCCCTCTCAAAATTTGCTAGAGCCTCCTCGTTAATTTCCTTCTGAGTCTTGTTCTTCGTGCCGGTTAGAACCCCGTGAGTGGACCACGGGGAAAGTTCAAACCCGACCTTAGTTAGCAAGTGAGGATCAATAACAGTAAAGTCAAGCCGGTGTTCATGTGCTGTCGCCTTCCCTCCATAACGAAATTCCGGAATAAGTAACGGAATGTCTATAGGGTTCTCTCTAGACTTGACGAAGCTGCAGTAACGCCTAGCAATCTCGAGTTCATGACAAGAGCCTGAGTTGCGGACAAGCGTGTTGCGAAAGAAGGAAAGATAGGCATCAACGTCTTTGAATGTTATACGATCGTCTTCGTCAGGGATAACGAAGCCTGTTTGTAAAATATGACCTATCGTCCAGTACTTCGGCTTAAAATGACGGATCGCGCTTTTGTCGTTCTCCCATATTCCATTCTTGAAACGAGGAGTAACGAGGATCCCATATGACGCATTCTTCTGGCCAATCCAGATTTCAGCATCTTCAACGGCAGGGCGTCGCTTAGACAGCGCTTCGTAATTACGTAGGTAGGTTCGGGTAAGGAATAGCCTAAGCCACTGGCGGACCTTATCATGTGACTTCACATAAAAATATGCATCGCAGTAGTTGTTACCCGGTCTTGCATAAATTCCTAGTCCCTCCAGTGTTCGGAGGAATCCTTGAAAGTAGAGTGCGATGAACTGTTCCGGAGAGTCAATGACCTCGTTCTTAATGTCAATGTAATCGGCGTATTTGCCGCCGTATTTTGCATTTAACGATTGCTCCGTCTTATATCCTGTTAATGTGAGGATCTCGACTAATAGGTCATCTATCTGCTCTCCTAGCGTTTTGATTTTCTTGTTCCGGATTGCTTTTCCAGGGTCTTTTATCGCCATGTTCGGTGCTCTTACAGTTTGATTAACTCAAACCGTGAAACAGAGAGTGTAAGCGGCTTGAAAAAAGGAACAACTTTTCGAGAAATCAGCACTGCGCAACCTATTGATTATCAGGATTATTCAGCGGAACTTAATTTTTGCATAGGAAGGGGAGACGTGGGCAGCACATGATTAGGCGACGTTCTGTGAGATTATCGCTCATCTAGCTTCCACTGATTTGCCTCCTTCACGACGTTCAACGCGGGTGCTTGCTTGCCGTTGTGAAATATTGATAGTTTGCCCTTGAGAGTGTCACCAATGAATGCAAAGTCGAATTGAGCTAGATTGTAATCGCCAAACAACTCCGAGATACTCGCTTGTGCCTCTTTCAAGTTTTTGTTCCAGTCGCAACTCAAAGGTTCGTCGCGGATTCGTTGCGAATATGCGTTCTTCATCGCAGCGCTGTCGGAGAGTTTGGCCGCAGCGAGTAAAGCAAAAAACGGAGCTGCCTGAGGCGTCTTGGTGGTCACATGAGAGATGGTCTCGGCATCGGAGGCCGCTTTCCTTAAACCCGCGTAAGTGGGAGAAACAGCGCCGAGCGAAAGTGCTGTGGCGAGGATTGCAATGAGCTTCGGAACGTTCATAGGTTATTCTCCTACAGCTTTACAGGTTAGCATTGTAACCAATTGGAACTTCATTATTTGTGTGCGACTGACCGAACTGGGCCTTACCCGAGGGAGAACACAGATACGAGAGGCACAGCCCGGAGGGCCGCTGGGGCGCGATATTCCCATCGCCGCATAAATTTCGGAACAAGTTTTCAAGAAGTTAGAACTTCGACGATCCAGAGCGATGAGAGATTCTCGATCGAACATAATGTTTTCCCGGCGAGATTCCACCCTAATCTTAAGACTTGATACTCGAATTGTACGTCCCCAAGAGCGCCTATTCCTTTTAATATGCATCGACGTAAAGCTACCGGCCACAAGTCGCCCCTAAGTCCAATGCTGATCCAGTATTTGGTCGGCCTCTGCTGCCTCAAATGGGATCCCGATGCAGTTGAAGTGCGGGTTGGTGATATGATTTACGACCCTGCAGCAGAGAAAAAAAGAGACATCGATATAACTGTCACTGTTGGCGGGCAATTACTGCACGCATTCAAAGCGTACGAGGTGAAGCACGAGAGCTCGCCCCTCGACATTCCGGACGTAGAGCAGCTTTGCATCAAAATGTCGGACATCCCGTCACTAACGCATCGAGGAATCGTATCCTCATCGGGGTTTACCGCTGGCGCTCAAAAGAAAGCGGCATATCACGGAATCGACCTCTACGAAATTCGACAATGGATAAAGCCGCTCAAAGAACAATTCCCTCAGTTCGCAATGGACGGTACAGCAGAAGAATGTTTTCCGATGCGGAAGGAGTTACTGCACTGGAACCGCTGGTCCATAGATCTGGTTGTACTCGAAGCGAAAGCCAGCTTCTCAGTGAAAGACGAAGATAAACTACTAGATTCAAAGGGACGCGTACACGGGAAGTATCCAGCATTTGCCGACTTCCAGAGCGAGTTACTGTTACGATCTACCGAAATTCTCTTTAAAATTGATCCGGCAAGTACGATTAGGAATACCTATCCAATACCTTTCACCGCACCGGATGGACAGTTCCCAGCGGGGCCGGAGTGGCCGCACACCCACTCACTTGATGTTACCAAAGATGACGTGTGGATCGAATTAGAAGACAAACTTTGCCAAATCGACCTGGTGACAATCTCCGGATACCTTCAGTGGCAATGTAGCGGCGGACAACCTCGATACTATGTTGTCGAAAAAGTACCAACTGGAGAGCCTTTTGCCGGGGCTCTCATTTCCACAGAGCAGAGGGAAGGACACATGATTGCGTTGGTGTTCTCCCCCACAACGAGCGAAATTGGAATTAATTTTGTCCGGTTAGCGGAGAAGCATCGCAACTGTATTCGAAACCTGACCCTTGACCTGCCTTCCACTTCGGAAAAAATATCCTCGAAGACTAGAGTTGCTCTGTAAGCATCCCCGTCAACAGGGTAGTTCTGAATTGGACTAGCTTTTCCGCTACCCCCGCCCCTCCCGATTCATCTGCCCACCAAGCCTTCCCCAAAAAACGCAGCACCGCCACCACCCCCACGACAATACCCGGCAGGCTGGTGCCAATCGGAATCCACCGGATAGCCTTTTGCTCGAACGCGTCGAAGCGCTGGCAGAGTTCAGTAAGTGGGGGTCAGTGTTCATTT
>JBIKSY010000310.1:0-4405 GCA_044348365.1 Chthoniobacteraceae bacterium
AGACTAAGCGTGGACTGCTCCGTACTGAAATCTAAAGTGTTATAATCCCGAATTTGGGACGCGACCGACACATTCGCCGCTCCGAGTTCCAGCACTAACGTCCCTGACCCACCGAAGGCCTCAATATCAGGAGTGGCCACAAGCGTTGATACATCCGGATCGTTCGGATCAGGTTTTGTTATGTCTTCTATTATATTAGAAATTGCATTGACGCCGGCCACCCGGAGCGTCGGGTATGAAAGGTCCGACAAGGGTGCAAACCTAATAGTTGTTGTCGTCCCCCCTGAGACGGTGGAAAAACCGTCGGATAAGTGCACGAACCCTTCACTGATTGTTATGGTACCGGAAAAAGGAGTGGTCTGCGAACCGGCTTTTTGTAGGAATAGATTGCCTAATGCACCGTCCTTTTTGATATCGATGTTGCTCCCAACATCAAGCCACGCCGAGGAAAGGCCATAATCTCCGGGTTTGGTTTTGGTGTTGATTGTAAGGGTTTTACGGGATGCCTGTAAGTTTTCCACCCTGACTGGCGTTTGTTCGAGAACGTTGCCGGCAAGATAGGACGGCAAGTCCGAGAGATTATCGCCAACGGTAAAAGTTGGGAGAAGCCCGGTTCCACTTAAATTTATCTTTTGAAAGGCAATGCTTTGAGAGGCCGTATCAGGTTCCCCAGAAAAATTAGCTTCAATCCCTTTCTCAACGGTTAGTCCTGAATTACCAATGTTTAGTTGGGTGATTTTTGTGGTGTCCAGGTAAACTGAGAGAGGTTCGAGTACCTCGTCAGCGGCGACAGAGTGGGTCAGCACGAGTCCGCCTAGGCTTCCTAGGCTTCCATTCGCGACCGCTGAGCTAAGCGTAACGCTCATTGGGGCAATCGCGCCTAAGGGCGTGTCCACCGTTAGCCTAAAAGTAGATGCATTGAGTGTCGCAATCAATGTTCCGGATGAAACATAAGGATCGGTGGCGCTCGTTCTGTAGAGAGCTACCGTAAGGGTTCCTGCCGTCGTGGTTCCTGTGTTTAGTAGCGCCGCCGGGTTTGCGTCGCTTACGTAAAAAGTGCCGGAAGTTACGGTTCCGGAGGACAAGACAACTTGTCCCAAAGCCTGCTGCACAGGCCCGCCGCAAGTCAGCGCCAGCACCACGCTCAGGAACGCGGAGACGCACCTCAGGAAAGGGTGTACCGGCCGCCACTGTTGGTTCGGCGCGTGCACAACGGGGGTCGGATTGGCGAGGAAGGTGCCGTCGGATTGCTTGGAGCTCATGGAGAAGAGAGGGAAAGTAGTAAAATTGGTGTGAGCCGAGACAGCGCTTCAGTGAAGCGAAGTTTTCCGTAGAAGAGGCACTGGTGCCGACCGTAGCGAATTGAGTGCCACGGACGGCCTTTCATTCAGGTTTTTTCAAAAGCTGCGGTTGGTGGTTTCCGCTGGTGGAGTCTCAGGGTCGCCACTACGGCTCGATACTCACGGGCGTGCCCTTTTCCACGTTTCTAAAAAACGCCTCCGCCATCCTCATCGGCATCCGGATGCACCCGTGGGAGGCTGCATAACCCGGTAAAAAGCCCTGATGCATCCCCACCCCACCCACAATCCGCATAAAGTAGGGCATCTTCGCCCCGTCAAACTTCGTCCCCGGGGGCATCGGATCCTTGTTCCGGTCAATGTCCCGCTTCACCACCTCCCCCTTGGCGTCCACATAATCCCCGTACAACGAAGAGGCATGGTCCTTGTCCTTCTGGAGGATCTTGAACTTGCCGCTTGGCGTACCGAAGCCCTCCCGGCCCGTGGAAATGGTCGACACACCCACCAACTCGTCCCCCTTGTAAAAGTAGGCCCGCTGCTCGCGCAGACGGATTGCGATCCGCGGGGCGCCCGACACACCATCGCCGTCCCAGTGGGAATAGTTGTCAAAGTTGGAACGGTCCCCGTCCCTGGCGGCGTATCCCCCTAGGTAAACCGTACCGTCGCCGGTGCGCAGGTCCGCCGTCTGGCACCCCCCGATAAACAGGGCGGCTGCCGTGCAACATAACAGGGAAACAAGACTCAGACCTCGGGGACACTTCATGAAAAAAAGGGGAGGAAGGTAGGACGGGCCAATAGACCCCTAGGCGAGTCAGCCGTCAAGGCGCAGGGTGGTTGCTGGGTTCGGGTCAGGGTATTTTGGGTTACATATTCAGCGGCGCGCTGGTAGCATCCGGTGCAATGTCGTCCCATTCCCCCAAAAACCTCCCCCGTGCGGTCGTCACGTGCGGCCCGGGCGTCGCGCCGATTGATGCGATGAGGCGCATCACGAACTTTTCCTCCGGCGAGCTGGGGGTGCGGCTCACCGAGTGCCTGCTGGAATACGGCTGGGAGGTGGCCTGCTTCAAGAGCGAGGCGTCGACCTATCGGGATCCCGCGGGACCGAACCTGCTTTTGGGCAGCTTCAGCACCAACGAGGATCTGGACGCCCAACTACGGGCCCTTCCGGATCCCGAAGGGGTCCACATCGTGTTCCACGCGGCGGCCCTGACGGATTACCGGGTGGTTTCGGTGTGCACGCACGAGGGCGAGCCACTGCAGGCCAAGAAAATTCCAAGTCACCATGCAGGCCTGCAAATTTTTCTGGAGCCTGCTTCCAAGCTGTTGCCCGGGCTGCGGACCCTGTTTCCCTCCGCCCGTATCGTGGGCTGGAAGTTTGAGCTGGACGGGGACCGGGCCTCGGCACTGGAGAAAGGGCGCAACCAGTTGCGCGACAACGGCTCCTCCCTGTGTGTGGTCAACGGCGCGGCGCTGGGGACCGGCTTCCGGATTCTGGACCCCCAGGGCGCCCAGCACGAGGCCCAGACGCGCTCCGAGCTGTGCAACTGGCTTGCGAGTTGGGCGAGCCGGCTGATGCTTTCCTGACCCAAAACCGCTGGCAAGGCGGCCCCGGGGTGGCCGGACCCTTTGTTTGGCGCGCGCCGCGGGTTATTCTTAACAGCATCCCATGAAAAACAACCTGCTCCTCCCAGCCCTCGCCTGTCTGCTTTTCGGCGGCCTGCTTTCCGCCGCAACCGCGGCACCTGAAGGCGAGGCGCAAAGCAAAGAGGCCTTGCTGGTGACGGCGGCGGTGTTCGAACTGTTTGAAGGCAAGTGCAACGACTGCCACGGTGCTCAGTTGGCCAAGCCCAAGGGCAAGTTCGGCTATATGATGGACCTCAAGCGCGTAGCCGCCAACGAGGATTACGTCGTCCCCGGAGACCCTGACAAATCCGAGATGTACCGTCTGGTGAACGAGGATGAGATGCCCGGCAAGGACAGTGAACACGGGGTCGCCACGGCGGCGGAGAAATTGGCCCTGCGGCAATGGATCCAGATCGGTGCGCCCGCGGCGCTGCCCGCCGCCCAGGCCGCCCGGCAGGCGGAACTGATGTCGGCGCAAGCTCCGGAGCCCGAAAAGCCGAAGGCGGGACGCACGTTTGTCCAACATCTCACCGCATGGCTGGGTTCTTTTCACTCCGCCTCGACGCACTTTCCCATCGCCTTGCTGATGGTGGCGGTGCTTTCGGAGGCGCTCGGCTGGTGGACGCGCAAGGAGACGTGGCTCACCTGCACCCGCTTTTTGTTGTTACTCGGAGCGGCCAGCGCCCTCAACACCGCAACGCTGGGTTGGTTGAATGTATACTCTGGCGTTTCAAGCGTTTACAAGTTCCACCAGTGGCTGGGTACCGGTACCGCGGTCTGGGCGGTGCTGACTGCGGGCTGCGCCGTGTTGTTCGAATGCCGCGAGGGTTCACCGGAGCGGGCCCGGCTGCGGGGCGCCCTCTTTCTTGGCGCCGCGCTCGTCGGCCTCACCGGGTTTCTAGGCGGCGCGATTGTCTACGGACTGGACTACCACAACTGGTAGGATGGGCTGACGGCGCGGCGCCGCTTTTCTCGCTCGCGGCGGCGGGGCGGCTCGGTACAGTTTTCCCACCCCGTGGCGCGCAGCACGTCTGCTGCGCGCCGAAGGGAGTCCCTTCCTCCCCCAACCATGAAACAACTATTGTCCTGCCTGCTGCTCGGTCTGAGCCTCTCCTGCCTCCACGCCAACACCCCGCCCGACGGGTACAAGCCGCTCTTCAACGGCCAGAATCTGAACGGCTGGTATGGCTGGGGCACCGCGGATCCCTCCGCCCTTTGGGCGATGAATCCGGAGCAACTGGCAGCCTACAAAGCCAAGTCCATCGAAGGCGGTCTCGTGGACGGGAAGGGCAACGCAACCGCTGACCACATCCGGGCGCACTGGCGGGTGGAGGAAGGTGAATTGGTCAACGACGGCAAGGGTCTGTACCTCACCACCGACAAGGACTACGGCGATTTCGAACTGCTGCTCGAGTACAAGGCGCTGCCCGACGGCGACAGCGGTGTCTATCTGCGGGGCGTGCCGCAGGTGCAGATCTGGGATT